>JAAAPI010000214.1 GCA_009908325.1 Verrucomicrobiota bacterium | reverse complement strand
CGCGAGGAACCGCGTTTTCCCGGACCACCCGTCTCGCAATACTTACCGCCCTTGACCGTGGGCGATTGGTTCAAACTCCCGGCTGGTGAGCCGGTTGACTTGACCGTAACGATTGGAGAGATTCCTGGCGGCGAGTTTGCCAGCTATTTGTTTATTGAAGAAAAAGGGGTTCAATACGAAACCACACCCGAAGGACGCCCCATCCTACCGGTTTTCAAGCTGAAAGATCTTAGCCAGGCGGACCGGCAAACCATTCAAGCCGACGGCTATCCCAAACGTCTGGACGGGCCTACCTTCGGGTTTTTTTGAACAACTTCGATCAACAGCAGCCAGCCCAACCATTCAACTGTTGAAACAAATCTGCGTTTCATTGCGCCCTTTTTTTCTCATGTTTGAATTAAATAAAAAAAACACCCACCCAAAAAAAACCCAATACCCTATGAAAACGAAGAATTCGCTATTTTTCATCCCCCTGCTCGCTACGGGCAGTCTTTTTGCTCAAACCGCATTGGATAATGCGGGCAACTACACCAGCTGGACCGATGGAAGCAACCAAGGCACTGGCTTCCAGAATTGGAGTTTCAACCAAAACAGTGATGGCAGCACGCTTTTTGCCGGTCATTTTCTAGGCGATTCCACGGATGGCGCTGGCGACATCAACACGGGAAGCCAATCCTTTGGCATGTTTGCCAACCCAAGTGGGGCGTTTTCCACCGCCATTCGCTCGTTTGCTTCGCCTCTCTCGATCAACGACCAGTTTACTTTCCAGATGGGTGTCAACTTCGACAACGGAAACAAGGGCTTCAACCTGCGAACCGGTGGTGACAGCATCTTTAACTTTAATGTCGGCGGCGGCGGCGCATCGGTCAGCAGTGCCAACGCGACACTCGTGCCCGAAACGTCGGTTGCCTACGATTATGGCGGCAACGACGCTGTCATCGACGTCGTCATGGTGGTAAAATCCGCCAGCGAGATCGATTACCAGATCAGTCGCGCATCCGCTCAAGGTGTCCAGGGGACGCTTTTCAGCGGGAGCGTAACCGGAATTACCGCTTCGATTGATAATTTTGAGTTTTATATCAGCGACACCGATGCGGGAGGCGCCCCGGCCAACAATCTCTACTTCAATAACCTGGCAGTCAGCACCGTGCCCGAGCCAAGCGGCTTTGCCTTATTCCTTGGATCCTCGGCGATGTTCTGGATAGCAAGGCGGCGTCCCTAACCTGTTTGACTGTTGAATTCTATTTTCATTCTCATTCATAAAACAGTCGCCATTATACATACTTCACATGCGGGAGCTCGCCAACAAAGCGTAGAACCCACTCAAAATAAAACCCATAACCCACAACAATAACCATGCATAAAATAAACATACTCCTCGCGGGGTCCCTCTTTTCCGGGGCTTCGCTTTTTGGCGCGGCCGGAATTTTCGGTGCCTACACTGAAATCGATGTCAATGGAACCTCCACCCTTTACGGCGAGGCGCAACCCGGACCAAACACGGTCGCTAACCTGGGAGGTGCCGATCTCGGCACCATCAATGTCGGTGAGTCGATCACGATCAACACCGCTGAGGTCCTGACCTTCAAAAACGGCGGCGATAACGTCACCGGTGCCACCTTCCACTACCGCGTTTTCGAAAGTTCATCCACTCCGGGTGCTTTTAACGAAGAAGGGCTGGATTTTGGTTCGGACGCAACCTTTACCGATCTCGCTGGCAATCAGTTTACAAACGGCGGCGACCAGTCCTGGAGAGGCCTCACTTCCGGCGCTCAGGAAATCGCCAGCTCACTCATTGCGGGTGATTACACCCTGGAAGCGTTCTGGTCTTCAGATAACACCGATGCTGGAACCTCCTTCGTAAACGATGGTGGCAGCAACTTCTCCGCGAGTTTCACCGTTGTGCCCGAACCGGGTTCGTTTGCACTCATTGCCGGCGCACTTGGTATGGCGTTTGTCGCCGTCCGTCGCCGTCGCTCCTAACCGACAGCGCCGGATTGGCAGTTATTCTCCTCAAACCGCTGGCGGATCTGCCAGCGGTTTTTTTTGACCTATTTAAGAAAACAGCTAGAAAGAAATCCAGATGAAGGCATTTTTTGCAGCAGCATTTTCTGCAGCCCGAGCAGCGTTATTGCCCGCAGCCTTCTTCGTCGTGACATCGGCGTTATCTGCGCAGATTCGGGAGCCCGTCCGCTCCATTCGTGTGCATGGGGAAATGGTTTCCGAAGGAAACACACTGAGCCTTTCACAGGCAACCAAGGGTCAAGATCAAATTCGGGCATCAATCGACACACCGAATGGTCAATCAAGCGTGACCCTGTTTTTCTCGAACAAAAAAATTCATCTGGAGAGACAGTCACCCGGTAAAACATCGGTTACCGAACTAAAAGGCGAAGATGCTGCCGCCTATTTGCTCGATCTGCTGGCGCTCAATCCAAGCTACCATTTCCGCCCGAAAAATGGCTTTGATTTGCAGCATCCCCTCTTTCATGGATATTCTGTTCGTATCCAACGCGCTGCGGAGTCGGACAAATCCGGCGAAAATCAGTTGATCCGGGAACTCAATCTGATCGATTCGTCCCGACAAAAAAATCCGGTCATTCGGACGATCCGCTACGAAGACTACTTTCCCGCTGGCGAGTATGGGCGGTCACCCCGCACGATCACCTTTACCGACAACACGTCAGGCGAAAGCGGTATCATCCACTTGAAGGAGCACAGCTATAATGTCGGCATCGCGGATTTCTTGTTCGAACCACCCGCTACCACAGAATCCAACCGATAGCGGATGCAGTTCGTTATAGACAACATCAACTGCTTGCCAGTTTGACCGTCGACCCATCCACCCATTTGCTCTCAATCTGAATCACTTGCGGAAACTCCTGCGCCCCGAATTCGTTTTTCTGTAGTTGGCTGACGACGAGGTCGACACCTGCACTGCCCACAACACGGTTGTTTTGACGCATACCGGAAAGGTGGTTGATGCCATCGTGCCAATCGAGGTGGACCAGACCTAAATCCTCCGGTATCCGTATTCCGGCCTTAATTAAGCCATCATACAATTCAACCTTGTTTGTGATAACAACATCCGGCTTAAGCTTGCGGATTTGTTCCAGTAGCTTGTTCGGCGATTCCAGGTCGAACGCCAGGAAATTAAGCCGATTCTTGACCGGCAAGCTGCGCGTCGAACTGTAGAAACCTGCGCTGAACTTATCCTCCAACAACACATCGTCAGCTGCTGGAACGACCAGCAATGGTCGCTGATAGCCGAGCTCGATCACTTTACGCGTCGCGTTGCGTGCGGTCAGGTATTGGTCATTGGAGGCACAGTTCAGATTGTCCTTCAAATGGGTGACCCCGATGACTGAACAGGCAAAACTATACCAAAACTTGGCGTAACCCGCGCCCACCGTTTCCAAGTCCAGCGCCGCAATCAGAATAATACCGTGGATACCCCGTGTTTCCATAATTTGTTTTAAGCGCGCGGGCCGCATATCCGGCTGTTGCAACCAAAATTCCTCCACCCCATACCCGAGTTGCTCGGCACGACGCAAAACACCCTCACGAAGTCGACGAAAGGTGTGGTTTTGCGTGAGGTCGCGCAGGGGCGAACAGTTAATCAAAGCGAGATTCGCCTGAAAGCTGGGCTGGCGTCCGGCGCGTAGTTGCGTCATCAGTGAGTCCACCACAGGGTTGCGCCGGTAGCCCATCGCTTCAGCAGTTTTATGAACCCGAATTCGTGTCACCTCTGAAATGCGCGGATCGTTGCGTAAAGCCAACGAAACCGCCGATTTACTGACACCTGCGGCGTCGGCAATTTGTTGCATGTTGGGGCGGCGTTGCGGGGCATCTGCCATGTAAACAGTTGAACACTGCGATGCGATCAAGCTCAAGTAAAGGACTGATTGGACAGTTGAACGCCTTCTTTTCTCGTTGACGCACGCAGGCGCTTCAGCGCTTCCATCAGGGAAATAAGCCGCCCTCGTCTCGCGAAAATAAGACCCCACAGTAAACTGTTGAACAGCGGGGAGTGTTTCACTTTTTCAAAATTACCCATAGAGTTCTCTCCGTTGACTAATAAAGGCTTTTAGAAGCCATATTCCGCATGCTACCCCGTTCCCAAAAGCCTCTCAAGCGGCTGCTCCTGGCAGCCGCTTTCGTCCTCGTCCTCTCGTCCAGCTCGTCGCTCCGCGGTGAGGTGATCCTGCAGTATTTTAACGTCAGTTGGAACGAGATCGCCGAGAAGATGCCGGAGCTGGCCGAGGCTGGCTACGATGCGCTTTGGCTGCCGCCGCCTACCAAAGGTAGCGGGGGGCTCTCCGTCGGTTTCGACTTGTGGGATCCCTTTGACCTTGGCAACAAGGATCAGCGTAATACCGTAAGCACCCGCTACGGCACGATGGACGATTTGCTGCGTTTGGTCGAAGTGGCCCACCGCTTCGGGATTCGGGTCTATTTCGACAACATCATGAATCACCGGGCTTTCGACGTGCCGGGCTTCAATGAAAACACGCCCATCGGCGTCTATCCCGGTATGATCCCGGAGGACTTCCATCTGCGCGTCACGGAGGAGGGCTTCTACCGCAAATGGGACAACACCCGCGACTGGAACAGCCAATGGCAGGTGCAAAACCTCGGCCTCGCCGATCTCATTGATATTGCCCACGAAACCCCAAATACGAATTTCGGCCCAAATGAGGGCGACACCCACCCAAAGGTCACCTTTCTGCGACATCCGGACAATCCGGAGTATTACGCCTATCTTCCGGGAACTTCCGGTACCAGCCACGCCGCAGGGGACGGCGTCTACGTCGGCTTCGGCCCGGGCAACGGCATCACCGCACAGACCCTGGCGGATAACGAAGCGTTCTACAGCGAGGATGTGGGCGCGCTGCTCATTCGCGCGGTGCGCTGGAAAATGGCCACGACCAAAGCAGACGGCCTGCGGCTCGATGCGGTCAAACACGTGCCCTCGTATTTTTTCGGTCAGCAATCGGGTGACGGCAAAGACGCCTCCAGCGCTGGCTACCTCGGCGGCGTGCAGGTCCAGTACAATCTGACCCGTGGTTTTTCCGACTGGGACAATCATCGCGACACCGTTTTCAGTTCGGAGTCCCCGCGCGACGACGCCCTTGTCTTCGGCGAGCACCTCGGTTCGCCTCCCGGCTTCCAGGAATATATCGATGCCGGCATGCGCTTGTTGGATGCGCCTTTGCACCGCGAGATGAATGGCCGACTCGGGAACCCCGGGACAGGACTGAACGGTCTTGATACACCCGGCTGGAGCGGCAACCCGACCTTCAATGACAACACCGGTATTTCATTCGCCCAAAGCCACGATGATGACTTCGCCAGCCGCCGTGAGCTGCAGCATGCTTTCTACCTGACCCGCCGCGGGATCGCCAACGTTTACACCGACGGCTATTACAAGGCCGAAACGCTCGGCGAATCGGGCGGGGCCTTCCCCCGGCACGCCAACAACCCCTTTCTCGGCCAGTTCGGCGACCCCCGCCTACCCAACCTGCTCCAGATCAACGAGCACTTCGGCCGCGGTGCCCAAATCCCCCGCTGGTCCGATGGCGACGTGGTCGCCTACGAGCGGCGCGACAAACGCGAAAACCCCGGTATGAGCGACCCCGACGGCACCGTTCTGCTCTTCATGATGAACGACAATTTCGCCGATGGCCAGGCCCGCCCCATCGATACGACCTTCCCCGCCGTCTCCGGCGGCACCAACGCCTACCTTTACAACTACGCCACGCCCGGCGGCGGCTTCTACGTCTGGGCTTCCGATATCGAAGCGGGCAATGTGATTGTCCCGCCCGGCGGCTACTTCGCCTTTTCCTGGAAAAATCCCGATCCTGCCGCTCTTTGGACGGACGCGGGTGGCCAAACGCTGAGCATTCTGCAAAATGGCGCAGGCACGGAAACCGTGCGCGTCACCCGGCGCGACGGCCCGGACGGCGACCCGCAATTCAATCCGCTCGGGCTGCCCAACCGCGGCTATCTGGTGGGCGAAACACCGGAGCCTTTCACCTATCAGGTCGAACTCCCCCGCGTGACCGACGGCAGCGACTTGCGCTTCGTCCTCCGGACAGACGGCTCCACCGCCGGGGCGCAGTTCAAGCTGGACGGCGGCATCGACATCAACTCGCACCTCGGCCTCGGCCCACAGACCGGCGACCTGCGGGATAACCCGCCCGCCATCGCGACCGATACCTTTCTCGGCTACGAAGACGCCAACTTTGTTCAGCGCCAACATGCGGAGAAATTCGCCGCCGTCGAAGCCAGCCGCAGCCAGATCGGCTCACTCGGAGCCGAGACCTATAGCACCACCATCGGCTCCGGCAGCTTCGTCATCGTCCCCGCGCCGGACGACGTCAATGCCGACTTCGAAACCTTCGGGGGAAACGCAGCTTCCTTTATTTTCCATGATCCGGACGGCTCCGTCGGTGGCGACGACCCGGCTGATCCCGGCGTAGGCGACCCGCAATTCGACGACAGCGGGTCTGAGCTCACGGTTTGGGCCAAGACCAACTCCGTCGGCGGCGGCTACCGCATGATTTTCTATTACACGACCGACGGCACGAATCCCGAAGGTGCCGGTGGCGATGGCTTGGGCACCACCCGCACCGCCGAACTGAACTTCCAGCACAACGACGATTCCGGAAGCAACGACTGGTGGGGCAGCGCCTCCATCCCGAAGCCGGCCCCCGGCACCGAGTTGCGCTATAAGATCGGCATCTTCCGCGACGGCGACGGTGCCGGCGGACCCCTGCCCGACCGCTTCCCCGTCGGTCCCGCCGAAGTCGAGGACAAAGCCCGCATGATGAGCGTCTTCGACATCGCCGGATTCGATGCCACCAATGCCTTTCATTATCCCCACAACGACTACGGGGAGACGCGCGTCGGACTGGCCGAGGGGTGGCACGTGCTGCGCGGCCGTGCCTACCTCGACCGTTTCGGACGCGCCGCCATCTACCGCACGTTCACCCAACCTTTCTATTACGACACACAGCGCCCGACCGGCGAAATTCTCTTTCCCGCCAACAACGGCGACACCGTGAGCGGACAGGAGTTCGGCGTAGTCGTGCGCACGGATGCCGAAGTCACCGAAGTGTGGTATGCCATCGAGGATGACGATCCGGCCAACGATGACGTCAACACCGGGGTCCTCAACGGCAACGGTTCCGGCTTCGAGCCCTTCACCGACAGCGACCGCAACGGCGAGTGGGATCCCGGCGAACTGTTCACCGACCTCAACGCCAACGGAGTCTGGGACGGCGACGTCGGCACCTCCTGGGTGCGTGCCACCGAAGTCACCGCGACCCCGGTGCTGGACAGTGATTTTCCGAAGGAGTGGCGCTTCGACTATACCAACATTCCCGCCATCGGAAACGCCAACATTCGCGTCCGCCTGCGGGAAGTCTCTTCGGTCGAGCGCACCGATTTTACTGAGAGCTTGAGCGATACGGACGGGCACTTCACGACGCTCACCCGCAACGTCGCCACTGCGGGGCCCGACACACGCTTGTTCATCCGTTGGCCCGCGCAAAACGGCGATATCGTCGGCTCTGGCTACGTGCTCAAGGCCTATTTCTCGAAATCACTTGCCGACGGCCTGAGCGAGGCCGAGTTGATCGAAAATTTCACCCTCCGCATTCAGTCGGAGCAGTCCGGCCAAGCCGAAGGCGGCGTCGCCCAAAACCGGGACGACTACCGGATCAATTTTAACGAGACCGCCGATTTCCACGCCCTGGCTTTCGACTTACCGAACCTCTTCAACGGTCGCAACGACTGGCTTCACGGCATTGAGGTCACTCTGGACCGCGACGGTGCCCCCGACCTCGTCGCCACCCGGCTGGTCCGCGCCTTCCCCACCCCGCCGCCGCCGCGGGTGGATATCGTCAACCCGCTGGAGATCGGACCCGACGGTCGCCCCGTGGAAATCGTTCTCCCCGACCTCGTCGCCCCCGATCCGGAAGACCGCCAGTTTTTGGTCCGGGTCAAAACGGATGACGATATCGACACACTGGATTTGAACTTCAACTTCGCGCCCGAAGACTTCTCCGGTACCCTCACCCTGCGCACGCCCACCGACGACAACCCGAACCCCGTGGTCGAGGGCAACAGCCTCTTTCACGAATACGTCTGGAGCGGCATCCTCGCGGGGCAATACCGCTTCACTGCCACCGTCGACCGCGACGGCGAAACCAATAGCACAGTGCGCAATGCCACCGTATTCTTCCGTCAAGTGGTAGACTTCGACGACAGTGGCGACAGCGACGACGACGGCTTGCCCGATGCGATCGAAAGCGAGCCGATTCGCCTACCGGAAGGTAACCCGGAAACCTGGACCAATGGACAGGTCCACAGCTGGATATTCTCCGGTAAGACGCAAGCCACCCGTCCCCAGACCGATGGCTCGCTCCTGCCCGACGGCTTGCAGCTAGGTCTCATCGGCCCAATTGATTCCGCCGCCACCGACACCACCACGGACACCAATGGCGACGGCTTTACCAATTTCCTATCCGACCTTGATCCGCCACTTTTCAATACCACCGACAACAGCGGGCACCCCCGCTACGACCTCAACCGTGGCCGCACCGACCTGATCGACGGCACGATGACCGACCCCGTCAAAGCCGATAGCGATGATGACAGCCTGCGCGACGATCAGGAAGACCGCAACCGCAACGGGCGCGTCGACATCGGCGCCCTCGGGCCCGACGGCAAAGTCACCGCCATCCTCGGTCGCGCCGACATCCCGACCTTCTACAACACGTCGCGGATTGATCGCGATTCGCTTCCCCCGAACGCCCGCTTTCTCGAGACCGATCCGAACAACGACGACACCATCGGCGACGGTCTGCGCGACGGACAGGGCGACGCCAATCGCAACGGCCGGCTCGATCTCTTTCTGCTCCAGTCCGATGGAAGCAGCACACCACTCGATTACACCAATCCCGGCACAGCCGCCTTCGCCTACAACCGCATGCCCAACGATTCCGCCCTGCTGGACTGGGACAACCAAAACCCGCCGCCCTGGCATGTCGACGGTATCGTCTACCCCGCCATCCGCTCCCGCGCCCTTCACCGTGAGGCCTTGCTCGCCGATTACGCCGCCGACGGCTCCGGCACACTGCAGGATGAGAACGGCTGGCCGCGCATCCTCATCACCGAAACCGATCCGCTCCGCCTCGACACCATCGGCGACGGGCTCCCCGACGGCTGGAAGGTCCGCTTCGGCCTCGATCCACTCGATGACGGGACCTACAACTGGCGCACCGGCCAGCCCGGTGATCCCCTCAACGGCCCTGGCGGCGACCTCACCGGCGATGGCATCACCAACCTCGACCATTTCAATGCCGGCACCGACCCCCGCTCCACCATCACCCCCGGGCCACCCCCGGATGAGGCCATCATCATCGGCCCCGGCCCCTCCCTCGGCACCATCAACGGCGTCACCTATTTCCAGGAATTTATGGACTGGAAACACGACGACCTGATTGCTCTCGACGAGTACGAAGGCGACGGCTTCAACAACCAGGGCGGCGACCTCTTCCCCGGCTTCGACGGCTTCGACAGCTCCCGCGACATCGTCGCCTTCTACGCCCGTGACGGCGGCGACAGCGCCGTGGGCGGCGATGACAGCATCTACTTCCGGCTTGATTTTGACGACCTCCGCCCCTTCGCCGAAGAAGGGTTTCTCAATATCTACGTCGCCATCAATCAAAACCCCGGCACCGGCGAACGCGTCCTCCCCGACGAGGTCGACACCCTCACGGACATGCGCTGGCGCACCCTCGTCGCGGTCTATAACTCCACCAATGGCCGCATCTTTGCCGACACCGACCCCGCTAACAACACCGACAACTTCGGCGAAGACCTCTTCTCCGGCAACGGCGTCGAGATTTACGATCAGGACCACCCCAAGGGCTTCCAGGGGGCCTACTTCAACAGCGAACTAGACGCCGTTGAATTCGCCATCTCCCGCGAGGCACTGCTTGACGCGGGCTGGCTCGGGAGCAATTTCGGCCAGCTCAACTTCCAGGTCTATACCACCCGTGACAATACGGAAAACAGCCCGCAGGGCTCGGGCGATATCGGCGGTCGCTCCGATCTGCGCGACACGGTTTACGATGACCGGGTAGTCGAAAACAATTTCTTCTCCCAGGCCGGACGCGAAGATATCTTAAAATCCTCGTTCTCCAAGAGCAACCGTCCCGCTGCCAATCAGCGCGTGCAGACCGTCCTGCTCTCCGAGGGCAACCAACACCTCTTGCCGGGCCATGAAATTCAGGAGAAAATCAACGACGGCGCCGGAGCGGGCTATCACCGCGTCGTCCTCGCCCACCGGGTCTTCCAGTCGCCCCTCAGTCTGTCCATCACACCCACCCTTGCCTCGGCCATCCAATGGGCCGCTGTCGATCCCGCAGCAGGCAAGCCCTGGCGCGACGGCCCGGCTTTCAACCTCGGCCTCCGCAATCTCGCCGACGCCGGCCACCTCTTCCTCCTCGGCACCACCTTTGCCGGACATGTGCCCAATTACACCACTGCCGCCTTTGACGCCGCCAATATCGATACCGCCCACCACCTGCTCTTCGATATTTACGGCATTGCCCCTTCCGACGATATTCTATACCTGCCCGAGCGCACGGCCGACGACCAGACGCTCCAACGTCTGAACGATCTTCAGTTCACCCACACGCTGCTCGACCAGCGTGAGCATATCGAGTCCTGGTTCGGACGTACCGAGGCACTCGGGGATAATGGCTACCGGATCAACCGTATTCATGGTATCGATACTTTTGTCATCCACGACCGCCTCAGCGACAACCTCTTTGCCAATACCGACGGCGGCGCTCCCACCCAAATCCGCCGCGTGCTCAGCCGCAAGTCCCGCGCCGGCGAGCAGCAGCAAGTGGTCACGCTTCTCAGCTCGCTGGAGGACTTCACCACCGCCACCCGGGCCGACGCCTACGAGCGTAACCTCCGCTGGCTCGCCAACCGCCCATGGGTCGAGGTCGTCACCCCGCAGGACTTGATTGACCGCAGTTGGTCGGCGGTTGATCGCGGTGCGCCGAATCTCCCGCTGGTGGCTAAGAACTTCGTCCAATACGCCAGCCAGGGTTCCTACGACAACTGGTATTCCGGCAATGCCGATCGCGAGGGACTGGCGGGCAAAATCTTCGAACGCGCCCCCGGTCAGACCCTACCCGGACCCTTTGGGCAAATCGGGCAAACCGGCCTCGCCGAGGATGCTTGGCAGGCGATTTCCGCCCTTGATCCGGCCGACGGGATCGGCCAGCTCGCCCACGCCACCGCCGGGGCCGCCCTCTTCACCACCGCCTTCCATAACCAGGGATTCACCGACCTGCGCAAATTCTCCACCGGCGACTACATCAACCCCGCCTCCGGTTTCGAGACGCTCGCCGGATTTGCCGCCACCGCGCAAGCTCACTTCCGCCACGCTGCCATCTACGGCGATGTCGCCAACTGGGCCGCCAGTGCGGATACCCTCTCCGGCACCGTTGCCGTGGCCCGCGACCTTACCCTCGACGGCGTGGACAACTACCTCCTCTACAACCGCCACGTCCTGGCTGTCTTCGACCGCCTCGGCGGCCGCCTGCTCGCCTCCTGGGTGCGCGACGCCGATACCGGCCGCGTTTTCCAGACCACCGGGAATCTACTCGCCTTCGCCGACGGTCCCGACGACTTCGAAGGCACCGAAAACGGCAGCGCCCGCCGCACCTCCGGCTTCAAGGACTGGTTCGCCAGCGGCAGCGGCGGCAGCTCCTATGTGAACGCACCTTACAATGCCAGTCCCGCGGGCGGTGCTGAAACCGGATGGACCTTTAGCAGCAGCGACGGCAACATCGCCAAAACCATCACGCTGGCCGACGACAGCCGCACCCTCGAGGCCAGCTACGACCTGGACCCTGTAGTCGGCACCTTGTTCGTGCGCTTCGGACTCTCCCCCGATCTTCGCCAGCTGATGATCTCCGGGCAAAGCCACCTAGGCGCACCGACCGACACCGGCAGCCATGTCCGCGTGACCACGCAAGGACCGCAGGACATCGTCAGCACCCGCCTGCATTATGCTGGGAGCAGCTACAACGCCAACTGGATATCAGACGCCACCGACGATCCGGATGATCGCTTCGACACGGTAAACCTGCGCAATCAGGCGCTCACCCAGCAGCTCGAGTTCAGCGGTAGCGGCCAATTCAGCATCGGCCTGGAACTCGACGCCGCCGCGAACCTCAGCCTCGATACCGACAGCGACGGTCTACCGGACTGGTGGGAAACCCTCCACTTCGACGATGCCATCGCCGCCGATCCCAGCGCTGATCCCGACGGCGATGGCCTGACCAATCTGCAGGAGTTCATCTTCGGCACCCATCCGAAACTGCCCAACGTCTATCAGCTCAACCTGGGGACGACACCGGCGCAAGACGTCACCGTACAGTTCCAAACCATCGAAGACCGCACTTATACTGTCTATTACAGCCATAACCTCATCGACTGGGATGTCGCCCAAAGCGGCATCGTCGGCACTGGTAGTCTCATACAATGGACCGACGACGGCAGCCAAACCGGCACCCATCCCGCCACCGAATCCCGCCGCTTCTACCGCATCCAGGTCGAGCTGCCGGAATAAACACATCCATTTTTGCCAACATCAACCCACTCCCGAGGCGTGTCTTGCGGACGCCCTTCGCCGTCCAAGCGGTGCCCCGCCCCACCATCCACGCTCCCTAACTTACAGAAGCACTCCCCATGAAACTCCACCACCTCATCCTCCACGGCACGCTATTATTCGCCCAGCTCTTTGCCGCCCAGTCGCTATTCGCCCAGTTCGAAGACATCTGGCACACGCCCTCGGACGCCCGCTCCGAACTCGAGGGCATCACCATGCGCGACCCGCTCTTCCCGGGCGTCGATGCCAACGCCACCTTTTATCAGGGCGTCAACAAATCCGGTGGTGCCAACCAAACCGGCGGCAGCTTCTACTACCGCATCGACGGCGGCAGCTGGCAATCGACGCCACTGAATTTCAGCACCGAGGACGGTAGCCTCCAGTTCTGGTCGGCCGATTTGAGCATGCCGGCAACTGTCGGCGCACAGATCGAATACTATTTCTTCATCACCCTCGACAACCGCGACGACACCTACCTCTACAAAGGCACCGAGTCGGGCGAGAACCAGGGCAACGTCAAGTCGCTCACCCAGGCGGATGCCGAGGCCGCCCCCTACACCTTCTCCACCGGGCCGACCTCCGAGTCCGGGAATGCCACGCTGACTGTCAACGGCGTAAACGCGAATTACGCCACGCTGAACTTTTATATCGACGAAATCGAGGGCGACGACTTTCCGGACCTCGAAATCGTCCTCGACCCCGGCGTGCCCAACCCTGGCGACGTCCAGGTTTTCACCAACCTAAACAACCGCGAGCGCGCCGACGACGACTGGGACGGCGACGGCATCGAGGACGGCATCATCCCGCCCGACGGCAACGCGATCACCCTCGCCGATACCGACGCCTATTTCCAGGCCCACGCCATGTCGCCGAACGGCAATGGCGACTACACCCTCACCCTGCCAGTCGAAAAAACCGGGGCCTACCGGGTCACCGCCCGCTTTAAACAAGTCGGCGACACCGAGTGGACTTGGCTCCGGGACGAAGGCATCCGCGATCTCGCGGTGGTCGTCGCACCCACCATCGCCCGTGAGATGACGATGTATGAACTGCATGTCACCAACGCCAATGCCACCGGCCCCTCCTTCGCGCAACGCGGCACCTTCGAAGACCTGCACGACCCGAACGCGCGCGTGAACATGGACTGGCTCAACGACCTCGGCTTAAACTGGATCTGGTTCCAACCCTTCCACCCCCAGGGCATCGACGGGCGCGAGACCGACCCCGCCACCGAGCAGCCTTACGATCCGGGCAGCCCCTACTCCATTCGTAACTTCTGGGAGATCAATCCGCTCTATTCGGAGCAATACAATGGCAGCCTGCCCGACCCGGCCAGCAATCCCGACAACTACGCCGCCGCCATGCAGGCGTTCCAGGACTTCGCCGACGCCGCCGACCAGGCCGAGGTCAATCTCATGCTGGACTTCCCCTTCAATCACACCGCCCCCGATGTCGTCTTGGCGGATAAAGGCGTCGAACTCTTCGCCCCCGTCGGCAACCCCGACAGCTGGCAGCCGGGCGACCTCATTCGCGACCGCGTGCCGCAGTTCTTCTCCACCAACGGCAGCGATGACCCGCCCGCTTACTCGGCACCCGCCCAATCCGCCGCCGAAATGGCCGTCGCCCCGGACCGTAACGACTTCGGCAAGTGGGACGACGTGCGCGATGTTTACTTCGGTAACTACTCCACGCTCGTCACCGGCTTCCCCGACGCCGAAACCAGCCGTGCCATCGTGCGTAACGAGGACGACCTGATGTTTTACGACTCCATGGGCCCCGCCACCATCAACGTCTGGCGCTACTTCGGCGAGGTGCTGCCCTACTGGATCGAACAGTCGGGCCACCGCGGCTTCAACTCCACTTCCGGCGACGGCGATGCCGCCACCCGACGCACGCTTGACCGCACGGGGATCGACGGGCTACGCAAGGACTTCGGCCAGGGCCTGCCCCCGCAAGCCATGGAGTATATCATCAACCGCACCCACTCCGTGAAATGGAACTTCGTCTTCATGTCCGAGAGTCTCGACGGCGAACAGATCACCTACCGCTCCAGCCGCCACTTCGCTATTCTAAATGAAAACATCGTTTTCCCCTTCAAGGATGCCAGCACCACCCAGGGCTACCGCGGCATCTTCGAATCCCGCCGCGACGCCTACGGCGACAGCCTCGTGCTGCTCAACAATCTCTCGCACGATGAAGAACCCTGGGCCGATCCCTGGCAGCCACTCATCCGCTACGCCGCGGCCGGGGCCAACGACGGCGTGCCGATGATCATGTATGGCCAGGAAATCGGCGCCGCCCAAAAGGCACAGGATGCCCTCCCCCAAGGCTCATGGGACTACTACGAGGTCAACTTCGGCAAGAACATCCCCCACTTTAAAAAGTGGAATTCGCTGCAGCCGCAATGGACCGCCTGGGACAACAACGATCTCGGCGTCCAGCACTTGTATCCGGTCTATTCCGCCATCGGCAAGGCCCGGCAGTTCAGCCCCGCCCTACGCTCCAACAACCGCTGGTTCCTCAACCGTCAGGCCGACGACCAGCCGCGCGACGAAATCCACGCCGTCGCCAAATATACCGAGCCCTTCGCCCCGGCCGCACAGCAGGATGTCGTCTTCGCCTTCGTCAACCTGCGGCGCGACAATACTTCCGCCGACACCTTCGGCATCCCCACCGCCCTGGCCGACCAACTCGGGATCGATCCCAACCGCCGCTACAATGTGAAAAACATCGCCGCCTACACGGGCCGATCCAACGAATTCTCCGGGCGGCGCGACGATTGGCTCTGGGGCACTTCCGGCCGGACCGGCCAGGACCTTCGGGACAGCGGCATCTTCGTCGCGCTCAATCCTGTCCCCGCCGACGAGGCCACGTGGGAAACCGCCCCCTTCGAAGCCCAATACCTAAAGCTCTACGACATCACCGCGCCCGCCACCACGCCCGCCCAGCCGAATCAACCCAAGCCCTTCGCCTACGCGATCGGCGATACCGTCACCTTCGACTGGGACGACGTGGCCCCGGACGCGGCGGGCGTCATCCCCCACTACGAGGTCAGCGTGACGGTTAACGGCGGTCCCGCCGGAACCTTCATTACCACCAACAGCCAATATGTCGTCAACGCCGCCGAAGGCGACCAAGTCTCCATCGAGGTCCGCGCCGTGAATCCCAACGACGCCAGCCAAGCCGGCCCCGTCGGCACGTCCAGCGAAACCGTCACCCTCCTCGCCCCCGACGGCGATGCCGACGGCGACGGCATGCGTAACGCCGACGAAGACATCGCTGGCACCAACCCGCTCGACAGCCGTTCCACCTTGCGCGTGCGTCAGACTGCGGTCCCGCAAGCGGACAGTTTCTCAATCACCTGGGAAGGCCAGCCCGGCGTGGTTTATCAAATCGATGCCACCGACACGCTGAGCGATCCCGACAGCTGGCAATCTGTCTCCAGCCTCATATTCGGAGACGGCGGCGAGCTCAACTGGATCGACGAAACTTCCCAAGGCACCAACCCCACTCGCTTCTACCGAATTCGCGTGGTTACGCCCTAGCGTCATACCGATGAACTGCGGTCTTTCCCTACTTTCTTTTTCCAATTTGGCTGGCATTGCCAGCTTTTGGATCCTGCCGGTTTTTTGCTCGCAATCGATAACAGCTGACGAAGCAACCAATCGACCGTGGAATCAGGAAGTCATCTACTTCGTGATGACTGACCGCTTTTACGATGGAGATACGGAAAATAACACGCCGTCCGGCACCGCTCTCTCCGTCTACGATCCCAACCAGGAAGACATCGACCTCTATCACGGTGGCGATCTCCGGGGTCTGGAGCGGGCCATTGAAGCTGGCTACTTTGAAGACCTCGGAGTCACCGCCCTTTGGATCACTCCCCCGGTTCGCAATGTCCGCCTCGCCCGCTACGATTCCGGCGGCCAGCCCAAGACGGGTTACCACGGGTATTGGACTCAGGACTTCCTCGACATTGACCCCCAATTGACCTCCCAAACTTCCCTGGATGGAAGTCGCACCTATGCCGACAGTCGGGACGGTCGCATGAAACACTATCAGGACTTTGTCCAACTCGCCCACCGGCACGGCATCCGGGTTATCCAGGACATCGTTCTCAATCACGCCGGGCCGGTCTTCTTCTACGATCTGGATGGTGACAACCAGCCATTCCCGGGGTCGGACCGCGAATGGATTATCCCGTTTCAGGAGACGCCAAATACAACCGCGACGTGGCTCGAACGTCCCGAAATCAACCTCATGCCGACCCAACCGAATGGCCCGGTCACCATCCTGGGCCACCCGATCGCTACTTCCGGAATTTTATCGAAAATCGAGACCTATGGACGTCGGGGAATGTCCCCCGGGAGCCTTGCCGCAGCCGACGGCGAAGAGGTGCTGTGCGACTTCCTGTCCCTGCGCGATATCGACACGCGTCCGGATTCACCTCACTTCGACGCCCTCGTCGACGAGTTCGTTGAAATCTACGCTTTCTATGTCGAAGTGATCGGTGTGGATGGGTTTCGTATCGACACGGTTAAGCACGTTCACCACGCGTTCTGGGATGCCTTTACCGAGCGTCTGCGACAGCGAATCGGCCCAAAACGCGCCGCTCAACTATTCCTCACCGGAGAAGTTTACGACGGAAACCCCCGTATTCTCGGGAAATACACCTACCGAAGCGATTGGCCCGACTCCACTCAATCCGGCATGGATTCTGTTCTCGATTTTCAACTATGCTACGCGCTCCGCGACTACCTGCGCCAATCGAACGGCTTACCAGGATCGCCCGCCTCGATCGAGAAAGCCATGGCCGACAGGCGTCCGCTGATTCCACAAAATAATTCGGACCAACGTCCCTTTTACCAGCAGGAGCCGGGCTTGGATGGATTAGCACCCGCGCGCAAGCTCCTTAACTTTGCAGAAAACCACGATGGCATTAATCGCTTCCGGGTGCGCAATGTTTCTGCCGAACAAAACCGCCTCGCCAATGCGCTGATCCTCACCCTCCCCGGCATTCCCTGTCTTTACTACGGCACGGAAATAGACCTTCACGACAAGCAAGGCACCATCGGTCCAAACTCGGAAACGGGTCGGCTGGCCTACATCCCCGCCGATCAATCCAGGCCCTTCGCGGAAGCTCGAAATCAGCCCGGTTTCCAGCAGATTCGGCGACTCACCGAAATCCGCCGACAATATCCGGCCCTCGCTATTGGTAATTTTCATCCGCTTTGGTCCGATAGTCCCGGATCCGATCAAGACGATGGCGTCTTCGCCTTCGCTTGCACACAGGCTGAATCAGAAACCATCGTGGTCGTCGTCAACGCATCCTCAAAAGAGCGAACCGCCGGGCTCGCCAACAGCCCCATGCTTCTGACCAATCATCAGGGTCAGCCCTTGCTCGCTCCCGGAGAAACACTGATCCCGCTTTTTCCAGCTGAAAGCACGAGCCGCAGCCCCGTTTTGAAATCGAAGAAAAACGTCCCGGCCGTCGTTCTTTCAATACCGCCCCGGGAGATCAATATCTACCGCATCGCGGCCCAACCTTGATCGAGCCAGCAAACCTTTATGCCTTCTCTGCTCAACTGCCTCCACTTCTGCATCCTCGCCGGTCTCTGCCTTCTTGGTATCGCGCGCCACGATACGGCTGCGGCCCCCGACTGGGCCAAGGACATAGTCTGGTATCAGATCTTCCCCGAGCGCTTCAATAACGGAGACCCCACCAACGACCCCACCCGCGCCTCGCTCGATAATCCGCGACGGGTCACACCCGAGTGGCAGGTCATGGACTGGGAATCGGAATGGTTCGAGCGCGCCGACTGGGAAAAAGCCATGGGCGGCGACTTCCAGAGCACCCTCCAGCACCGCCGCTACGGCGGTGACTTGCAGGGCGTGATCGACAAGCTGGACTACCTTAAGGACCTCGGCATCACCGGCATCTACTTCAACCCAATCTTCTATGCGAATTCACTCCACAAATACGACGGCAATAGCTTCCACCATATCGATCCGCACTTCGGCCCGGACCCGAAAGGCGACCTGGAGCTGATCGCCCAAGAGACCAGCAACCCGCGCAGCTGGCAGTGGACCGCCGCCGATAAACTTTTCCTCAAACTCCTGGAAGAAGCCAAAGCCCGTGACATCCGCGTCATTATCGACGGGGTCTGGAACCACACCGGGCGCGACTTCTTCGCCTTTCAGGACATCCGCACCAATTTTCAAAAGTCACGCTACGCCCGCTGGTATGACATCATCGAGTTCGACGACCCGCGCACCGCCCGAAACGAGTTCGACTACCACGGATGGTATGGCTTTAAGAGTCTGCCTGAGTTTGCGAACGACGCTCCGGGCAACAATCTCGCTCCGGGCCCGAAACGCTATATTTTTAATGCTACCCAGCGCTGGATGGACCCGAACGGCGACGGCGACCCCGCCGACGGGATCGACGGCTGGCGGCTCGACGTGGCCGAAGAAGTGCCCACCGGATTCTGGCGGGAGTGGCACGCCTACATCCGCAGGATCAACCCGGAGGTATTCACTTCGGCCGAGATCTGGGGCGGCGCGGGCGACTACCTGCGGGAGACGCATTTCGCCTCCGCCATGAACTACCGCGGTTTCGCCATTCCGGTCAAGGGCTGGCTCATCGATGCCAACATCACCGCCAGCGAATTTGCCGAGCGCCTGCGCACGGAACGCGAGAGCCACACGGACGAAACAGCCCGGATTCTGCAAAACCTTGTCGACTCGCACGACACCCAACGGGTGGCCTCCGCCATCAGAAACCGCGACACGTGGGACGGCTACAAGAACACCGACTGGTTCGACTACGACGACGGTGAGCGCGTTTACGCCCGCACGCCCGGCTACGACAACGGCCCGCCCGATGCCGACGGCCGCCGCATCTGGAAAATGGTCGCACTTCTCCAGGCCACTTATGTCGGGGCACCCATGATCTACTACGGCACGGAACTCGGCATGTGGAGCGCCGACGACCCGGAAGACCGCATGCCCGCCTGGTGGCATCGCAAGGACGAAGAAATTTTCAAAACCTACCAGGGCGCCCTGCATCTGCGCGACGCCCATCCCGCCCTGCGGCGCGGCGATTATCGCGTTTTGGAGACTCGCGACGACGCCCAGGTCTTCGCCTTCGAGCGTCGCTTGGAGGATGCGCGTCTCGTCGTCGTGTTCAACCGGGGCCAAGGCGAAGCTACCCTGGGCAATGATTATCTCAAAGGACTCAAAAAGATTTTCAGCACTGATCCTGCAGCCAGCACGCGGCGGCTGCCACCACTCAGCGCAGCGGTCTTCAAAAAACGATAGTATGCGCCTCAGGGTTCCCCGCAGGCTAATTCAAGCACAAACGTCCCACCCTACCATGTTATTCAAATGAAACCTATTCAGGTGGCCCCGGCGTGGGCGAATGGATATCTATCCCCATGACAAAACGCGTCCTGCCCAACGACCAGGCTTCACTCAATGCCGCGGCGGATAACGGACAGATTAATTATTTCATCACCCCGCCCGAACTGGCCGACTACTACTTCGCCAAAATCACCAACGCCAATGTCAGCGGTTTCCGGGGCAAATTGCTCGACTACTACATCGAGGCCACCGACACTCGGGGTAATGTGCACAAATCCGAGATCCAGCATGTCTTCGTCGAAGACGACGGTTCCGTCAGCGAGCCCCCGGCAACACCGGCAACACCGGATCTGGATCCGGATGAATTGATGGAATTCCCGATTGCTACCCTTCGGGATAGCATCGGCAGCGGGACCTTTGACCGGCTGGACCCGGGCCGCGCTTTTCGCATTCGTTCGCTTACCCCAAGTGGCACCACCAACGAACTGACGGTCCCCGTCATACCAGGTCGTTCCTACCAAGTTCTCTCATCGCCTGACCTCAGCCCCGATTCCTGGATCGAACTGACAAACTTTATCGCAGCTCCCGGTGAGGAGGCGGTAACGATCCAAGATACGGCCAACGTGGGAGCAACGCAGCATTTTTACAAAATCAAGAGTTTTCAGGCTCCGTCTTTACCCTGACCCCGGTATTTTTATTTGAGGCGATAATTTGCGATGAGTTGGTAGGCGAAGGCGGCATTGGTGCGACGCACAACAACCAAGGTGCACGCCCCCGGTAGTCCGGCCTCCACGAAATACCGTGCTGCCAGTCATTCAGTCGGATTTTTTAATTGATATCCGCGCTTATTCCGCCTTTCCTCCCGGCTGATTATACGCGCAGCAGACCCGTTGCGGCGCAGACTTTTCCAATCACAACTCAAACATGGACAATCGACTCGAAGAAGAACTCCGACGCGCACCAGAGGGGACAAAAGAAGCTCTCGAAGCTTTCAAATCGTCGGGCGACCTCAGTCAACTCGAGCGCTTTGCCTACGGTATCATCGCGAGAAATATTGATGAGAGCTACCACGAGGCCCTGGAGAATGCAGATGATTCGACCCGAATGATTGATGACCTGGGCATCGACTCGTTGAGCATGCTGGATATAGTCATGACTCTTGAGGATGCATTGGACATAGATTTAATAGACGAGGATGTGGTCGGTCTTGAGACTCTGGGAGACATGAAAGCAGAATTAGTGCGCAAAATTGAAGATTCCAAGGCGCATCCGGATCATTCTCCAAACCCTCAATGAATCGAGAAGGGGTAGTCATCACAGGCTTGGGAGTGGTTTCGCCACTGGGGCACACTACAGAAGCCATCATTTCGGCGCTGCACACGCAACAGCACAACTTCCACTACCTCAGGGAATTCGCTGAATTCAAACGCTCCAGAATACAGATAGGAACGTCTGTTCCCGATTTTTCGACAGACTCCAGTAGCCCTGAAGATTGGACCTGCCCATATCCCACCCCCATTTCGAAAGAAATTATTAGGGGGCTGAATCCGCACAGCTATTACGCGTATCATGCCACCGTGCAGGCGCTCGAGGCAGCTGACCTCAGACAGGAAATTTTTGATGAAAACACCGGACTTTTTACGGCCTCGGCGGGTTCACCTCGAAACCTCCACCGCAACCTTCGGGAGATGTATACCTATGGCGTCGACCGGACCAACCCATTCGGTATTATCAATTCGGTTGTCGGGACACTCTCTTTTAATTTGGGTGCTATATTCAAAATTCGTGGTGCCGGATGCGGTTTTTCCAGCGCCTGTGCTTCCTCAGCCCATGCCCTCGGGTTTGCCTACGACCAGATCGCGATGGGGCGTCAGGAACGGATGATCGTGGTCGGCGCAGAAGACGGGGATCTCGATGCAATTTTACCCTTTGCCGGGATGCATGCGCTATCGACCTCGAAGGATCCCGACGCGGCGAGCTTGCCTTTCGACCGGAGGCGAAAAGGATTTGTTGGCAGCGGCGGGGCAGCCGTCCTGATACTGGAGTCGACGGAGTGCGCTCGTCGGCGTGGCGCACCCATCCAGGCTGAATTTTTGGGTTGGGGGCACGGTTCGGACGGGCATAAGCCGGCGGCACCACACCCCGAAGGGTATGGCCTCGTCCAAGCCTTGCGAAATGCACTCAAAGAATCAGAAGTGGATCCGCCGAAGATCGCCTACCTCAACGCGCATGCCACCGGAACGCCCACTGGGGATTTTGCAGAGGCCCGGGCGCTACGCGCAGTTTTTGGTTCCGAGCCCTCATTTCCCATTTCGTCGACCAAAGCACTCACGGGGCACAGTTTATCTATGGCGGGAAGCCTGGAAGTCGCGCTTTCCATCCATGCCCTTCGCTCAGGCTTCATCCCCGGCACGGCCAATCTCCTCGAGCCGGATACCGACTTCGCCGGACTGCATCTGCCGAAAGAAAATTTACCCTCAGGGGGCGGTATCTTCCTTTCGAACAGCTGTGGATTTGGCGGTGCCAATGTTTGCCTCGCCTTTCGGGCAGTGTCTAACAGCGAGGCGAATGAATGAAGTCGAAAGTCCCAGCGAAGTCGCTGCGAACGCTCGGCTACCGCAGCGCCCTGATTACCGGCACGTCCTCCGGCCTGGGTCTCGCCCTCGCGCGGGCTTTGGCAGAAGAGGGACTTTCCGTCACCGGAGTCGGTCGGAGCGCACCGCCCACCTCCCCCAAAGGCTATAACCATCTCACCACAGACTTACTGAAAGAAAAAGAGGTCGATCAGGCATTAACGGAGATTTCTGCCAGTCCACCCGATATCTGGATCAATAATGCGGGGTTTGGTCTTCTCGGGGGTGCCTGGACGCCTGACGATTCAGCGATCAACCGACAACTCGATCTTCTTTTTCGCGTCCCGGTGCGATTGAGCCGT
Organism: Verrucomicrobiota bacterium; assembly: GCA_009908325.1. Taxonomy (GTDB): domain Bacteria; phylum Verrucomicrobiota; class Verrucomicrobiia; order Opitutales; family Coraliomargaritaceae; genus Thalassobacterium. The sequence continues at coordinate 5,870 of JAAAPI010000214.1, read as the reverse complement.
TTTTTCGAAGCCATCTGCAGAAATCGCCCGGAGCAGCCTGCCTATCTCATTCAGATCAGCTCCCTCGCCGTTGAGCTTCCCATCCCGGGAATGCCTTATTACAATGCCGCCAAATCCGCCTTGAGCGCCTTCTCGGAAAGCTTGCTATTGGATGGAGCACTCCCGTTCAAACTGATTGATTTTCGCCCCGGTGATTTCAAAACCGCCTTCATGGAGCCGGATCGGGCCCAAAATGCCCAGGCCGACTCAGCTTATTGGAAGAAGCTGGTTGATCGCCATGAGCAGGCGCCCGAGCCGGGCAAAGCAGCAGCCTGTCTGGTCCGCGCCATGCGAAGGGGCCACACTGGCACGTTGCGCAGCGGTAGTTTTTTTCAGTCGAAAATAGCGCCCCTCGGCCCTCGTCTGCTCCGTCAGAGCTGGCTTCACGCCTGCATCCGGCGCCATTACGATTGGAAACTGGATTGACTCATCACGGTCGAGGTAACGTCTTCGCTCATCATTCGTATGCGCATCGCCTATCTATTCACCAGCTTCCCGAAGACCTCCGAGCGCTTTCTCCAGCGTGAGTTGACTGGCCTCGACGAATTCACCGGTTTGGAGGTCGACATACACTCAATGTTGGGAGGCAAGGAATCGGCGTTTGGGCGCTTTTCTGTACAAAATTTCAGCATTCGCGATTGGCTAAGCCTGCCGTTTCGTCTTTGCAGCGAGCTAATCCGTGACCCCGCCGCGTTCCACGAAATGGCACGCCTCAACGACGCACACCCCCCGCGCTGCTGGATCAACTGTCTCGAGCATTACCTGGGGATGGGGTTCGCCATCGTTCGCGCCCATCAGTTCCGATGCGCACCGCCCGATCAATTCCACGCCGTTTGGGCGACCGGGCCCGCCTCCGCCGCGCTCTTTCTCTCCCTTTTGACAAAGATCCCCTTCAGTATGGGCTGCCATGCTTACGATCTTTTTCGCCGGGGCGGCGATGCCCTTCTCGAGAAAAAACTAGGCGAAGCCCGGTTCATTCACACCACCACGGTGCAGGCGCTCACGGCCATTGAGCAGCGCGGTGCTCCATCCGGCAAGACCTTGCTGATTCGGCGTTCACATTCAGAAGTAAACGTCCCAGCGCTCACTCGAACGATTCCCGAAAAACCACGGGCGCCTCTGCGCATTCTCAGCGTCGGGCGGCTGATTGAAAAAAAAGGCTACTTCTCATTTCTCGAGATTCTTCATTTTTTCAAAAGCCGAGGCCTTCCAATTGAGGCCAGAATCATCGGTGACGGGCCCCTGCGGCTTGACCTGCAAAGAGCGATCGAACGGAAGGGACTCGAGGGTATTGTCGAGCTTTTCGGTGCGGGACCGTACGACATCGTTCAGCAGCACTACCGGACGTGGGCAGACGTGTTTTTTTTCACCGGGACGGTCGCCGCCTCGGGAGACCGGGACGGGCTGCCGAATGTTATCCTTGAGGCCATGACAAACTGCGTACCCGTCTTCGCCACACCCGCAGGCGGTGTGGCCGAAACGATCATTCCCGGGGAGACCGGCGAATTGCTCCCACCGAATAAACCGGAGCTCTGGTGGGGCGCACTCCGACGCGTCATGGACGATCCGGAATATGCAAACACGCTTCGGAAAAACGCCCGGAGCTGGGTCGTCGCTCAATGCGATCCCAGACAAAATGCGGAAAGATTGGAAGCCCTCTTTCGCTCGCCCCCAATCCCGAAATAATGATGACTGCCCGCCGTTTACTCATCCTTTCCTCCTCCACCGGTAGTGGCCATGATATGCGGGCGGCCGCTCTGGTGCAATGGGTCGAGCGTCTGCGAGGCAGCGAAGTGGGCACCCGGCGCTATCAGGCATTGGAAGAAAGCTCTACCCTGGATCGTTTCGGCGTAAATCTGTATAACTGGATCCAGCGGCACTGCCCTTGGGCGCACCACATCTATTTCAATTTCCTGGAAATCGCAGGCCTCCACCGAAAAGTAAGTCATCTCCGGGGCAAAGAGCGCCTCCTGGCTGTCATCCATGACTTCCGCCCGGATGTGGTGGTCAGCACACACGCCCACCTGAACCACGCCTATTTCGAAGCGATTCGTCGAGCCATGCAGCCCGACCCGCCCCGCTGCCTCACCTATTGCGGGGAGTTGCATGGAAGCTACGGTTTCTCGCGCCACTGGGTCAATCCGCAGGCAGACGGCTTTATCGCCGCCGTCCCAAGTTGCGCGGAGGCCGCGTTGGCAAGAGGCATGCCCAAAGAACGCGTCCACCTCGGCGGCTTTCTTCTCAAACCCGCCTTTTACTTAAAGCCGGACCAAGCGACGGAAACGCCGCCACATCCCAGCCTGTTCGAATCACTCCCGGCAGATCGCCCGGAAGGCCCGCTCGTCTTGCTCGGAACCGGTGCCAACGGGGCAAATAACCATCTGGCCATCCTTCGCTCGCTGGACGAGCTCAAAAAGCCCGTCACCGTCATCGCACTCTGCGGACGCAATGCGGCGGTGCAGGCTCAACTGAAGAACCTGGCATGCCCGCCACACACCGTCGTGCCCCTGGGTTATCGGGACGATATGCACGATCTCCTCCGGGCCGTCGACCTCGCCTTCATTCGTCCCGGCACTGGGAGCACCTGCGAATGCATCCAATCCGGTTGCCCCATTTTGTTTAACGGCATCGGGGGCGTCATGCCGCAGGAACGTATCACCGTGCACTACATGCGCACACTCGGGCTAGAGCCCCAAGTCGTGCGGCGACCCGCCCAATTTGCTTCGGCTCTGGAAAAATTGCTCTTCCAGAAAGAAGCCAAATCAATGCTCGGGGGGCAAAAGGAAGCATTCAGGCACGTGAACCGTGGCTTGACTCCGGCTGGAATTGTGGCGGAGGTCTTGGCATGAGCCTGCTTTTCGCACCCGTCAAGATGAGCCCGGAGCTGCAAGCCCGGCTCCATCTTTTTGGTGTGCTCCCGGCTTTCTCCGATTTGCTCAAACACTCCGAACGGGCCCGGGCGACCCTGAAGAACCAGCGCTTTCGCCTCCGCATTCGATCCCAGAGCATCCTCAGCGCCGATTTGCTCTTCTCTGAAGGCCGCTGCCGATTTCTTCGCAACACGTCAAATAGTCCGACCGTCACCCTGCGCTTCGTATCCCATCGCCAACTCAACCGTCAGTTCAGTGGGCGAGGTTTTTCCTTTCCGGTCCCCACCCGGGGCGCATCCAATGTCCAAGCCTTAAAAGTGTTTAGTCAACTGTCGCTGCAACTCCAAAACGCGCTCGTAACACCCGAGTCCGGTGATGCCGAGCATAGCCAGCTGCACTTACGCCTGACCTTTGGGGTCGCCCTCGCTGCCGCCTGTGAGCTGATCAATCATGAAACTTTTTCCACTCATCTTTTCGCCAATCTGCCGGACTGGAGGGTCGAGTTCACGATCGGCCATACCGATTTCCGTGCATGGATCGGGCAAACGGGAGGTCTTGCTCAATGGGGCCGCGGGGCCGCCAAAGCTCCCTTGGCGCACCTTCATTTTGAGGACCCGAAAATCGCCCAAAAAGCGCTGGGCGGAAAGCTCGACAATCTGAGTGCCGTGACGAGCGGAGCCATTCGCGTCGGCGGTTTGACACCCCTCGCGGACCGGCTTTCACTCGTCTTCGAACGCGTTCCCATCTACCTGCCACCACCGACCGCCAAGTGAGTATCCCTTTTCTACCGTCCGACCAGGCAAACGGTGCTGCGCTTTGCCGACGTGCCGCAGCCGTCATCCCCGGTGCCATCCCCGGCCACCAAAGCCCCGCGCTCAATGTCCCCGGTCACTTCCCTTACTTCGCCAAGCGCGGATCGGGTGCCTGCTACTGGGATGCCGATGACCGCCGTTTCATCGATTTTATGGGTGGCTATGGCCCTCTCGTGCTCGGTACCGCCCATCCGGAGGTGGATGCAGCTTACACCGACGCTTTGAAGAACGGAAATTGCTTCAATCACCCTACCGAGTGGACGGTTCGCCTGGCCGAAGCCTTGGTCGAACGGGTTGATTTTGCCGATTGGGCCTTTTTTGGCAAAAACGGAGCCGATATGACCTACTGGGCCATCCGCGTGGCCCGCGAGCACACCCACCGGCCCTATATCCTGAAAGTCACCGGAGCCTATCACGGCACCGAGCCCTGGTGCAGCGACACGCTCGCGGGCGTGCTCTCAGAGGATAAGGCACACATCCTCGAGATCCCCTGGAACGACCACGCCGCCCTCGAGCAAACGATCCAGGCGAAAGGGGATAGGATCGCCGGGCTCGTCACCACCCCCTTCCACCACCCCAGCTACGGCGATATGGAGCTGCCCGAGGCGGACTTCCTCGCCGCTCTCCGCCGCCACTGTGATGCCGTCGGTGCCGTCTGGATCCTGGACGATGTGCGCGGCGGTTTTCGCCACGACATTGGGGGCAGTCACCGTTATTTCAGCTTCACCCCCGACATCAGCTGCTATTCAAAAGCCATCGCCAACGGCTATGCCCTCTCCGCCGCCGTTGGGCGCGAGGCCCTGCGCCCGGCCGCCTCACGCGTCTTTGCCACCGGCAGTTTTTGGAACAACCCCGCTCCACACGCCGCTGCGCTCAAAACCATGGAAGTTCTGGAGCGCGATACCTGCATCCCCGGTATGTTGCAGCGCGGGAGCGAATGGATCGATGCCTTCCTCGCCCTCGGCAAAAAACATGGCATTGAACTCAAAGCCTCCGGCACGCCGACCCTTCCTTACATCCGAATCGCCGAGGACCCGGGCTTTTTTAAGCAACAGAGCTTTTGCAGTGCCGCCATTCGACAGGGGGTCTTTCTCCACCCTCACCACAATTGGTTCATCGGCGCCGCCCACGACGATGCGCTACTGGAAGAATCGCTTGCCGCCATCGACCGCGCCTTGGGTGGATGCTCAGTTTGACGGCGGTTCCAATTCCTCCATACCGGGGGGCGACGGCGGGATAAAATCGGGCACTGGAGGGATTTCCATATTGGCAGGTATTTCAGCATTCGCTCGCTCCGCCATCGCAAGGTCGCGCTCCTGCACGACGACCCCTCCGTCCCGACCCGGCATGATACGAATGAGTCGATTTTCTGACGGCATTCGAATCACGCCCGCCTCGGACGAGCCCCGGTAGGACAGTCTTACGGAGCTGCCCGGTCGCCCCTTCACCGACCCAGTAAACTCGCCGCCGTCCTCACCGATCATTTCAAACCGATCCACCTCGATATCCAACACCTTGCCACCCGTGATCGGCATGGAGAAATCGCTGCGTCCGGTATCATTGATCCAAGCCTCGCCGATTTCCTGCATGGGCGGGTCGATCCGGAAAGATTCCTGCCCCAACATATCGGGCGTCTCCGCAAAGGGACTGTCCGGCGGATTTGGCAGCTCGGGAGGCTGTGCTTGGGAAGGGGCTGCCTGATCCGGCATCTCTAAATCCTCAACCATTTGGTCCGGTCGCTCCCGCGTCATTTCAGTCGCGATCTCCTCCGCCTCGTCTTCCTCTTCACGCATTGCCTCTGGGGCCGCCTCACCGGAAATCCGAGGCTCCGACTGTGCAGGAATTAACGGTTTGTCGATCAACGAATCCGAGTCCGTCCCGGCATCCCGCACGATAAAAGCCCCGGTGAAACCAAGAACAACCACTAGCGCTGCCACCAAAAAAACAGCGAAGGCCCGATTAATTTTTCTACTCATGAATACGCCTTTTCAGAAAATCTCAAATTATTGATGCAAGCAAATGAATTCAAGAATTGCGAATAAATTCCCCAAGGTAACTTTATTTAGATAGCTGATGGCAGCAAATATGCGGCGAGAAGAAAAAGCTTGCCCGTTAAGCTAAAAAATGGCGTGCTATGAATGGATGAGTC
>JAAAPI010000102.1 GCA_009908325.1 Verrucomicrobiota bacterium | reverse complement strand
GCGCCATTGGGCGCAACTGGCAGCGTATGGCACCAGATGAGCAGAGCCGTGTTTTGGAGTTGATCAAGCGACTCGCCATCAAGGCTTACGTCCAAGGAATGCAGGGATCGCAACGCCCTGAAGTTTTTCTGGGAAAGTTGGTGATGCTTTCGGATAAGCGCGCAGAGGTCGATTCGACCGTGCGCCTTGATGGAAAAACCTACGCCGTTTTGTATCGGCTCGGGCGGATGCCGTCCGGGTGGCAGATCTACGATATCGTGGCCGAAAACATCAGTATGGTTTCGAATTACCGTCAGCAAATCGACGATCACTTTCGGCGTAAAGACGGAGAAAGCCTGATCGCCCGCCTGGAGGAATTATTGGAAAAGGAGAAAATTGATGAAGAATTACAGATTTAAGAAGAATTCGCTGGCCTTGGCTTTGGCGTTTCTGGCTTTGTTTGGTTGTCTGAGTGCTGAAGAAGCTTATCTCTCTGAAGATGACTTCTACTACGAAAGTGTTGATGCAGGTATTGAAGTCTCGGATCCCCTCGAATGGCTCAACCGTCACACTTTTGAGTTTAACGACTTTCTCTACCGGAACGTCATGGACCCCATTGCCGCGACCTATACGACGATCACACCGGATACAGTTGAGTTGGCCGCGAATAATTTTTTCGACAACCTGAGATATCCGGTGCGCCTGACGGGGAATCTCCTGCAGGGCCGCTGGAAAGGAGCGTGGGTGGAGACGGGGCGGTTCGCTATCAACAGCACCGCCGGCATCGCGGGCCTCATGACGCCGGCGGACGACGTCGAAAGCCTGGCACGGATCAACCCGGAGGATATCGGCCAGGCTTTTGGCGCGTGGGGCGTTGGCGAGGGACCCTTCCTGATCCTGCCACTGTTGGGGCCTTCAAACGCCCGTGATTTTGGCGGGCTGATTGCGGATCGCTCGGTTAATCCGCTCAAGGAGCCCTTCAGTTTGATCTCGGACTGGGGCTGGGAGCGCGAATTGGCGCTGGATGCGACGGACTTTATCACCTCCAGCCCGGATGCGCTTGAGCAATACAGACAGCTTAAGGGGCAGGCTATCGACCCTTACAGCTCCTTGAAAAATGGCTACACGCAGTTCCGGCGCAACGCTGTGGAGGAGTGATTTTGAATCGCTTAAACGTGGTACCCAGAGTGGGGGTCGTTCCGAGGCCGAAGGCCGACATGACCGGGCGCGAAGCGAATCGGACCACCCACACATCCACCGAAGGTGGAAGGTGAGACCCCCTTGTTTTCCCGGCTTAAACGTGGTACCCAGAGTGGGGGTCGAACCCACACGCCCGAAGGCACCAGATTTTGAGTCTAGCGCGTCTACCAATTCCGCCATCTGGGCATAAAGTTAAGCTGGAGGTAGAAAAATCAGAGAGGAGCCTGATTGCAAGGCTTCGTTTTATGAATTTGCCGATTACCAAGATGTGCGGAGGTCATCGCACTTCATGACTCTCCCCTGTTTCAGCATATCCTGACTCAGATCGTTTCCATAGCCGCTTCGATGCAGTAGCTGAGCGAAATTCCCGTTCGATAATTACCGGCTAGTTCCAGGCCGGGGAAGTGTTCTTCGATTCGATCCATCTTCTCAAGCAGCTCACCGTAGCCCAACTTATACTGTGGTATGGCTCGAGGCCAGTGCCGATGGTGCACAAAGGTCGGCTTCCCGGACACACCGAGGATCGCCTGCAACTCCGGCAGGACGGTCGCGGTCAGAGCGCCCGTGTCGGCCTGCGCGTATTCGGGTTGGCGTTCTCCACCGACAAAGACGGTCAGCATGACCTCGTCTTCGGGTGCCCGGTCGGGGAAGACGCTGCTGGGAAATAAAACGCCGAGCAGCGTCCGCTGTTCGCACTCGGGCACCAACACGCCAAACCCGTCGAGGGGATGTGCCACCTCGTTGCGCTTGAAGGCGAGGCTCAGCACGGAGACTGGTGGATAATCAATCGCGTCGAGGGTGTTTAAATCGTTTTGAAGGTCTTTGGGAAGCGGCAGTTTTTTCAGTGCGTGGGCGGGTGTCGTCACAATCAGCGAATCGTAGAGTTGCTCGCGTCCATTCCAGCAAATCTGCCATCCGCCCCCGGTCTTTTGTATCCGGCTGATTGTGACATCTGTGTGCAAATTATCGTCCAGCAGCTGCGCCAGACGCTTGGGCAGTTCAGCGAGTCCATCATTGAATGAGATGATTCGTTTCTCGAATTTCGGCGCGTCGCTGCGGCGGGCGGTGCGCATTTTCGCCAGAGCGCCCCGGATCATGCCCCCGTGCGTTTGCTCCAGGGCATAGAGCTTTGGGAAGGCATAGCGGAGCGAGAGTGCTTCCGGGGTACCGGCATAGATACCGCCGATGAGTGGATTGATCGCGTAGCGGTAGAGCTCGTCGCCCAGTCGCCTGCGCACAAAGTCGGCAGCACTTTCCTCTACAGACGGGTCGATGGCTGGAATGAAGGGTTCTTTCAGCACACGGAGCTTTGCACCGAAGGACCAAAGCGGGGTGGCCAGGGCAGAAAGCGGACCGGTGGGCACGGCCAGAGGACGCCCGCCGCGCAGAATAAAGCGTTTTTTGGCCTCGGGGGCGGCGGGGGTGATGCATGCGTCGAGGCCGGGGATGCTTCTCAGGAAGGCATCGACTTTGGCGCTGTTGACCTGGAGTGAATTCGGCCCCTCTTCCGCCAGGTAGGGACCTGCCCGGTAGCTCTGAATAGCACCGCCAATATGAGCGGACGGCTCAAGCACCGTGCAATCGATACCGCGTCGCTTGAGCTCCCATGCCCGCGCAAGGGCCGTGATGCCGGATCCGATGATTGCGGTGCGTTTCATGCGCGGGTGCCCGGCGTGGCGTGCGAGCTTGCTCGCGCCTGTGGCGTTGTTGGCAAAGGTGGGGTCGTTCTGCCAAGGCGTGCCGTGGGGGCCTGAGCAAGCTCAGACACTACGGTTCCGAGCGTGGCGTGCGAGCTCGCTCGCGCCTGCGTTGTTGTTGGCAAAGGTGGGGTCGTTCTGCCAAGGCGTGCCGTGGGGGCCTGAGCAAGCTCAGACACTACGGTTCCGAGCGTGGCGTGCGAGCTCGCTCGCGCCTGCGTTGTTGTTGGCAAAGATGGGGTCGTTCTGCCAAGGCGTGCCGTGGGGGCCTGAGCAAGCTCAGACACTACGGTTCCGAGCGTGGCGTGCGAGCTCGCTCGCGCCTGCGTTGTTGTTGGCAAAGGTGGGGTCGTTCTGCCAAGGCGTGCAGTGGGGGCCTGAGCAAGCTCAGACACTACGGTTCCGAACGTGGCGTGCGAGCTCGCTCGCGCCTGCGGTGTTGTTGACAGTTTTGCTAGACTTATCTCCATCAAACACCAATGAACCACGGCAGGCGCATGGCGCAAATCGAAAAGCGAAGGTGGTTCTGGAAGGAAATCCCACGCTTTTTGACTGTGACATTACGGTGAAGCCGAGAAATCCGATTGCCCCGGTGCGGGAAAAAAGGCTATTTCCCGCCGGTTTATGCGAGTCCTCCTCACCTCACACGGCTCCACGGGCGATATTTATCCGGTGATTCGATTGGGCCGTGCGCTCGTCGAGGCGGGGCATGCGGTTCGCTTTGCCACGGTATCCCTCTTCCGGGGGGAGATTGAATCGGCGGGTATCGAGTTTGTTTACTTGCCGCCGGACTGGGATCAAAGCGGCTTTGCCGAGGCCATGCGGGATTTGACCAAGGCCCGGCATGCACTCGATCTCATCCGCATTATTTATTCCGAGTCGCTGCCATACCTGGACGAAATCCTGTGCACGCTGACCCGGGAATTGAGAACAGCGGATGTTTTTGTCACCAGCTACGTGTTCGCCAACCTATCCGTCCTCGCCCGCGAGCTAAACGTGCCCTGCGCGGTGACGACATTCGCGCACAACGTGGTGCCTTCCGCCGATTATCCCCCGGAAGGGTTGCCGCGTCTGGCAGCTCCCGCGTTTTTCCGTCGCCGCTGGAATCGTCTGCTTTGGCGGATGGCAGACCGCGTCCTCTGCTGGCAGATCAATCGCGTGGTGGGTGAAGCCATGGAGCGCCATGGCATGGGTCGGGCTAGCAGTTTTGCCCTGGAGCCGGCCGATCTGGCGCTGGTTACGGTTTCGCCAGCGCTATTTCAACCCAAACATCTCTGGAGTGAGCGCTTTCAGTTCACGGGATACCTCCGCTGGCAGGCGCCCGAGGATCCTGCGCTCGGAGAGCGATTAGCGACTTTTTGCAAAGGCGAACGGGTGCCGGTTTTGACTTTTGGCAGTGTGACCTTTGATGAGGCACGCAAGATTATGAGCCGCTTCATGCTCAATTGGCCGACGGGCAAAAAGATCCTCATTCAATCCGGTTGGGCTGGCTTAACCATCGAGCGTCCGCATGCGGGGATGTTGCGGGTAGATCGCGTGTCGCATGATCAGTTATTCCAATATGCCTCCGTGGTGATCCATCATGGGGGAGCGGGTACTACAGCGAGTGTCTTGCATGCCGGAGTTCCCCATATTGTTATCCCGCACATCGGGGACCAGTGGTTCTTTGCTTCGGAAGTAAAGCGACTGGGAGTGGGGCTGGAGGTCAAGCGCAAGCGCTGGCCGGAAGACTTGCCCAAGGCAGTGCGTGCCGTGGAAAAATCCAAAAAGATGGGAGCGCGTGCCCAAAAAGTGGCCGCCCGGTTGGCGGAGGAGAATGGCCCGGCAAGGGCGGTGGACGCGCTGGAAAGACTGGCAGGCCGGTGAGAAATGCGCCTGGCCGATCACTCAAGCTTGCGCTGGACGGCAAACGTTCCTCATTCTGAGCGGTATGAAAATCACAAAATATTCGATATCCCTTCTTGTCATTTCGCTGCTCTTTGCCGCCTGCGGCGATTCATCGTCGGACCCCGCTGGAAATGGTAATGGCTCTGCGGCCGCCGAGCCGCCTGCACCAGCAGATCCGGTCTCGGTCGTCGATGGCGTGACCGTGGTCGAAATGACGGGCAACGACCGCATGAAATATAACGTCGATTCGTTCACGGTATCGGCGGGCAGTCCGGTCAAAGTGATTTTCACCAACGTCGGTAAAATGCCCAAGGCAGCCATGGGGCACAATGTTGTGTTTCTCACAGCCGATGCCGATGCCAATGCTTTCGCCGCAGCGGCCACATCCGCGAAAGACAACGATTATATACCGGAACAACTGAACGACCAGATCCTTATTGCCACAGAGCTGCTCGGTCCGGGCGAGAAAGACACGATCGAGTTCACTGCCCCTGATACCCCCGGGGAATACGCATTTATCTGCTCCTTTCCCGCCCACCTCTACGCTGGCATGCGCGGCGTCATGATCGTCGAGTAATTTTATTCTTTAGTTCTTGACTAAAGAACCTAACTTAAAGAAAACCCGCTCGACAACGCGTTTATGAGAGACGCGTCCGCGCGTTTTGCTTTTCTGCGAGTAAAAATTTCACACCATGACCACACCCGAAAACATACACACCGAGTTCCACCGCATGCTGGGTCGCGGGGCCAAGGAGGCGCAGCTCAAACAGTGCGGGCACGTCTTTTGGTTTTACGGGCTGTCCGGCTCGGGGAAGAGCACGTTGGCCAATGCCCTGGAGCGAAAGTTGGCCGAGCAGGGCTTCGTCACAAAAATTCTCGATGGCGACAACATCCGGAGTGGCTTAAACCGCGATCTGGGCTTCTCGGATGCTGACCGGCTCGAAAATATCCGCCGTATTGCGGAAGTGGCCCGCCTCTTTCTGGATGCCGGCATCGTGGTCTTCACCTCGTTTATCACGCCCAAGCGCGAGTTGCGCGAGCTGGTCGGCGAAATCGTTGGGGCAGGGGATATAACTCCAGTTTATATAGATGCCTCTTTCGAGACCTGTGCCGAGCGCGATGTGAAGGGCCTTTACGCCAAAGCCGCGTCTGGAGGCGTCAAACACTTTACCGGCAAAGACTCGTCCTTCGAGGCCCCCGAGTCCGGCGACCCGGACTGGGTCATTTCCACCGACCAACAATCCGAAGCAGATTCGCTAAAAATACTGCTGGAAAAAGTTCTCCCGATCATCCAAAAGGCATAGGCCCTTTTTAAATTCCGCCGCGTAAAAGGCTTCCGTCTTCGCTCTTCGAGCTACGCCGGACAAGTCGCCTCACGCGGTTCCATCCCGCAACCTGATTTCTATGGCTCAAGACTACACCATCACCCACCTCAAACAGCTCGAATCCGAGGCGATCTACATCCTTCGCGAGACCGCTGCGCAATTTGAGAAACCCGTTCTGCTCTTTTCCGGGGGCAAGGATTCCATCGTCATGGCCTACCTGGCCAAAAAGGCATTCTGGCCGTCCAGGTTGCCGTTCCCGCTGATGCATGTCGATACAGGGCACAACTTCCCGGAGACGATGGAATACCGCGACCGCTTCGTCAAAGACATCGGTGCGGAGTTGAAAGTCGCTTCCGTGCAAAAAGCCATCGATGAGGGCAAAGTGGTCGAGGAAACCGGCCCCTACGCCAGCCGTAACGGCCTGCAAACGGTGGCGCTACTCGAAGGGCTCGAAGAAGGCCAATATGACGCGGCGCTCGGGGGCGGACGCCGCGACGAGGAGAAGGCCCGGGCGAAGGAGCGTTTCTTTTCCCACCGCGACGCCTTCGGCCAATGGGACCCGAAAAACCAGCGCCCGGAGCTCTGGAATATTTTTAACGGACGCAAACTGCACGGCGAGCACTTCCGGGTCTTTCCACTCTCCAATTGGACGGAGATGGACATCTGGCAATATATCAAAGCTGAAAACATTGAATTGCCGAGCCTCTATTTTGCCCACGAACGCGATTGCTTCGTGCGTAACGGCGTGATCATGGGCGTGACGGACTTCATGGAACTCCTGCCCGAAGAGAAAGCCAACGTAAAAAAGATGACAGTGCGCTTCCGCACCATCGGCGACGCCACCTGCACCGGGGCCGCGCTCTCCACCGCCTCAACCCTGGACGACATCATCACCGAAGTCGCTGCCGCCCGCCAAACCGAACGCGGCACCCGCGCCGATGACAAGCGCTCCGAGACCTCTATGGAAGATCGCAAAAAAGAAGGGTATTTTTAAGCGGAGCTTAAAAATAGTTATCCAGTTTTCGGTTTATCAGTTGTCAGTTGCTGACAGCCGTAACCGGAAACTGAACCACCGAAAACCGAACAACTTTATTATATCATGAGCGAAGAACAACCCACAGCCGGCTATCTCGATATGGATCTCCTGCGGTTCACCACCGCAGGCTCTGTCGACGATGGCAAAAGCACTTTAATCGGACGCCTTCTTTTCGACAGCAAAGCCATTTTCGAGGACCAACTCGAAGCCATGGAGAAAAGCTCGAAATCCCGCGGCGATGAAAATGTCAATCTCGCCCTCCTGACTGACGGGCTGCGTTCCGAGCGGGAGCAGGGCATCACCATCGATGTAGCCTACCGCTACTTCGCCACACCCAAACGAAAGTTTATTATCGCCGACACACCCGGCCACATCCAATACACGCGGAATATGGTGACGGGTGCCTCCACGGCAAATCTGGCTATCCTCCTTGTCGATGCGCGCAAGGGCGTCATCGAGCAGACCTGCCGCCATGCTTTTATTGCCAACCTGTTGCGCATCCAGCACGTCGTGGTTTGCATCAACAAGATGGATCTGGTCGACTGGGATGAGGGGACCTACAACGAGATCATCGAGGCGTTTAAAAAATTCGCCTCCCGCCTCGATAATATCGTGGAGGTGACCTTTATTCCCGCCTCAGCCCTGCTCGGCGATAACATCGTGGAAAAGTCGGTCAACATGCCCTGGTATCAGGGACCCTCGTTGCTTTACCATTTGGAGACCGTTTACGTGGGTGCCGATGCCAACCACGTCGATGCACGCATGCCCGTGCAATGGGTCATCCGCCCACACTCTGACAAATGGCACGACTTCCGCGGCTTTGCGGGTCGCATCGCCAGTGGGGTGTTCAAGCCTGGCGATAAAGTGCAGGTCCTGCCGTCGGGATTCGAGTCTTCAATCAAGGCCATCCATACCATGGACGGCGAACTCGAAGAGGCCTTCCCGCCCATGTCGGTCGCGGTCACGCTGGACGACGAGATCGACATTTCGCGCGGCGACATGCTGGCCAAACTAAACAACCCACCCGAACTCCGGCAGGATGTTGAAGCTATGATCTGTTGGTTCTCCTCCAGCAAGAAATTGGCGGGCCGCGGGAAATATGTCCTTCGCCACACCACCAAAGAAGTCAAAGCCATCGTCACCGAGGTGAAGTATAAGGTGAACATCAACACCCTTCACAAAATCGAAGACGACCTTATCTTCAATCACAATGACATCGGGCGCATCTCGCTGCGCACCTCCGCCCCGCTCATCGCCGACAGCTATAAAGTCAACCGTATCACGGGCAGCTTCGTCCTGATCGACGAACTGACCAATGAAACCGTAGCAGCCGGAATGATAATTTGAGCGACTAGGGAGTTGATTCGGGCGGGGCATCTACTTTTACTCGCTTGAAAATGGAGATGCACTCCCGTATATGAGTTATGATCGCGTAGTCGCCGCAGTCGAGATAGGGACGTCCAAAGTCGCTGTGCTTTTGGGCGAGATCGTGGGCGACGGCGGGCTGAATATCATCGGCCACAATGTGGGCTCTTCGAAGGGCGTGAAAAAGGGAGCCATCACGGACCTCGATAAAGCGAGCGACTGCGTGCACGCGGCCATCCTGCAAGCTGAGAAAAAGGCCGAAACACGGGTGGATGAAGTTTACCTCGCGCAGACGGGGGCGCACCTGTCCGGCAACTTCAATCTGGGGAGTGCCAACGTCCGCTCGTCGGATGGGGTCGTCAGCCGTGTCGATATGGAGGCGGCGAAGGATGATGCCAAGCGGCGGACACTCCCGCGCGACCGCACCTACATCCACCATATTCAAAATCCCTTCGCGCTGGATGGGCGACCGGTGGATAATCCGCTCTCGAAAGCGGGGCGTCAGCTTCAAGTGGGCTATTGGTCGGTGCATGGCGACAGTGAAGCAGTGAGCAACAGCCTGCGCGTCATTCGCGGTATCGATCTGGAGGTGCGCGATATCATCATCTCCAGTATCGCCTCGGGAGCAGTGCTGCTGGAGGATTCCGAGAAGGAGAACGGTGCTCTGGTCATTGATATGGGCGGCGGCACGACGGACTTCGTCCTCTACCGCAAGGGCTACATTGTAAAGACCGGCGTGGTGCCGGTGGGGGGCGATCACATCACCAACGATCTCAGCATCGGCCTGCGCGTGGCCCGCAAGAGTGCCGAAGATTTTAAGCTGAGAAATGGCCGGGCTGTTTACCAGAGTGAAGACCGGGAGGAAACGGTCTGGCTTTTCGGGGATCTGACCATCGGCGACCGCGAGTATCCCCTGGCCGCGATCACCAAGATCATTGAAGCGCGGGTTTTTGAGGTTTTCGATATTATCAAAGAACAGCTCGAGGCGGCTGAGCTCTTTAAACCGGCGGAAATCGCTTCGGGTGTGGTCTTGACCGGTGGTAGTTCGAAACTTCCCGGTATCACTGAGGCGGCGCAACGTCGCTTTGGCCTGGAGGCCCGGATCTCGGAGGGCCCCGGGGATGTTGCCGAGGAGCTTCGTATCCCGGAGTATAGCACCGTGTTGGGGCTGTTGCATTACGCGCTGACTGGTCAGGACGAAACCGAAGAAGCCGTCAAACCCAGCGGCTTGCTGCGCAAGCTCACCAGCCTTTTTAACTAGTATTCGAAAGTGGAAGCCACGCATCACAGTCCAGGCAACGGCGAAAGCGCACAAAGCCCGATCCGGATCAAAATCATTGGGATCGGTGGTGCCGGGACGAATGCCGTCGGCAAACTGAATCCGGGCGAACTGGACGGCGTGAAGCTGGCGGCGATCAACACCGACGCGCAGGCGCTCAACCAATCGCCGGTCGCGGAAAAACTGGTGATTGGTCGCAAAGTGACCCGTGGCCTCGGTGCAGGTGGCGAGCTGGAAATCGGCAAGGCGGCCGCCGAATCGGACCGCGATGCGATCGCCGCCTTGATTGGGGAGGTTGATCTGGTCGTTCTCGTTGTCGGCCTGGGTGGTGGCACGGGCAGTGCGGCGGCTCCCGTAGTGGCCGAGGTGGCGGCCCGCACCGATGCGCTGGTGCTGGCTTTTGCCACGATTCCGTTTACTTTCGAGGGTGCACGGCGCAAGGAGATTGCGGAGACCTGCATCGGCGAGTTGCGCCAACTGGTGCATGGTCTGATTCCCCTGCCCAACGACGTGCTTCTGCAGGAGGGCGACGAGGATCTCAGCGCACTGAATGCCTTCGCTGTGGCGGATCGCTGGATCGGACGGGGGATTGACTCGCTCTGCGCGGTGCTCCTGAAAACGGGCCTGATCAATCAGGATTTAAACTCGTTGCGCTCGGTTTTTCAGGATCGTGGAGGAAAAGCGATCTTCGGCACGGGTGTTGCCAGTGGTGGCGACTATGTGAAAGACGCTTTGGCCGACCTCTTTATTTGCCCGCTGCTCCATCTCGGCGACCGACCCGGTCATCTCGACCGCATTCTGGTCAATGTGATCGGGGGATCCGATCTGGCGATCGCCAATGTCAACGAGATCGTCAGCGAGGTCGGGAAGCGTTTCGGCTCGCGCGAAGACATCGTCTTCGGGGCAGTTATCGACAACAGTCGGCAGCAAAGCCTGGAAATATGCATTCTCGGTAAGGCGGAAATGGATACCGAGCGCGTCGTTGTTCCGGAGCCCGCACCCCGCCGAACGGAGACCACCGGGCTCGGGCTGGAAACGGAAATCTCGCAAGACGTCCGCCCGCCGCGCCCGGTGCACATCTCGAAGCTGGCCCGCAAAAAGAAGCCGGACATGAACCAGGACGAGTTCACCTTTCTCGATCTCGACGCTCAGCGCGGCTACTTTGAGAAGACCGACCGCAATGATTATAACGGCGAAGACCTCGATGTGCCTACCTACCTGCGCCGGGGAATTCGCGTAAAAATCAAGTAGCCGATGCCGTGGTATCTCTATCATGCCTTAAAGCAGCTCTTTCCTTCCGGGCGCTTTTTCTCCTTTTTTTCGATGATGTCGATACTCGGCGTGATGCTGGGTGTGTGCGTGCTTATCATTGTGCAAAGTGTCATGAATGGCTTTGGCGAGGGTATCCGCCAGCGCTTGACCGAGACGCAGGGGGACATCCGGATCCGCTCCAGCGAAGTGGTTTACGACTGGGAGGAAGTGCTCACCACGCTCCAAGAGCAGGACGTCGTCGTGGGTGTGGCACCCTTCGCCGAGGGTGTCGTCATGCTCCAGCACGAAAACCGCCCGCAGTTTCCCTTCGTTCGCGGGATCGAGCCCTGGACGGACCCGGATGTCATACCCCTGGAGCAATTTTTGACCGTCGGCAGCATAGATGCCTTCGATGATACAGGGGTTTTTCTCGGGGAAGGCTTGGCTTACGCGCTGAAAGCCGGTCCCGGGGATACAGTGGAGGTCTTCACCCCGCTCATGTTGGAAGCGCTGAAAGAAGACGAAGTGCTCCTGCCCCGCGAATTTGAAGTCGTCGGGCTCTTCCGCACGGGCTCGCCGCAGGTCGATGGGAATACGATGATCACGACGCTCCGCGTTATGCAGGAACTCTACGGATTGGAAGATGGGGTGCACGGGCTGGTGCTCCGTTTGCGCCCCGGAGCGGATGCTTACGAGGTGGGCATTGATTTGGAACGCGAGGTGATCCGGCCCGGCCTGGAAGCGGTCAGCTGGTTGGAGTCAAATCAGGATTTCCTCTTTGTCATTGAGCAGGAAAAGCGGGTTATTTCCTTTATCATTATCTTTATCATACTGGTCGCCTCGTTTTCCATCGCGATTGCGCTCATGATGGCCGTCATCCGCAAGACCCGCGAGATCGGCCTGCTCGTGGCCATGGGAGCCCGGCCGCATCAGGTGGCGTATAGCTTTTGCTTCCAGGGCTTTATCATCGGGCTCGTTGGCACGCTCATGGGGATCCTTATGGCGGTGGTCTGCCTCTACTATCGTCGGGCCATACTCGCCGCCTATGCCAGGGTCACGGATTCGCAGGTGAACTTCCTCGGCCAATACGACGTCTACGAAATCCCCGTGCATTTCCTGGCGAGCGACTTCATTACGGTGACGGCGCTGGCTTTGATCATTTCCACCCTGGCCGGGCTCCTCCCGGCCCTGCGCGCCGCCCGACTGAAACCCGCCGATGCTTTGCGCAGTGAATAATTTAAAAAACGTAGGGGCTTCACTTGTGAAGACCGTGGTGCTTTGGCTCGACCATCCGTTCAGCCGACAACTCGGCGGTCTTCACAAGTGAAGCCCCTACGGTAATTGCTTGCCTAATTTCCTATGGATACCTCCGACAACAATCTGATCGAAGCCAGAGGACTGGCCAAGGCGTTTCCCGGTGCGGAGGCGCGTATTTCTGTGCTCGACGGGGTGGATTTTGAGCTGAGGCAGGGAGAAAGTGTGAGCATTCGGGGCGAGTCCGGAAGTGGTAAGTCGACCCTGCTCAATGTGCTCTCCGGCCTTGAGCGCGTGGACAGTGGCCGGCTTTTTTGGGAAGGGCAGGATGTGAGCCGCTATTCGCTCTCCCGCTTGGCGGCGGCGCGGACGCGCTTCATGGGCTTTGTCTTCCAAGCATACTATCTGGCACCCGAACTCAACGCCTTGGAAAATGTGCTTCTCGGGGCACGCATCGCGGGGCGTATCGACGGCTCGGTGCGCGAACGGGCAGAGGCTCTGCTGGTCCGGGTCGGCTTGGGGGAGCGTATCCGCCACGCGTCCACCAAACTGTCCGGTGGCGAACGTCAGCGCGTCGCCGTAGCGCGGGCCTTGATCAACGATCCGCCGCTGGTGCTGGCCGACGAGCCGACGGGGAATCTCGACGAAGCGACCGGGCAGTCTGTCATGGATTTGCTCCTGGAAATCGCAGGCGAGTCTGCCAAGAGCCTGATCCTGGTAACGCACAATCCGGAATTTGCCGCACGCACAGACCGGCAGCTCAACCTCCAATTGGGAGAATTAAAATGAATACACATAAATTACGAATCGGTTTCATCGGCGCGGGTGCCAATACCCGAAAGATGCACATCCCCGGCTTTTGTAAGCTGGAAAATATTGAACTCAGTGTGGTGGCCAACCGCAGCGTGGCTTCCGCCGAAAAGGTGGCAAAGCAGGAGGGCATCAAGCGCGTCGCCCCGGGCTGGCGCGCGGTGGTGGAAGATCCCGCCATCGATGCGGTATGCATCGGCACTTGGCCTTACCTGCACGCCGAGGCGACGATAGCGGCTTTGGAAAACGGCAAGCATGTGCTCTGTGAAGCGCGTATGGCCTGCGATCTGGCCGAATCGCGTGCGATGGCTGAGGCCGCGCGGGCTCACCCGAACCTCGTCGCGCAGATCGTGCCAGCGCCGTTCTCACTCGATTTCGATGCGACCATTCGCGGGATGCTCGGGAGTGGCCAACTGGGGCGTTTGCTCGAAGTGCGCGTGGTTCACACGGGGGGACAGTTGGCCGATCCGGATGCGCCGATGACTTGGCGTCAGGATGCGGCCTTGAGTGGTAAAAATATCCTGACCATGGGCATTATGCATGAGACAGTGCTTCGCTGGGTGGATGAAGACCCCGGCTGGTTGTTGGCAGACGGGGCTATCTTTCAAAAAGAGCGCAGCTATCCGGATTCGCCGGAAGTCAAAACGGTCGAGATCCCGGACAGTGTGAGCATCCTCGGGCGCTTCGCGAATTCCGGCGCACGGCTTGTTTATCACTTCAGCGGGGTGGAGTCGGGTAAACCGCGCATGGAGTTCCGCCTCAACGGGACGCTCGGAGCGCTTCGCTTCGATGCGGCACAGTCCAGGCTTCTTTTTGCCCGGGCCGGTTCGGTCGAAGAGAAAAAGATCACCCTGGCCCGGGCCGAGTGCCGCGGTTGGCAGGTCGAGGCTGATTTCGTGCGCTCCATCCGCGAGGGCACCCCGGTTCAGCTGACCTCGTTCGAACAGGGCCTGCGCTACATGAGTTTCACTGAAATGGTGGAAGCTTCCCTCAAACGCGGCAGCGAGCGCGTGGAGGCGGCCGAGTGTCATTAAAATTGCCGGGCCATTGTAGCAATCATTATGACCGTCAGGAAAAACCCAATACCTACGTCGAACAGTTGATCGACGCCGGTAAGCCCGTCGTGCTCGTAACAAACACGCCGTATTGCACCCGGGGGCACAGCGGCTGCAGCCCGTCCGCACCCACGATCATCGTTAACATGAACCTCACGCCTGAGAGTCTGCGCACCGCGAGGGCCGTCCTCTTCGGGGAGGTGGAGCCCAAGGGCTCTTGGCCGCTAAAAAACTGCGCCCCCTTTGGGTTGAAGGACTAGGGAGAATGGCACTTTGTTAAGCGTTCTGGTTGTAGCGACTGGCTTTACGCCAGGAGTCGATTTGATCGCCTATGCTAACAGCTCAATCGCGGGATAAACCCGTCTCGCTACGAGAAAAAAATACCCTTTATCGGCCGGACTCGCGACTACTCCTCAACGGCAATCGGCTGGCGGCCAATTGTCCCCACAAGAGTTTCCGTGTAGCTCTTCGAGCTGACGCGGTCGAGCGTCTCTTTCGCCGAAGTTAGCCGGCTCTCGATGTTCAAACGCTTGGCCACCGTTGCGTGCGTTTTGCGCTGGAGATATTTTTCCAGGTAGGCGACGTGCTTTTTCCAGAGCGCTACGTCGTGTGCTTGCTGGCTCTTTAAACGCTCCGCATACCAGTCGCTGCTCAGCATTGACTCGCGGGTGAAAAGTTCGCGGACCTTGGGCGAGTCGAGGCCTTCACCTTCGAATTCGCCGTCCCGCATGATATGGAGCAGCGCCTTCAGCGGTGGGCAGGCTTCTTCGATGGAGCCATCTTCAAAGTAGTTCGCCGCTACCTCCTTGTGTGCAGCCAGGATTGTTTTCATGCCTTCGACGAAGGTATCCATATCCTGCAGTTCAGGCTTGAGCATCTGCTCATTCAATACCGATGTCGGGTTATTGAAAATGCGGCCGAAGAAGATGCGAACAAACTTTGCGGTGATCCGGTAGCCAATCCGGCTGGCTTGAATCGTCTCCCCATTGTGCTCGAAGTCCTCCACCTTCTCAAGGTAGCCGTGTTCGAGTAGCCACTTCGGGTCGGTTTCTTCGCCTTTCAAACGGCACCAAAGCTCAGGAACAAAAAGGCTGATGTCGTGGTCGACCCGGAAGTGGGGACCCACATAGCCCGCCGCCGTAATAAAGGCGGGTTGCTCGGTCACAAGATAAGCGACCAGTGCGTTATTTAGATCGTAGATCGGGGGCAGGGCATTGAAGGGTGCCTTGGTCAGTGCCCCTTCGGAGCCGGCTCCCGTGGTCGAGGGTGATTTGCCCGTGATACTGGCGATGAACTCCATAAAGAGCTCAGGCAGCTCCATGTGGTGGATTGGATTGAAGACGCAGAGCGGCTTGACCCCGGACTCGGGATCGGACGGATTGTTGCGGCGGCCCGGTAAGATGGACGTGACCGGGCGGAGCAGAGGCGACTGGGAATCCTGCCGCCGATAGAGGCGCGAGCTCATGTCGGCCAAGTAGACCGCGCGGGGATCCTTCAAGTCCGGGCGAACCTGCAGGTAACGCGGGTTCTTCGTCGGGCTGCCATCGACGATGCGCGGGTAGGCGTTCGTGCTGTAGTAGTCGGGTGTTTGCGCCGCATCAAACTCCAACACCATTTTGCGCATGGGCTCGGTATACTGGCCAAAACGGATCGCGTCTTCGGTCTCCTCTTTGGCAAACTCCCGAGTGAGTGGCGCATAGTTACTCAAAAACGCACCTTTCGAGCTAAGATCGGCCTCGGCTCCCTTGTCGTAGCCGCGGATAATCGCGTCGTCGGGGCGTTGGAAAAAGCGATACTCGCAGTTATGCACGAATTTCGCCGAAGGCAGCGACCAGCCCGGTGGCAGGCTGTTCAGTTGAGAGGCGGGTGCCACCACGGATGCGGTAATATCGTCTTCGAGCGAGATCTTCGCGGCCGGAATGAAGTCTTTCCGCAAGCCGAAGGTCCGCCAGGAGCCGGTCTCCGTGTAGCCGACGCGGAGGTATTGCGTCAACATCGGTTGCTCGCGGTAGCGCAGAATGTTGCCCGCCTCACCGTCGATCAAATCGACCGAGAAGCGCTTCCGCCAATCGCTGCCCCAGTCCTCTTTATAGAAGCGTTTGATAATGAAGACGAGTTCTTTGACGTGCTGGGGGATGGTGCGAAGCCAGTCATTATATTCCTTCGTGTAATCCGCTTCGGATGGGGTCAGTAGTTTGATAACAGAACCAAGCGAGCGGTCTTTGCTCAAAAGCGGGCGCCCCTTCGCTTTGTTTTTGGATGTATCGAGAAAACGTCCCCCATACTCTTTGTTGATAATTTCCTCGACCAAGTTGAAGTCTTCCTCGAAATTTTTCACGAAGACCGGTCCGGAAATAATTGCGTCGGTAATCGGCTTGGAGATCTCCGATTTGCCACCGCCGGAAACCGTGCAGGGCTTGTGGCACACCCGGCTCTCGGCAGTGTGTCCAACCAGGCGCCAGCGGCGACCCTCGGCCGGTTTAACCATCTGCACCTTGTAGCCCGAAGGCAGCACGTAGGTGTTGTTTGGGAGAAGTTTGATCACTTGCTCGCTGCCGTCCTTTGCCCAGGTGATGCTCTGCGAGTTGAGCTCGATCCTCGATTCCTCCGGTATGTAGACGATGTCGGGATAGTGCTTATCGGTCGCGTAACCTTCCGGCTTCAGGTCGATGCGGTCGCTGTAGCGGGCGACGACGCCGTCGAAAGTCTGGTCAACTTCAGTGAAATACTGGCTCAACTGAAAGTCCTCACCCAGGTCATAACCGGTGAAAGCCAGCGTGCCGCCAGCGTGTTCCTCTTCGGCCAGACCGTGTAAATTGGCCGACAGGCTGATCTGCGTCTTGACTTCTTTTTTGCAGTAGCCGAAGTAGTTGTCGGAAATCGCGGTGACAACCACGCCCCGGGCATCGCGGCAGGTTATCTTAAAAGCACCTCCATCGTTGTAGAGCTCATCCTCCTTCTCCCAGCACATACCGTCGCGTTTCTGGCGGTCCGTGGCATCTTTGATGTTGGGCAAGCCCAGCTCTTTCTTGGTGGTGCCCATCAAGTGGGGAGCGAGAATCACGCATCCGCTGTGTCCGGTCCAGTGATCCGGATCGAGAGCCGCATCATTGTCCGCGATATAGGGATCGCCGCCGTTGCCAAAAATCGATTCCACAAAATCGAGATTACAAACCATGCTGCCCGGCGCGAAAAATCGGACCTCCATCGTTTTCTCTTTGGAAAAACCATGCACTTCGGGGACGACCACAGGACGCAAGAGGAGCGAGGCCCATGATTTTGCCTTCTCGGTTTCGTTGGCCAGAAAGGGCAGTGTTTTCAGCGATTCCGGCGCTCCGCTCAGGGCTTTGGCAAAAAGGCGGGCCGCCGCGAGCTTGGGCACTGCTTTTTTGTCGTTGGGTATCGGTAGGCCACCCTCCGTTACATGAAAGACTCCCTTTGTCGTGCGGCGGTCGCTCGCCGGGTTGTGCAGCACACCCTGTTGAATCCGGTAGGAATCCATGATTTCCGAGCTGAAATGATCGCCCCGGGCAGGAACTGAAAGCGTGCGGGCCACCCCATGGCGGTCGAGGTTGAGCGTTTCACCCGGCAGGCAGGGAATATCCGCCGCATCGAGATCGCTGAAATAATCGGTGAGAAAATCCTGCACCCGCTGATCACAGGGAGGCAGATGGTCCGCCAGAAGGCGCGATTTTTCCTGATAGCTGGCCAGGAGCGAACGGCTCAGCTCGCTAATCCCGTTGCCGCTGACCTCCTCAAAGGTCGGTTGGCCGATCGACGTGAGCTTCAGGTTCACATATTCGCGGAGCGATTGTTCATCGTGGGCGTAGTCCGCAGTTTTAGGATCGAGTCCGAGCTGTGTGGTGAATTCCATAATTTATTTTCGAGTTTTAGATTTAATTGTCCGTGTGAGCATAAACTCTGCCCATATTTCTTTTATTTTAAATTGAAGAATGGATGCAAGAGGAACCGTGAGACGTGACACGATTGTATTTCGGGACAATTTTATCATAAGTAAAACTTATTTATATTTAAAATAGAATAAGAATTTATTTTACGCACATTTAATTTTATAGCCTGAATAGGGAAAAAAATCGAAAAAAGCACGGATTGGCCGGATAGCGGATGATCCTGGGAGACCGACCCGATCAGCCGGACACTGTGCCATTCAGACGAAAGTAACAGAGAAAAGAACCAGGTTAAGCTGAAGCCAAAGGACGATTTGACCCAAATTTCAGCGGGAAAAGGAATCAGAAAGCACTCGACGAATCGGACCCGATGGGACAGCCTGAAATCCTATCAAGGCGTTGGTGGACAACTCCGTTCGCTGCCGCTCACTCCGTGCTACAGCTCACCGTTCTAAAAGCGAATCTTAGCAGTCCCAAAACCGAACTTTAGCTCAATGATTCAACTTAAGCGCCTAATCCTATTCCTCCTTTTGTGTGGGGCACAGTCGATAACGATAAGGATCTGCGTTGGTGCGAAAACAGACTTTCGTCTTAATGATCTTATCACTCAAGAAGAACAGTCCATAGTCGTTGGTGGGTTTATGGCCGAAAGTGGGCTCATTATTGATTCAAGTGACCTCGAGACCTGGCATCAACAGTCTACGCCAAACGGTCATGGCTTATGGGCGATTTGTTATGGCGCGGGAAAGTATATTGCTGCCGGCCATGCGGGCAGTATTCTGGAGTCGTTTGATGGTAAGAGCTGGCGCGTCGTGACTGAACTCGATGAAGAGCGTTGGCTTTTCGATGTGATCTACGAAAATGGAATATTCGTAGCGTCTGGAATCAGCGGAATCTACATATCAAACGACGGTAAGGCATGGAATAGAACCCTTGAAAACGCAAAAGCCTATGGTTTGACCTATGGCAATGGACTCTTTGTTGCAGTTGGATATGGGGGAAGAATTTTCACTTCCAACGATGCTCAAAACTGGACGCCACGATCATCGAATACAACCTACATGCTGCGAAGTGTCGCTTATGGTAACGGCGTTTACATTGCAGTCGGTGGAGAGGGGCGCCACGGTCTGGTCATGTCATTTGATGGTGAAACATGGTTTGAATCCAGCTCCGCATCCAAGGCGCAGCCGATGGACATATGCTTTGCAGACGGCCAGTTTACTTTGGTGGGAGGCATCTGGGACCCTACCGCACGGGCATTTGTGGCTGGTAGCATTGAATACTCAACAGATGGACGAAATTGGATTACTCATTTTGCTTATGGTCAATCAAGGATCGACGCAGTGTCTTACCATAACGGGAGTTGGCTCGCTGTAGCGGATGATTCTCGGCTAATCCAGATTGGTGAGGGTGGTTTTGAGCTGGAAATAGCAGAGTTTAACAGCCAAGATGGCAGGGTAAGTAATCGAGCACGAATTTTAGATCTCGAACAGGTCGAAGTTCCTAGGCTCATTATCCGAAATGAGGCGGATCAGATTGTTCTCCAATGGCAGACGCAAGAAGGCCTATTCTATCGATTATTCATGTCGAGCGATTTAAAGAGCTGGCAAGACACAGAAACAGAGATCGTTGGCAGCGGAGAGCTTCAGGAGCTTATTTTTGATCTTCCGGAAGACACTAATCTATTTTTTCGTCTGGAGATTCACTCAAATTAAAACAGCTTGGGAATAGATGTTTGAGGCGGCTGAGGTTATGCTTTTTGCGCTTCGTGAATGGCGACGATGGAAAAAGTCAGGCCGGTTGCTTTGACGGTTTCAAACCCGGCTGCCTTTAGCTGTTCGGCGAGCGCTTCCTTGGTGGGAAAGTTTTCAATCGTTCCGGCGAGGTAATCGTAGGCGCTTTTGTCGCCGGTGGCGAGTGCAGCGACTCGGGGGAGGATGTATTTCAAGTAGATATAATAAATCGGGCGAAACCATCGGTCGGGCTGCGAGAACTCGAGGACGAAGAGTCGACCACCGGGGCGGAGAATGCGGAGAATTTCTTTGAGTCCGCGCTGGCGGTCTTCGAAGTTCCGCACGCCGAAGGAGATCGTCACGGCATCGACGGAATTATCTTCGAGGGGGAGTTCCATGCAATCGCCGAAGGCAAACTCCAGGTCAGTGTAGGCGGGGCTTTTGTTTTTTTTGGCCCGTGCCTCGTCGAGCATGGGCTCGCAAAAGTCGAGTCCGGTGATGGGGACGCCGGTGCCGAGGCGGTCGCGCAGCTTGAAGGCGACGTCGCCACTGCCGGTCGCGAGGTCGACGACTTCGCGGGGGCCGCACCGCAGAACCATGCGGGTGAGCACGCGCCTCCAGTAGAAATCGATGCCCCCACTGAGCAGGTGGTTCGCTACGTCGTAACGCCCCGCGATGCCGGCAAACATCTGGCTAACTGCGGCTCCTTCAGGCACGCTTTTCTTTCTCCTTCGTATTTTCGATACAGCGCACGACCCACTTCGAGAGTTCCTTGTCGGGGTCTTCGATGGCGAGCTTGCCCAATTTGAAGACAGTTTGTCCGGTGTTGCGATTGATGATATTCAGGCCGTGCTCGAAGTCTTTAAACTTCTCCTCGCAGAGCGATTGAATGGTGCGGTCTTTCTCGGATGCTTCGGCAACCAGGGCATCCACGGCGAGGGGCTTAAACTCAAGCGTGAAGCCGTGCGCTTTTTCGAAGGATTTAGCGAAGCGTTTCACGTCGCTTTGCCAGACATCTTTCTGCAGGTGTGCGTTTTTGGCTTTGAGCGCCCGCAAGCAATCCAGCGGGTTTTCGATCATGTCGGTGGTTACTTCGAAATGTTTGATGGCTGTGGAGGGAAGTTCGAATTTGTAGTCCCGGAAAATCCGCTCGAGGACCGTCATGATGCCGCGGGCACCGGTGCCTTCCTTGCTGGCGGCTTCGGCGATGGCAACGATGGCCTCGGGGGTGATGTCGAAGTCGATACCATAGCCCTTGAAGTCGTCGCGATACTGGTGGAGCACACTGCCCTCGGAGGTGGTCATGATGTGCGCCAAATCGGCCGAGCTGAGGGCGGTGCAGGCGCAGCGGACCGGCACGCGGCCGATGAACTCCGGCTCGAAGCCGTAGTTGATGAAATCGCGCGTTTCAGCATACTGAAGGTAGGTGGATAGATCCTCGTCCTTATCGGCCACCGTGGCCCCGAAGCCCAGTTCATTTTGGGAGACCCGCTTTTTAATCGACTCCGACAACT
Source organism: Verrucomicrobiota bacterium (assembly GCA_009908325.1). Lineage (GTDB taxonomy): Bacteria > Verrucomicrobiota > Verrucomicrobiia > Opitutales > Coraliomargaritaceae > Thalassobacterium. Next base: position 7,726 of record JAAAPI010000102.1, on the reverse strand, counting down.
TATCGAAAGCACCGCTGACGATGAAAAGAATGTTTTTCGTATTGATGGACTTGCGCTTGGGCTTTCCGCCGCGTTGCATTTCCATAACGGCCTGCATTTGCGACATCATGTCGGTGGGGCTAAAGAGGTTGACCTCCGTCTCTTCCATGAGCTTAAGCAGGTTGATCTGAACCCCGCGCCCCGAGACATCGCGCCCGCCGGCACCGCCCTCGCTGGCGATCTTATCGATCTCGTCGACAAAAATAATGCCTTTTTCGGCCAGCTCGATATTGCCATCGGCGGCTTTCACCAAGTCGCGGACAAGGTCCTCGACGTCGGAGCCAACGTAGCCGGTTTCGGAAAACTTGGTGGCATCGGCCTTGACGAAGGGCACCCCGATGAGCCGGGCCACGCTGCGCATGAGGTAGGTCTTGCCGACGCCGGTCGGCCCCAGAAAGAGCAGATTCTGTTTGCTGTATTCAGACGCCGCGCCCGATTTCCCGGCCAAAGTCTGCCGCACGTGGTTGTAGTGATCACAAATGGCCACCGAGAGCACTTTTTTGGCATCATCCTGCCGAATGACGAAGCGGTTCAGGTAGTCGCGGATCTCCTTTGGCTTGAGATGGAAATTTCGGATTTTCTCCAGTGCTTCGGTATCCGAATCCGGAGCATCGGGGCTTGCCGAGGACTCGCCGTCGGACGAATCCCCGGAAAAGGGGTCCGCATCGGAAAAGTTCTGGGTCGAAACCTTCACGTTTGAATCCTTGAACATTTTCTCCAGTTGGCGCTGAATTTCCTCGAAAGGGTTGGGGGGGTCTTTTTCACTCATATTTTCTAGTTTGACAGTATTTCATGATCCGAAGTATCACATTAGCAGGAACTTTTGACCTAACTCACGCCAGCCAACAAGCAATCCCAAGATGTCTAATAATTTAACAAAACGCGATATCGTCCTAGATATCTACGAAAAAACCAGCTTTCCGCAAAAAGAAGTGCGAGAAACTGTGCAGCTCACCCTTGATGCGATCGCGAACGCACTGGCAGAGGGGCGAAATGTCGAGCTGCGTAACTTTGGTGTCTTCGAGGTGCAGATTCGCAAATCGCGTATCGGGCGCAATCCCAACAAGCCGGAAACCGATGTCGTCATACCCAAGCGGGCTGTGATTAAATTCAAGGCTGGTAAGGAATTGAAGGCCGCGCTGAAGGATATGGATGTCGATGCAATTTGAAACGCTACCCGGTTTCCGAGAGTTCTATCCTGAGTCCTGCGCCCGTCGAAATCATGTCTTCGGGCGTTGGCGCCGTGTGGCAAAGGCGTTTAACTTCCTGGAGTATGATGCACCGGTGCTGGAGCCGCTGGAGCTCTACATCGAGAAGTCGGGCGAGGAGATCGTCGGCCAGCTTTTTAATTTCGAAGATCGCGGCGGTCGGGCGGTGGCCCTGCGCCCGGAGATGACGCCTTCCCTGGCCCGGCTGATCGGGGCGAAAGCCAATAGCCTGAAGCGCCCGGTGAAGTGGTTCAACATCGGCGAGCACTACCGCTACGAGCGACCGCAGAAAGGTCGGCTGCGGGCTTTTTACCAGTTCAACGCCGATATATTCGGCGAACCGGGCCCGGCGGCCGACGCCGAACTGATCGCGCTGCTTTGTCAGACGCTGCAAGCTTTTGGCCTGAACGCTTCGGACTTCAAGGTGCGTCTGAGCGACCGCGACCTCTGGCTGCTCATGCTGGCCGCCGAAGGTCTGGATGCGGCCAGCAGCGCCCGCGTGCTGGGCATCATCGATAAGCTGGAGCGCACGGAGCGCAGCAAGACGGTTGAAAAACTTGCCGCCGAGCTGGGTGACGAGGCCGAAGCATTTCTGGAGCGCGTGGAAGCAGCCACCGCGATCCGCGACTTCGATGCGTTGCGCGCTTACATGGAGAACTTACCGCTGGAGGGTGATCTGGCGAGCGAGGCGCGGGCACGCATGGCGGACTGGGAGGATCTCTTGCGTCATCTCAAGGCGGCCGGAGCGGAAGACTTTATGCAAATCGACCTCGGCATCGTGCGCGGGCTGGCCTATTACACCGGCTTTGTCTTTGAAGCCTTCGAGGCGAGCGGCGAGGGCCGTGCGCTGGCCGGAGGGGGCCGCTACGATGCGCTGGTCAAAAAACTGGGCGGCCCCGATATGCCCGCAGTGGGCTTCGCCATGGGCGATGTCACGCTGGTCGATCTGCTCGACGGCAAATCGCTCATGCCCACCTACGTGCAGCGACCGGACTTCATCGCCGTCATCGGTGGAGCGCCTGAGCGCGACGCGGCTCTGGCGGATGCCGCGCAGCTCCGCTCGGTCGGCTATCAGGTGGAATACCCGTTGAAAACACAGGGCTTTGGGAAACAATTTAAAGCGGCCAACCAGTCTGGTGCGCGCTTCGCCTTGATTTACGGCGGCGATGAACTTGCCCGGGGCGTTGTCAAGGTGCGGGATCTAGGCTCCGGTGAAGAAGTTGAGATCGCCCGCGACCAACTCCTCCAGCAGGTTCCCGGTTTGTTGGAAGGCGGACTTTCGTAGCGAGGTTGGCTCTGCCGCCTCGTCGAGTCGACCGCAGGGCTTCAAGGATTCCCTCCTTTTAACCTGCCCGGTTCGCAGTCTTGGCTTGCAACCAAATGGAAATATTGTCTAATTAGGATTAAGTTTCGAATTAGATAAGATTATGCCTAAGCCCACACCCTCCTTTCACTATCAAAAACAATTTCCTCTGGGGCAGGATACGACGCAGTATCGATTGTTGACAAAAGACTTTGTGGAAACGGTCGATTTCGCAGGCGAGACGATGCTCAAGGTGGATCCGCAGGCGCTCACCTTGCTGGCGGAAACTGCCATGAAGGACATTTCCTTCAAGTTGCGCACCGAGCATCTCGAAAAAGTGGCCGCCATACTGGAGGATCCGGAGGCCACGGAAAACGATCGCACAATTGCGCTGACCATGCTGCGGAACGCGGAAGTCTCGGCGCACGGTGTGTTGCCGTTTTGCCAGGACACCGGCACGGCCATTATTCTGGGAAAAAAGGGTCAGCGCGTCTGGACTGGCGGGGGTGATGCGGCCGCGCTTTCCCGCGGAGTTTACAATGCCTACACCGAAGAAAACCTGCGCTATTCGCAAATGGCGCCGCTCTCCATGTATGAAGAAAAGAACACGGGCTGTAACCTCCCGGCGCAGATTGATCTACTCGCGACGGATGGCGACAGCTACGATTTTCTCTTTGTCGCAAAGGGGGGCGGCTCGGCCAACAAAACCTTCTTCTATCAGGAAACGAAAGCCCTGCTCAATCCGGCTAATCTAGAAAAATTTTGTATCGAAAAAATGGGGACACTTGGCACGTCGGCCTGCCCACCGTATCATATCGCGTTTGTCGTCGGTGGCACCTCGGCCGAGACTTGCCTGAAAACCGTCAAGCTGGCATCAACCAAATATTACGATAGCCTGCCGACCCAAGGTAACGAGCACGGGCAGGCCTTTCGCGATACGGTGCTGGAGGCCAAACTACTCGAATACACCCGCCAGATGGGCTATGGGGCCCAGTTTGGGGGCAAGTATTTCGCACTGGATGTTCGGGTTATCCGCCTGCCGCGTCATGGGGCCTCCTGCCCGGTCGGGTTGGGGGTCTCCTGCTCGGCCGACCGGAACGCCAGGGCCCGCATCGACAAAGACGGTGTGTGGCTGGAGCAACTGGAGGAAAACCCCGGGCGCTTCATCCCGGACGCAAGCGAGCTGACTAAGCCAAAGGACCCCGTCGCCATTGATCTGAACCGGCCCATGCCGGAGATTCTGGCGGAGCTGAGTCAATACCCGGTGGCTACACCGCTCTCGCTAAGTGGAACCATCGTCGTGGCGCGCGATATCGCCCACGCCAAGATCCAGGAGCGGCTCGACCAGGGGGTAGGCATGCCGGACTATTTTAAAAACCACCCGATCTACTATGCCGGTCCCGCGAAAACACCTGCGGGAAAGCCCTCCGGCTCCTTCGGGCCGACCACCGCCGGCCGGATGGATAGCTACGTGCAACCTTTCCAGCAAGCAGGTGGTTCCATGATCATGCTGGCCAAGGGCAACCGCTCCCAGCAGGTGACCGATGCCTGCAAGGAATTCGGCGGGTTTTACCTTGGCTCAATTGGTGGGCCTGCTGCCTTGCTGGCCGAGCACAACATCAAGAATGTGGAGGTTTTGGAATACCCCGAGCTCGGTATGGAGGCTATCTGGAAAATCGAGGTGGAAGACTTCCCCGCCTACATTCTGGTTGACGACAAGGGCAACGACTTTTTTGCCGACGTCCGCGAGGCCTGCTCGCAATGTGCGCTACACGCCTATGAAAACGCGCGGGTCGAGATGGCGACGTAGGTGGATTATTTTCTGGAGTGAGCGGGTTTGTCCCTGCCGGTCATGAGCCTGCCGAATGGCGATTCGAGCGAGTTGGAATTTCGGGCTGGGTCACTCCTGGGGTGAACCCAGTCGCTACGAGGATGGTTGTGAGCGGGTTTATCCCGCGATTTGAACGAGTTGGAATTTCGGGCTGGGTCACTCTTGGCGTAAAGCCAGTCGCTACGATGCAGATTTTCGATTGCGGACACTTTACACCTTCACTTTCACTCACCACCATGCAGGCATGGAAGATCGCTTTCGACTTCAATTGACCCGGCGTCCGCGGCGTATGCGCCGCACGGCCAGCTTGCGTGCGTTGAGCTGTGAGACGAAGGTGGCGCCGGCGCACTTGATCCAGCCGCTATTTGTTGTCGATGGGGACGGGGCGCCCGAACCGATCGATTCGATGCCGGGTATGGCGCGGCTTTCCATTCAGGATTTGGTCGCTGAGTGCCGTGCGTTGCACGGGCTTGGCATTTCCGGGGTGGCACTGTTTCCCAAGTTGGACGCAAGCCTCAAATCGGATGATGGGCGCGAGGCGCTCAACCCGGATACGCTGGCCTTGCGGGCCATCCGCGCGATCAAGGCGGCGGTGCCGGAAATCACGGTGATCACCGATCTGGCGCTCGACCCCTACACGGTGCATGGGCATGACGGGCTATGGGATGCGGCGGCACAGGATCTGGCCAACGATGCCACGGTCGAAGTATTGGCCGAAATGGCGGTGCTGGCCGCCGGGGCGGGCGTCGACATGGTGGCACCCTCCGATATGATGGACGGGCGGGTGGGCGCGATCCGCGCGGCGCTCGATGATCATGGCTTTGAGACCACTGCCATCATGGCCTACTCAGCCAAGTTTGCCTCGGCTTTTTACGGACCATTCCGCGATGCGGTGGGCAGCGCTGGCAGTGCGGGCACGCACCATTTGGACAAGCGGACCTACCAGCTCAACCCGGCCAACCGGCGTGAGGCGCTGACTGAGATCGCACTGGATGCAGCCGAGGGTGCCGATGTGTTGATGGTCAAACCGGCCGGGCCGTATCTGGATATCATCCGGGAGGTGCGTGAAGCGACGGAGTTGCCGCTGGCGGCGTATCAGGTGTCGGGGGAGTATGCGCAAATCATGGCGGCGGCGGAGCGGGGCTGGCTCGATTTGGAGCGCTGTCGCGACGAGTCGCTATTGGCCATCCGCCGTGCCGGGGCGGATATGATTTTGACTTATTTCGCGAAGGCGTATGCCGCTGCCGAAGTGCCGGAATAAGCTGAATGGCACCTGAATAGAATACTAACGGAGCATCAAACAAGTTTTTTCACGTAGCCGAAGCGCTTCCCTTCCTACGCCAAGGCTTCGGCGGACAAGCCGCTTCGGTCGAACCATCAGAAAACTTATTTGATGAAGGATTAGGAGCGACCGCGACTGCGGTTGCTGCGCCGACCGCTGGCTGCTTTTCGGAAACCGCCGCTCGGCGCGCGGTCGTTTTGCGGGCGACCACTCTTTGCTTTTCCACGGCTCTGACCGCCGCCCTGGCGCGGAACACCGCGGCGGGGCGGGCGCTTGCCGCCGCCTCCGCCGCCTTGCTTGGGCTTTTGCGCGGGTGCGCCGCTGGTGTGGTGTTGCTCGATTGGGGCGGCATGCCAATCGTGCGGAAAAACGGGCACGCTGCGCTTGATCAATTTTTCCACCTGGCGGAGGAGCGCGACCTCGTCTTCAGAACAGAAGGAAACCGCGCGGCCGCTTTCGCCCGCGCGGGCGGTGCGGCCGATGCGGTGGACGTAGGCGTCGGACTCCATAGGGAGGTCGAAATTGATGACGAGGGTGATGTTTTTCACATCGATGCCGCGGGCGGCCACATCGGTGGCGACGAGCACGCGGACATCGCCACGTTTATACTGATCGAGGGTTTTCTGGCGGGCGTTTTGTGATTTGTTCCCGTGGAGGGAGTCGGCCTCGATGCCGGCGCTACAAAGCTTTTTGGCGAGATTTTTGGCCCCGTGCTTGGTCCGGCTGAAAATGAGGCTGAGTTCTTTCTTGGACGTGGCATCCTGGTGCGCTTTGACCAGATTGAGGAGCAGATTGGGCTTGTCGGCTTTTTTGACGAAGCAGACGTGCTGGTCGATGTTTTCGGCGGTGGTGCCCTGGGGGGCAATACGAATTTCCTTGGGTTGGTGGAGAAGCGTATTGGCGAGTTCGGTGATCTCGGGGGCCATGGTGGCCGAAAAAAGGAGCGTGTGGCGCTGTTGGGGGATGGCGGCGGCGATCTTGCGGATGTCGCGGATGAAGCCCATGTCGAGCATGCGGTCGGCTTCATCGAGAATGAAGGTATCGACCTGGGAGATATCGACGTGGCCCTGCTGTTTGAGGTCGAGCAGGCGCCCGACCGTGGCAACGAGCACATCGAGCCCGCCGTAGAGTGCTTTAATTTGCGGCTTCTCCGAGACGCCGCCGAAGACCATGCCGATCTTCAGGCCGAGACCCTCGCCGTAGGACTTGAAGCTTTCGGTGACTTGCACGGCCAGTTCGCGGGTGGGTGTGAGAATGAGGCAGCGCACACCGCGGCGGAAGGGCTTGCGCGGGTTGCGGGCGAAACCATCGAGGATGGGCAGGGCGAAGGCGGCGGTTTTACCGGTGCCCGTCTGCGCGCAGGCCAGTAGATCGTGCCCCTCGAGGAGCACGGGAATGGCCTGAGCCTGAATCGGGGACGGGGTGGTGTAGCCCTTGGTGAGTAAGGCACGTTGAATCGGTTCTGCCAAAGACAGATCCTGAAAAGTGATTTCGGGCATAGCTGGTGGTTGTGGCGTCTTGGTCGTGAAATTGTCGACGCAGAGACAATCGATGAGGTTGATGGGGGTTTCCTAAAATCAATCGCTCATCGATACAGACCGAAAACAGGATGTGTCCAAGCTGGTGCCAAGACAGGAAACGGCGCAGAGCGACAGGGAAAGTTCCCCCTTGCAAGCTTCTTTTCCAGACGATTGTGTTTCGAAATGAAATGGTGGTGGGTAGCGGGGGCGTTGATGGGGGCGTTGATCGTCGGTTTCCTGGGCGGTCGGTTGCTGGCTCCTGACGGATCGGATTCGGTGTCGACCGGTGGACGCATCGCGGAAGCGGCACCCGGTCGTTCAAATGAAGCTGGGGTGGCGTCGAACCGCTCGGGTGCCCGCCGCAAAGCGCGGGGCAACCGCCCCGCAGGCTGCGTGGCGGGATACGGCACCGCTCGGGAGGTCGTAGGCGACTGCGTCCGCCTTAGCTCGACCTGTCCGCCGTAGCCCTTGGCGAAGGAGGAAGAGCAAAGGAGGAGGCACGAGACTACGGGCGGTGAAACGTAGACGCTCGACAGCATCGGA
>JAAAPI010000368.1 GCA_009908325.1 Verrucomicrobiota bacterium | reverse complement strand
CGGGTATGCGTGGCCGCTTGCTTCGATTCCTAGCCCGCCCCCACCGCAGCTAAAGCAGCGGCGATACGTATGCAGCTTGCTTCAGCTAGCTGCCGCAAATCCGCGAGCCCAACCGCCACCAATACAGCTCCCACAACCACCGCAGCTAAAGCAGCGGCGATACGTAGAGCTTGTCCCACTGGGGCGAAGCCCCGTGTTGTTCAAGCTCAGGTGCAAAATTAAAGGGACATAAGAGGCATTTTTGCCTCCCATGTCCCAAATTCGTGGTCTATAAATTTTTGTGACGCAAAAACAAATAACCCGCGAACAATGCAGACACTAAACTTCCAACCGGACCTACGTCCAGAACTTCCTTTAGTTGATGGACCCAAAGAATACCGTCAGCAGCGCGCCTTATTTTTGCGTCTGGACGATTTACTCACGCGCAGCGGACTTGAGCAGACGTTCACCCGGCTGAGTCTGGCGCACCGTCAGATTGATCTGGCCAAGTGCAGCGCCGCCCAGGGCGCGTCACTGAACCGTAGCTGCGTGCTGGCGTTTCGTAGTAACATTGCCCGTATGATCACGGGGCTGGCCCACCGCGAGTTTTGCATCCGTCTGGCCGACAGTGCCTTGTTACAGTGGTTTCTTCAGATTGGGCGTGTCGACGGTGTCAGTGCGTTTGCGAAGAGTTCCAGTGATCGCTTCGCTCATTTAATCGACGCGCAATCACTGCAGATATTGAACCAAAAGCTGGTGCATTTACTTCACTCCGAACCGGCGCAGGGGGAGCTTGGCTTGGATGCTTTGATCGACTTCAGGGCCGTGTTCATGGACAGCACTTGTCTGAAGGCCCACATTCATTACCCGGTCGATTGGGCCTTATTGCGTGATGCCACGCGGACCTTAATGAAGGCCACCGAGCGCATCCGCAAACAGGGACTGCGCCATCGCATGCCGCAAGGCCCGCTGTCTTTCCTGAGCGAGATGAATACCTTGTGCATGGCCATGACTGCCAAGAATCGCACGGCTGGCGGTAAGAAGCATCGCAAAGCCGTCTTCAGGCAGATGAAAGCATTGATTCGGCGTGTTGAAAAACACGCCCGCAGGCACTTGAACCTGCTCAAGGAGCGGGGTGAAGAAACCGATCTGGGTGAGGGAGCGATCCGGTCTGTTATCGAGCAAGTCGAGAACATCCTCGCGCAAGTACCCACAATTATCAAGCAGGCCCACGAACGTATCATCGGAGGACGCAAGGTAGCCAATAAAGACAAAACCCTGAGCTTGTATGACAATGATGTGCAGGTGATCAAACGCGGTAAAAGCAACGCAGAAGTGGAGTTCGGAAACAATCTTTGGATTGGCGAGAGCCGGGAAGGATTTATCGTCGACTATGCACTGGAGCAACAGAAGACCAGCGATGCCAAACAAGTTGAAGCGTCGATCACCCGACTGGTGGACGAGCAGTCGCTCCCGGTTACCAGCGTGTGGGGCGACCGAGGCCTGCACAGCGAGGCCAATGAGGAACTCTTGGAGTCCAAAGGCATTTACAGCGGCTTGTGTCCGCGTGATGTTAAGGTGCTCAGTAAGCGTCTGGATAATGAACCTGAGCTGCGCACAGGCCTCAAGCGCAGGGCGGGCACCGAAGCACGTATCAGCATTGTTATCAGAAAATTTATGGGCAGCCCCGCCCGCGCGAAAGGCTTTGAGCATCGGGAAATGATGGTCGGTTGGGCCGTGCTCAGCCACAATCTCTGGAAGCTAGCCCGCCTCAAACAAGCTGAAGAGCCTGTGGACATACCGCAGGCAGCCTAAAAAGACCAAACTTCAAATCTGCCCACCCTTAAGGCTTCTCGAAAAGAACTCCAGGGCGGAGCTGTCTTCACACATAGATCCGAACCCTGCATTTTGCATAAAAAAAGTAGAAATACTAGTTTTAGAGGTAGTCAGGCGTAAAACTGACGTTTTATAAATTAGTTATTTGGTAATTACTGGAAAACTGACTCAAAAAAACGCCAATTTGGGACAAGCTCTAGAGTAAATTCCAGCCACGACTCCAGCAAATACAATCACACGGAACCACGCCTCGCAGAAGCACCATCACGTCCAAAACCATATTTTCATCAAAAATAGGCTTGATTCAACGGGGGGTCGGCCCATCGTGCCCTTTTCAAATTTTTCAGAGGACGGTTAGCTCAGCTGGTTAGAGCACCTCGTTTACACCGAGGGGGTCGTGGGTTCGAATCCCTCACCGTCTACCATTCTTCTTGTCGAATCGGGGGTTAAGCAATTAGTCCCCGATTTTCTATCATGCGCCACATCATCTCCATCCTTGTCGAAAATAAATTCGGAGTTCTCGCCCGCATTGCCGGTATGTTCAGCGGCCGTGGCTTTAATATCGAGACGCTTAACGTGGGCCCGATGATGGACAGCAAGCTCTCGCGTATCACCGCCACAATTGTTGGCGACAGTGACTCGCTCGACCAGGCGATCAAACAGGTGAATAAATTGATCAACGTGCTCGAAGTGACCGAGTTCTCCGATGGTCAGGCCACCGAGCGAGAGCTCGTCATGATTAAAGTCACCGCGTCCGCCGAGAAGCGCTCCGAGGTCATCCAGGTCTGCGATTTGTTTCGTGCCAAAATCATCGATGTCGCCCCGGAAAGTCTCAACATCGAGATGACCGGAAACGCCAACAAAGTCGGTGCCTTCCTCAACCTGATCGAACCCTACGGCATCGTCGAAATGGCCCGCACCGGAAATCTAGCCCTCAAACGCGGCTAGCCCGTCCACCACCCCAACATTCCAACACTCCACAACCCCAAATACTCCAAAACTCCAACACTCCATCTCTCCACAACTTCAACACTCCACAATTCCATCCCCCCTCCCCACCACTCCACCGATCTGATTCATCTTTTTCCTAAACCAGGGGGCTTCCCCCGCAATCAAAGAAACATATGCCTGCTAAAGTCTATACTGATAAAGACGCCGACCTCCGGGTCATTAAAAAGAAAACTCTGGCCATTATCGGCTATGGCTCCCAGGGCCACGCCCATGCCCAGAATTTAAAGGAGAGCGGTCTCAACGTGATCATCGGCCTCTATAAAAAGAGCAAGTCCGCCGCCGTCGCCCGCCAACAGGGCTTCGAAGTCTTTGAGACCGGTGAAGCCGTCAAGCGTGCCGATGTCATCATGATTGCCGTGCCCGACATGAAGCAGCCGGAAGTCTACCAAAACGACATTCTACCCAACCTTGAAAAAGGCAAGACCCTCGTCTTTACTCATGGACTCGCCATTCACTTCGGTCTCATTGAGGCGCCGAAAGGCATCGATGTCATCATGGTCGCCCCCAAAGGCCCGGGACACGTCGTCCGCAGCCAGTATGTCGAGGGCAAGGGTGTTCCCGCTTTGATTGCGGTAAATAAAGGCTCTTCCAAAGACGCGAAAAAGATAGCACTGGCCTGGGCCAAAGGAATCGGCGGCACGCGTGCCGGTGTCATCCAAACCACCTTCAAAGAAGAGTGCGAAACCGACCTCTTCGGCGAGCAAGCTGTGCTCTGCGGCGGCGCTTCCGCGCTCGTCATGGCCGGCTTTGAAACGCTCGTCGAAGCCGGCTATCAACCCGAGATGGCCTACTTCGAGTGCTTGCACGAGCTGAAGCTCATCGTCGACCTCATGGTCGAGTCCGGCATCTCGGGCATGCGCTTCTCCATCTCCGAGACCGCCGAATGGGGCGACTACATTTCCGGCCCACGCGTCATCAACGCCCAATCGAGGAAGGCCATGAAGTCGATCCTTAAGGACATTCAAAGCGGCAAATTCACCAAAAACTGGGTCAAGGAATATCAGGACGGCCTTCCCAACTACAAGCAATTCGGCAAAGACGGTCAAAACCACCCGATCGAAAAAACCGGCCAGCGCCTGCGTTCGCTCATGCCCTGGGTCAAGAAGCGCAACATCAAGGGCTCCCAAGCGTCCTACAACTAAGCGATCTCGGATTTGTATTTCGAAGCGGTCGATGGTGAATTCCTTCGACCGCTTTTTACGTAGTGACAAGCTTCCAGCTTGTCGTCGCACCCACCCGAAAAACGTAGTGACAAGCTTCCAGCTTGTCATTACCCCGTCCAAACCCGGGCACCAATCCCAACGCGCAAACCCATGCCCGCCGACATCCAGATAGCCACCCGCAAAAGTCCGCTTGCTCTCAAGCAGTCGGAACTAGCGCTGGCATGCCTACAGACAAAGCTCCCGGACGAAAAATTCGCGCTACTCAAATTGAGCACCAGAGTCGACGAACGGCTCAATTGGTCCCTCGAAAAACGCGGCGGCATCGGCCTCTTCACCAAGGAACTGGAGGCGGCCCTCCTCGAAGGCCGCGCCGACCTCGCCATTCACAGCGCCAAGGATCTCCCCACCACTTCCCAAAAAGGCTTAAGTATCGCCGGCTACCTCCCCCGCGCCCGGGTCAACGATGTCCTCGTGCACCGCAGCGAAGAAACCGACTTGAAAATCATCGCCTCCAGCAGCCCGCGCCGCCGCGCGCAAGTCGGCATACTCCACCCCGAGGCCGAGTGGACGACCATCCGCGGCAATGTCGGCACCCGCCTCAAAAAAATCGCGCAGGGTGATTGTGATGCCAGCCTGCTGGCCGCCGCCGGTCTCGACCGCCTCGGGATCGACGCCCATCCCGGCCTGGAATTCGTCGAGCTGCCGGTCGACCAAGTCGTCCCCGCTCCAGGGCAGGCCGCCATCGCTGTCCAATGCCGGACCGAGGACCTCCCAAAATTCAAAGACAGCTTCTGCCCGGAGACGGAATTGGCCGTATCCCTCGAAAAATCCTTCCTTCGCCGCCTCGGCAGCGGTTGCCAAATCCCCGTCGGTGCCTATTACGAAAAAGACCAGTTTCGCATCTACCATCCAAAAACCGGCTACCAAACCTTCAAAATCTCCCTCCGATCCCTCGACCAAATCGAACCCCAACTCGACGCGATCATGAAAGAACTCCAACTATAACCCATCCCGCCGCGTAAAAGGCAAAGCCTCAAGCGGTTCCATCCCGCCGCGTAAAAGGCAAAGCCTCACGCGGTTCCATCCCGCTTCCCGTATCCCACATCCCGCATCCCGTATCCCGCATCCCGCATCTCGCAAAATGTCACAAGGAAAAGTATATCTCATCGGTGCCGGCCCGGGCGATCCCGGTCTTGTCACCGTTCGGGCACGTGAGTTGATCGAGCGCGCCGATGTCATCGTTTACGATTATTTGGCCAACCCACAGCTCCTCGATTGGGCACGAGACGATGCCGAGAAACTATACGTCGGCAAGCGCTCCGGCATGCACTCCATTCCCCAGGATGAGATTGAGGAACTACTCGTCGATCGTGCCGGCAAGGGTCTCAACGTCGTTCGCCTGAAAGGCGGCGACCCCTTTGTCTTTGGTCGTGGTGGCGAAGAAGTCAGTGAACTTCAGATCGATAAAATCCCTTTCGAAATCGTCCCGGGTGTCACCGCTGCCCTGGCCGCCGCAGCCTACGCGGGCATCCCCCTCTCCCACCGCGATTACAGTTCCTCCATCACCTTCCTCACCGGTCACGAGAATCCGGAAAAGCAGACGCTGAGCATCGACTTCACCCGATACGGGAAAAGCGAAGGCACCCTCTGCCTCTACATGGGTCTCGGCCAGCTGCCCCGCATCCTGAAGGAACTCAAATCGGGCGGTATGTCCGGAGACACGCCCGTCGGCATTATCCAGTGGGCCACACTCAACCGCCAAAACTCGGTTTACGGCACGGTCGATAGCATCCTCGACGAAATAGAAAAGAGCGGCATCGGCACGCCAGCCATGATCATCATCGGCGAAGTCGTCGCCCGGCGCACGAAGACCGAATGGTTCGAGGGTCGCCCCCTCTTCGGCAAGCGCATCGTCGTCACCCGTGCCCGCGAGCAAGCGGGCCAGCTCAGCAAGCTTCTCTCCGACCAGGGGGCTGAAGTCCTTGAGCTGCCCTTTATTTCGGTCGAGCCGCATTTCGAGGAGCAGCGCGTCACCGAGGTCTTTGCCGGGATCGCCGTCTACGAGTGGATCATCTTCACCAGTGCCAACGGGGTGAAGCATTTCTTCGATCTCTTTTACAAGGCTTACGACGACATTCGCTGCCTCGGCCCGATGCGGATCGCCGCTGTCGGCGCGGCCACGGCCCGCGAGATTCAGAAGCACAAGCTCAAGGTCGACCTCATCCCCGCAAAGGCCAACGCCGATGCCCTCGCCGAAGAACTCGTCGAAAATGAAGGCGTCGAAGGCGTCCAAATACTGGTCGTCACCGGTAACCAAAACCGGGAAAGCCTCGTCCAACGCCTCGAGTCGGACGAGGCCCGCGCCATCGTCGACACCCTCCCCCTCTACAAGACCACGAAGACCGACTTGGCAAACGAGCCCGCCGCGGAGCGTTTCCGCAACGAAGGGGCCGACGCGGTCCTCTTCACCAGCGCTTCCACCGTAAAGTCCTTCGTCGATCAACACGCCGCCCTCCAGCTCGCCCCCGATGCGCGACGCCCCGCCTTCGGCAGCATCGGCCCACTCACCACGAAAACCTTGAAACATTTGAAACTTCCCGTTGCGTTTGAATCCCCGGAAGCCAGCTTGGAACACTTCGTCGTCGAAACCATAGCACACCTCACCGCTTAAAAAACCCAACCCCCAACACAGCACCCCCCCAACACCCAACCCTCCAAAACTCCACCACTCCAACCCTCCACCACTCCACCACTCAACCACCCAACCACTCCACCACTCAACCACCCAACCACTCCACCACTCAACCACCCAACCACCCAACCACTCCACCACTCCATCTCTCCAACCACTCCACCACATGAAAGTAACCCTCGAAACCACCCAAGGCTCCATCACCTTCGATCTATTCGAAGATATCGCACCCAAGACCTGCGAGAACTTCACCACTCACTGTAAAAATGGCTATTACGACGGCGTCATCTTTCACCGCATCATTGAAGACTTCATGATTCAGGGAGGCGACCCGACCGGCACCGGTCGTGGCGGTGAGTCTATCTGGGGCAAGCCCTTCGGCGATGAGTGCGCACGCGACCTGAAGTTCGATAAGCCCGGTCTGCTCGCCATGGCCAACGCCGGTCCCGGCACCAATGGAAGCCAGTTTTTCATCACCACCGCGTCAACGCCC
>JAAAPI010000410.1 GCA_009908325.1 Verrucomicrobiota bacterium | reverse complement strand
TTCTCGCCACCGGCGTCGGCCTGGAACGCCTCAAGCAATACGCCAACCGGAGCTACGCCCTGTGAGCGCAGACATCCTCAAGACCATCCTCGAAGCCAAAAAGCAAGAAGTCGAACGCCGCCGCTCCGACCGGCCGCTCGAAGAACTCAAAGCCATCGTCAAGGACCTGCCGCCCTGCCGGGACTTCGCCGGCCAGCTTAGAACCCGTGCGGCCGCCAGCAAGGACGCCGTCATCGCCGAGGTCAAGCGCGCCTCGCCCTCGGCCGGCATCATCCGCCCCGACTTCGACCCCGAAGCCATCGCCAAGAGCTACGAGAAGGGCGGGGCCACCTGCCTGTCCGTCCTCACCGACGAGGGCTTCTTCGGCGGCCAGACCGCCTTCCTGGTCGAGGCCCGCAAGGCCTGCCGCCTGCCGGTGCTGAGAAAGGACTTCATCATCGACCCCTGGCAGGTCGTCGAGACCCGCGCCATCGGCGCCGATGCGCTACTGCTGATCGTTGCCGCCCTGAACGACGACCAGCTCGCCGAACTCTCCGAACTGGGCAAGGAACTGGGCCTGGCCGTGCTGGTGGAAGTGCACGACGAGGCGGAGATGGAGCGGGCGTTGAAGGTGCCGGGGGATCTGGTGGGGATCAATAATCGGGATTTGCATCGGTTTGTCACCGACCTGGAGACTACGCTACGGTTGGCGCCGATGGTGCCGTCAGACAGGCTGGTGATTTCTGAGAGTGGGATTCATAGCCCGGACGACATAAAAAAGCTTCAGGATGGGGGGATTGGGGCGTTTTTGATTGGGGAGTCTTTTATGCGGGCTGGGGAGCCGGGGGATGTTCTGCGTCTTCTGCTGTCTTAGTTCCAGCCTTATAGGCACCTTGATTAGTAACTTTGCGTAGGCAGGGGGGCAAAAAGGTGGAGGCAGATAATCTTATTTTCTAATCTGAAAAAAATCCCCTCTTCGGTGGAGAGGAAGTTCCCTTTCCTGGGTGTACCACTTACATCTGACCCGCAAAGTTGGTTTGAAGAAATCAATTTCCGTCACATATTTTAGCCGAACGTGTATAGGGTCATCTCCGTCCAGCTATTAGAGCAGGGCTCGGCGGCCTTTCGACTGGCTTGCCCTACAAGTGCAAGACTTAGACCGCCTTCGATAAGTTGTCGTTCCTTGGACTCTCCAAGCACAACTGATAAGCTGCTTCAGTGGAAAATGAGCTTGCTAGGTTGCTATGGCTGAATCGACAGAAGGCTGGATTCACGGTTGGATAGCACTAGTGGCGCCGTCCTTCTACGGTAGGCCATGGTAAAGACACATTTCGACAGCGCGATGTGCCTTGGTCATTCCTTTAATGCTAAGCGACGTTGCTTAGAAAAGGAGTAAGAAAGTTGGCGAAAGGAAAAAAATCTAGACGCAATCCTAAAAAACGTAATCCGAAACATTCTAAGAAACGCCGATTGGCTGCCGCAAAAGCAAATTTGCTGCGTGCACCTGAACCAAACAAAATCCTGTCTGTTGTCCGAAGTAACCTAGATTCCTCGGATTATGAGGAGTTCTTTAGCTGGATTTCTCAACAGCCCGCGCTTGCGTCCAAAGCTCTGGCAGATCCTTTCCCAAAAGCGGTTTCCGATTTACGTCCGCATCCTGCCCCCTACGGCATCAATCCATTTCACGAGATGAAGTGGTGTTTTGCTCGATTGAAATGTCACTTTGACAGTTTGAAAACCTTTACTCAATACCGTGAAGAGTTGGATTTCGCGATCGTTAATGATGATGAAGAGCTTGCCCAAGAGAAGCTGAAATTGATTGAGGAGTGCTATGGTCAATCTATTTGGCTTATAAAGAAGAAAATATCATTCCTTCAACGATTTCAAGGTCTTGAGTCTCAGAAAGAATATGCGAAATCGATAAAAGACCAAGGGGATTCCGTAAGCGGACTTGTAACCTACCTCACGCACTTCATAAGTTACAGGAGTGAAGAGACCGTAACCCCAGAGAAATTTGTGACTGAGTATGAGGCAGCTCTAGAGTCTCTAGGTCTTGATAACGACATCGCTTCATATTTGCGATATCAAATAACCAATAGCAGCCCGAGCACGATATCAGAGTGCGCGGGTATTGTTGGCATCGAAGCTGCTGGAACTGCGATTGACTCATATGAAATGCTCGTCGCCGCGCTACAAGAGATAGCCTCTAGAGAGCGCTTCATCGATCTGAAAAGTGCAATTGCTCCAATGGTAAGAGCCTTGGCGGAATACGCGCAGGATGCCCGAATGCGTCGAGTTTTGCACCTTTATTTCCAGGGTCTTGGATCTCTGAGCGAGGATTCATGGGCGACTTGCAACTGGATGGCGCTGCTAATGGACGAAGAAGCGAGCGATCAATCCCATGATCTAAAGCTGCCCAATCGTAACGCATATCTGCACGTACTAAATGCTTTGTGGAGGTGCTTGCGATCCCGTGATTACAAAGAAGCTAAAGACCAAAACCGGCTTTCACTCGACGTCGCTATTAGGTCAGTAATATTCGGAGAAGGCGAACAGCATGCTAGTCGAGCATTTTTGCTAAGAGCAGCGTGGGCGACAGAGGGAGGCCCCGCAGCTTGGCTATTTCGTCTTTTAGTGGCGTGGGCTAATAAACCTAGACTTGCTCTGACTGATCGCCGGATTTGGGAGAGGCATGTGGCCGGGTTAGGTTCACCATCGCCTTTTGAGCTGTGGTGGTGTAGCCGTGCGGATATAAGGAATCGACTGATTGATCAGTTTGAATCCGAGCTGGACATTAGCCACGAATGGCTAGCGCTTGAACGGAACGAGGTGGATAGGAAAGGGTTGGGGTCTACTGAGCCACAGAACCCATTTATGCTCTGGAGAGAGATGTACGGCCATGTCCGCCTAAGCAGACTTGATAGCGCTCTTGATATAGGAAAGAGCCTATTTTCAAAGCAGAAGAATCCATTTATTCAGCGCCAGGCAGCGATTTTCATAACGGCGTGTCTCGCTGAACGTGAGCAGTGGGCCGATTGTGTAGTGTTCTCGACAACAGCAATTGCACGGGATTCAAGTCTACAAACCATAATACCCGTCCAGCAACTCTATCAATCGTTGCCTGATCAGGCAAAGTTCGACCTCACGGGCGAGTTGTCTTATCCGGTATTTGTAGATCTTTACACTTCGAACCTTACGCAAGATCAGTCCCATCTTAAGAGCTATGCTGCGGAGGATTTTCTGACCCATCATTCCTTGCGGAGGCCGTCCGATATCCGTTCGAAAACCGAAGAATTCGATTCGGATCTTCTCGTTTATTTTCTCCGATTCATCTGTATTGAAAGCGTGATGGATACCTGGATTATGTTCGAAACGTCCCATGAGGTGGTTCAGGAGCGCTCATCAATTTGTCAGCTTCTTACGGAAATAGATTCTCATAACAAAGAAGTGTACCAAGCGGAAATTAGGTCTTTGATGCAAAGAGTCACGCTAAGCCGAAGAATGAGGGAGGTCGAGCAGAGTAAAATCCACGTGGATGTGGATAGCGTAAAAAAAGTAGCGCGAGAAACATTGAAAGAAAGTTATGCACGCTACCAGGCTTTCCTGAAAACGGGCATGACTCCGGACGAGAAAGAACAACTTCGTCAAACGGGTAAGCGTATTGCTCAAGGTGAGGTTGAGGCGCTGTTGTCTGCGTCATTTCCCCGAAACGAGATGTCCGACCTTCTAGAGCGGATTGTTGTTCGACTTCGTGATGAGTTTGTATCAAGTAGCCAGCATGGTTTAGATGGATATCTGAGTGTGCGCGTTCGCCATGGCACGCTCGCTGGCCAAATACGTGGTCCCCTTGAGTCCGAAAAGCTGGTGACCACCCGGGACTCAGAAACACAAAAGTATAAGTTAAACACCTATTGGGAAGAGGCACTGGGCCTTAAGGATTCTGCCCGTGCCCTACGTGTTCAGGACAGTTTTTCTTCGTTTTCAGAAAGTATTGATTCGCTGATAGAAGAAATTAAATCAACATGGCTCCAAGTTAGGCGAATAGCAAGCGATGCGGGGCTGATAAATTTCATCCTGCTTCGACCCGAAGTACATTACATCTCTACGAATGTACGAGAGGATATGGAATTCGACGATTTTCTCGATCTTGTTATTGAGTTCTTTTTCAAAGAGAAATTGGAACCAAGTCTAAGTGATGTGCGAGTCGCACTTCAGAACAATGCGAAGCCCCGGATAAATGAGCTTCTGCTAAAGCTCCAAACGGACTTGGAGGCCGAGCTCTCAGATAATGAGATATGGAGGGTGCGGCAGGCTATTGGCCAAGCTCGAACGCAGCTTCAGAATGTGTTAGACCGGGTGACGGAATGGTTCCGACTGACGCGTGCTGAGATTACGCGTGAGCCATTTTCTATTGAGGAAGCAGTAAGCATTGGCGAGGCCAGCATACAGGCAGCCGCTCCAGAGTTCAAAGTGCGGCTTCATTCGTCCGAGGATTTAGATTCCTTCAGGATCTCTGGAAAGCTTGCCAGTTTTGTTGACCTTCTGTTTATTGCATTCGAAAATGCAGTTCGACATGGTTGTGGACAAGGCACGCCTCTCGTGGATGTGTGGGTGGACGTTTCCGATAATTATCTTCAGATACGCGTCGAGAATGAGCTTGAAGAAGGAGGGCCTTCTAGTGAGGCCCTGCAGAATATAGAGGCTATCCGAAGGGATGTGCAGTCCAATGTGTTTTCCGATTCTGTCGCTACCGAGGGCGGAACGGGATTTTACAAGATGCAGAAAACACTTCATCATGACTTTTCGGGACCCGGATCGGAATTGCCGGAGCTCGATTTTGGGGTTTTTGATGAAAATAAATGGTTTGTTCGTACAAAAATTCCCTTTCAAAGCTGGCGAAGTGAGTAACTATGAAGTTAGAGATCCTAATTGTAGAAGACGACGAAAATAAGCGTCAGCAACTGGAGCTTTTCCTTGAGCAAACATTTCCTGGATCGACTATCAGTCATCAAAGATCCTATAACTCAGGTCTTCGCGCGATTGTCCAAGGAAATAGGAAAGACCTTGTTTTATTAGACATGACAATGCCAACGTATGATATTGGTCTAAATGAGGACGGCGGGCGCCCGCAGCACTATGCTGGCCGTGCGATTCTCCGACAAATGAAGCGGTATTCTGTAACTACTCCGGTCATAGTGGTTACGCAATTCGACGTTTTTGGAGAAGGCTCGGATCGGATGACCCGTGAAGAAATAGATGGGCAGCTTCGAGCTGAGTCTCCCGATACGTACTTCGGGATGGTGTATTACAACGCATCTGTCGATGGATGGAAGGAAGAGCTCCACACAGCGCTGTCGAAGATTCTTACTATAAATGGCGGTTAGGGATGTTGAATATTTTAGTAGTAGACGACTCGCCCGAAAAGGTCGCAAGGATTCGGAAGATTATTTACGAATTCGATGAGCTGGATAAGAATCGTGTTGTAGTCTGCGGGAGCCTTCTTGACGCGAAGCAGAATCTCGTAAAGACTCGGTTTGACCTCGTTATTCTCGATATCCAGATTCCGAATCGCGAAGGTGAAGATCCGGTTGCAGTTGGCGGCGTAAATCTTCTCCGGGAGATACACTCCAGGAATCGGTATAAGAAACCCGAATGGATTGTCGGTTTAACTGAGTTCCCCGACAAGCTCGAAGCAGCTTCCGGTGCGTTTTCCGGTAAGTTGTGGACCATTTTGCTATATGACGCTAGTAACACTCAATGGGAGGACAGTTTAAGGCAGCGCATCTGGTATTCCCTCGACTTGAAGGCTGGCCAGACTCATGGGCGTGGCTTCTCCAGTGATATTGGGATTCTCACTGCTCTTGCTGAGCCCGAGTTCAACGCGATAGAAAAACGATCAGATTGGCAGAAGTGCTCAGACTTACCAGATGACACGACTTATTTTTCTGCGAGACTGGATGGACGTGAGAAACGGTTGGACGCGGTCGGTGCCTATCTGCCCCAAATGGGCATGCCGGCGGCGGCGGTTGCGGCAACAAAGATGGTTGCGCATTTTTCACCTCGCTATTTGGCCATGGCTGGTATAACAGCAGGCGTTAAAGGGCGCGTCGAATTGGGTGATGTCATTGTTCCTGATCCCTGCTGGGACTGGGGTAGCGGGAAGATAGAGCCTCATGCTACTGGAGGCATTCTGCGCCCGGACCCCCAACCTCATAGACTTGATAGCCATCTAAAGGCGATTTTGATCGATGCGCAACGGGATGCTGAAATGTTGCACCGGATCTGGCAGCGGTGGCCCGGCAAGAAGCCGCCACAGCCTCCACGGCTTCATGTGGGTCCGTGTGCTTCCGGGGCGGCGGTTGTTGCAAACGAGCAAGCAGTCCAAAGCATTGGAGAGCACAATCGGAAGTTACTGGGAATTGATATGGAGGCTTATGCCGTTTACCACGCAGCCGCCCACTCGCCATTTCCGCACCCCATGGCTTTTTCTTTGAAGGGGGTCTCCGACTTTGCGGATGAGTACAAAGATGATTCCTTTCGGGAATATGCCGCCTTTGTGAGTGCGGAATTGTTGGTAGAAATCGCATATAAATACTTCTGAGCGCACAAAACCACACAAAACCAGGACACCCAGGAATTTCCCGGCGCATCGATCGTCGCTGCAAAAACCAGGACACCCACGAATTTCCCGTAAACCTAATCGTCTCAGCGTGTTGCTCTCCCTGTGTGTCAACATCCCTCCCAACAGCTCCTGATCGGTTTTATCTGTAACATTCAGGGTGCTTATGGAGTGAAGAAATGTCTGATTCCAATGAAGTTGTCACGGATCCGCGCCTGGAAAAGCGTACCCGACGCCGTTTCAGCGTAGCCGAGAAGAAGGGCTCTATTGCACTTCTGGTGGGTTCCGGATCGCGCCAAAGGCCTGATTTTCGGGGGATATAGCCGGCTCCGGGGTTGAAGACGCATGGGGTTTTGGGTTGTTCTGTGATTTTGCGGTCAAGAGCAACCCAAGGAGTACCCCATGCGCCTGTCCAAGATATGCCGTCAACTGCTCGGTGTCGACCCCCTGATTGCCGATGATGTGACATTCTCCAGCCATGATCTGGTGTTTCACGTTCGTCCGCGCTGGCGCAAGCCCCGGTGTGGCGGCGGTAGTGCAACGATTTTTGCGCACTTTCTCGGAGGCGGCGGTTCCAGTCTGATTCTC
>JAAAPI010000050.1 GCA_009908325.1 Verrucomicrobiota bacterium | reverse complement strand
GTCGACGTAGGCGTGGCCGGACTCAATCAGTTGGCAGGCCCATTTGAAGAGCTGCTCGAAATAATCGCTGGCGAAGCAGACTTTGGCCCAGTCGTAGCCCAGCCAGCGGATGTCCTCCTGGATGGCCTCGACGAACTCGTCGCTCTCCTTTTCCGGGTTGGTATCGTCGAAGCGGAGGTTGCAGAGCCCGCCGAACTCCCGCGCGATATCGAAATTGAGGCAAATCGCCTTGGCATGCCCGATTTGCAGGTAGCCGTTCGGTTCCGGCGGGAAACGGGTCTGCACACGCCCGTTGTAGCGTCCGGCAGCCACGTCGGCGGCGACCATTTGGCGGATAAAATCGGTGGGTGTCTCGTTGCGGTCCTCTGGCATAAGCGAAAATCAAATGCCAGCCCGGCCTGCTGTGCCAGTCAAATAATTCATTTTTCCGGGGGTGCAATTATAGATGCGGGGCAGCTACCTAAAGGAAGCTGCTTACGTATGTCCGCTCCTTTAGGTGCGGAACGCGCTAAGGCAACGCCAACGGATGAGTTTACCCCGCGATTAAAATTGCACCCTTTTTCCGGCAAACGCGCGAATAACGCTTGCCAAGGCAATCGGGTTCTCTAGGAGTGGTGGCTCAGCATTCTCAACTGAAACTGAAAACAAAAGAAACATAATATGCCTACAAGAATTGGAATTAACGGATTCGGTCGGATCGGCCGCCTCGTCTTTCGCTCGCTGGTCGAGAAGGGTCTTCTCGGCTCGGAAATTGAGGTCGTTGCCATCAACGATCTCGTTCCGGCGGAAAACCTCGCCTACCTGCTCAAATATGATACGACACAAGGTCGCTTTAACGGCACGGTAGAGGCCAAGGGCGCGGACATGCTCGTCGTGAACGGACACGAGATCAAAACGCTCGCTCTGCGCGAAGGTCCGGCCGCACTTCCCTGGAAGGAGCACAATGTTGATATCGTGATCGAGTCCACCGGTCTTTTCGTGCAAGACGAAATGGCGAAGGGCCACCTCGACGCGGGTGCCAAGAAGGTCATCATCTCCGCTCCCGGCAAGGGTGACGGCGTCAAAACCGTGGTGCTCGGTGTCAACGAAGACACCCTGACGGCCGAGGACAACATCATCTCGAATGCCTCTTGCACGACAAACTGCCTGGCACCGATCACCAAGGTGGTTCTCGACAACTTCGGCATTGTCGAAGGCCTCATGACCACCGTGCACTCCTACACGGCCACGCAAAAGACCGTCGACGGTCCTTCACCCAAAGACATGAAGGGTGGCCGCACGGCTGCGCTCAACATCATCCCGTCCACCACCGGTGCTGCCAAGGCCGTTGGCCTGGTGCTGCCTGAGGTTCAGGGCAAGCTGACGGGCATGGCCTTCCGCGTGCCGACACCGACGGTCTCCGTCGTCGACCTGACGGTGAAGACGGAGAAGAGTACCTCCTACGAGGAAATTTGCCAGAAGATGAAGGAAGCATCCGAAGGTTCGCTCAAGGGTATTCTCGGTTATACCGAAGATCAGGTGGCTTCGTCCGACTTCATCCACGACGAGCTCAGTTCGATCTTCGATGCCGGCAGCGGCATGGGCCTGAACGATACATTCTTCAAGCTCGTTTCCTGGTATGACAACGAATGGGGTTACTCGACCCGCGTCGTTGAGCTTGTCCAAAAGGTTTCCAAGTTCCTCTAGTCCCCATTCCGGACCAAGCCTGAATTTCTGGCCGCCGCGACAGTATTCCCAAGAATGCTCGGATCGCGGCGGCCTTTTTCTTGCCAATCCGCGCGTTGGCGCTGTTGAATCCACTCAAATATAGCCCGCTGGGCACAGTGGGGCCCGTGTTTCGCCCACTTTTCACTTTTCAATTCTTATTTTTATCATGGCCACAAAAACTATTAACGACGTCAATCTAGGCGGCAAACGGGTCTTCGTTCGCTGCGATTTCAATGTGCCGATCAAAGACGGCGCCATCAGCGACGACTCCCGCATCGTTGCCGCCCTGCCCACCATCAAGCGCCTCATCTCGCAGGGTGCCAAAGTCATCCTCGCCTCGCACCTCGGTCGACCCAAGGGCGAGAAAAATCCCAAATACACGCTGGCACCCGTCGCGGGTGAATTGGGCAAGCAGCTCGGCCAGCCCGTCGCTTTCGTGGAAGACTGCGTGGGCCCGCAGGTCGAAGCCGAAGTTGCCAAAATGGGCGAGGGCGATGTGATCCTCCTCGAGAACGTCCGCTTCTATGCAGGCGAGGAGAAAAACGACCCCGAATTCGCCGCTGCACTGGCGAAGTTGGCCGATGCCTTCGTCAATGACGCCTTCGGCACCGCTCACCGCGCCCACGCTTCGACGGCCGGTGTGGCCGACCACCTTTCGCCCGCTGTTTGCGGCCTCCTTATCGAGAAAGAGCTTGCTTACCTCGGCGATAAGACCGCACAGCCCGAGCGTCCCTTTACCGTGATTCTTGGTGGTGCCAAGGTCTCCGACAAAATCAAGGTGATCGATGCCCTTCTCGAAAAAGCCGACACCATCATTATCGGCGGCGCCATGGCCTACACCTTTGCGCTGGCCGAAGGCCGCACCGTGGGCGATTCCCTGAGCGAACCCGATTACGTCGAGACAGCCAAGTCCGCGCTCGCCAAGGCCAGGGAAAAAGGCGTCAAATTTCTTCTCCCGCCCGATAACCTGGGTGTGAAAGACCTCGACTTCGGGGCCGGCACGGTGGGCGAGCAAAAGATCTTCGACGGTAACATTGAAGACGGCTGGGAAGGCGTGGACATCGGGCCGAAGAGCACCGAGCGCTTCAGCGAGGAAGTTAAAAGCGCCAAAACCGTTCTTTGGAATGGTCCTATGGGCATCTTTGAGATCGAAGCCTGCAACAAGGGAACCTTCGCCGTGGCCAAGACCATCGCCGAATCCGACGCCTGCTCGATCATCGGCGGGGGCGACTCCGTAAAAGCCATCAATATGGCCGGCTACGGAGACCAGGTCACCTTCATGAGCACCGGCGGGGGCGCCTCTCTCGAATTCCTCGAAGGCAAAGAACTGCCCGGTGTCGCCGCACTCGACCAAGCCTAGACCCTTTGCTTCTCACATAATTCTTAATTCAAATCCTGAAAATCTATGACTCAATCCGCACGCAAATACCTCATCGCCGGTAACTGGAAAATGAACTTGAACGCTGCCGAAGGGGCCGCGCTCGCCAAAGACGTGGTCAGCCTTGTCGGCTCGCAGACCGATGTCGCCGTCTGCGTCTGCCCGACCTTCACTGCTCTGGAATCCGTCTCCCAGGAGGTCAACAACTCCAACGTCCAACTCGGTGCCCAAAACATGCATTTCGAGTCGGCGGGTGCCTACACCGGTGAGATCTCTGCCGAGATGCTGCGCCATCTCTTCTGCAACTTCGTCATCCTCGGGCATTCCGAGCGCCGCGAATACTTCGGCGAAACCGATGCCATCGTGAACAAGAAGACCCTCGCCGCCCTCGCTGCGAATCTCAGACCGATCGTCTGCATTGGCGAGACCCTCGAAGAGCGCGAAGCCGGGAAGGTCAACGAAGTCATCAAGACACAGCTCGAAGGTGCCCTCGTCGGCGTCACCGCCGAATCGGCGGATACACTCGTCATCGCCTACGAACCCGTCTGGGCGATCGGCACGGGTAAAACCGCAACGCCGGAAATGGCCGAAGAGGTGCACGCGGAAATCCGTTGCCTACTGGCCGGCTTGATCGGTGAGGACGCCGCCCAAAAAGTGCGCATTCTCTACGGCGGTTCCATGAAGCCGGAAAACGCGGACGACCTGCTCGCGCAGAAAAACATCGACGGCGGCCTCATCGGCGGTGCCGCTCTCAAAGCCAACTCCTTCGCCGCCCTCGTCGAGAGTGCTGCCAAGGCAGGCAAGTAGACGGTCTCCAGATTTAATCCGAAAGCCGGAGGCCAACCGCCTCCGGCTTTTTTTAGGCAAACGCGTCATTCGAGAGTCGGGTAGCTCGTGCGTGACGACGTGGCCACGTGGCCGGCTGTAAGGTTTGGTTCGACGGGGGCGTTTACGTCTCTACGTTTTATTTATGAGCATAGGGATACAATTAGCCGAGCGGGGGCTTGTGGGAGATCGTGCGATTCGTGCGGGGATACGCAAGTTGCTGCGGGAGCGCCTGAAGTCGATCGCGGAAAATCCGAAGTCCTCCACGCAGTGGATGCAGACGCTGGAGTCGCTTCCGCTGGCCGTGGACACGGACGCGGCAAACGAGCAGCACTACGAAATACCGGCGGCTTATTTTCAGCGCATCCTGGGAAAGCACTTAAAATACAGTGCGGGCTACTGGCCGGATGGGGTGGCCAAGCTGGACGAAGCGGAAGCGGCCATGCTGGCGCTGAGCTGCGAGCGGGCCGAACTGGCCGATGGCCAACGAATCCTCGAGCTGGGCTGCGGCTGGGGATCGCTGAGTCTCTGGATGGCGGAGTGTTATCCGTCGAGTGAAATCGTGGCGATCAGTAACTCGCAGAGCCAACGTGCTTACATCGAGGCAGAGGCTGCGGAGCGAGGTTTGCCTAACCTACGCGTGGTGACGTGTGACATCAACGATTTCCAGCCGGAAGGCACCTTCGACCGTGTTGTTTCCGTCGAGATGTTTGAGCACGTGCGCAACCACAACCAGTTGTTGGGGCGGGTGGCCAGCTGGCTGCGGCCGGGCGGTCAATTGTTCGTGCATATTTTCACCCACCGTGCGGAGACCTATCTCTTCGAGGCCAAGAGCTCGAAGGACTGGATGTCAAAATACTTCTTCACCGGGGGGATCATGCCGGCTGTTGAGCTCCTGCCCACCGCGGCTCGCGGGCATCTGGAAGAGGTCGCGCGTTGGACGGTGAACGGGCTACACTACAGCCGGACACTGGAATCGTGGTTGGCGAATCAGGATGCCAATCAGGCGACCATCCTCGAAATTTTTCGGGAGTGCTATGGTGCGAAGCGGGCCAGGTTGTGGGCGCAGCGGTGGCGTATTTTCTACATGGCCTGTTCGGAACTGTTCGCCTATAATAACGGGAAGGAGTGGCCCGTTACGCACTACCGCTTCGTCAAGCCGGAGTAGATGATGCCCAGTAAACGACCTCACTCAAAGATCGCGGTGGTGGGCTGCGGCGTCTCCGGGCTCACAGCGGCCTGGCTGCTCAGCCGGGAGCACGACGTCCACCTCTTCGAGAAAAATGATTACGCCGGGGGGCACACCCGGACGCTGAGAGTGCCGGACGGTCCGGACGCCGACACACCGGTCGATACCGGGTTCATCGTGATGAACCACCGGAACTATCCATTGTTCAGCCAAGTGCTGGAGCAGCTTGGGGTGGCTCTGGAAGATAGTTCGATGACATTCAGCTTTTTCGATCAGGAAACGGGCTACGGTTACGCGGGGAATCGGTTGGGTTCTTTGTTTCCGTCCTTGAGCTACTGCTTCAACCCGCGCCATCTGGGCTTCATCAAGGATCTTTGGCGTTTCGCGCGGATCGGCTACCGCGACCTGCAGAGCGGATTTCTGGAGGGGAAAACCCTCGGGCAGTATTTCGAGGAGCGGCCCTTCGGGCGGGCCTTCCTGCAAAATTACCTTTATCCTATGGGGGCTGCGATCTGGTCGTCACCCATTGAGTCGATGCAGGGCTTTCCCGCGCAGCCCTACCTGCACTTTCTGGAAAACCACGGGCTGCTCCGGCTGACAAACCGCCCGCAATGGCGCTTCGTGAAGGGTGGCAGCCGGACCTATGTCGAGGCGATGCTTGGGCAGTTCAAGCACCCGCCGAGTTTGAGCGCGGCACCGGCGGGCATCCGTCGCCGCAAGGGCGGGGTGGAGTTGATCACCCGCACGGGCGAAACGCTTGCCTTCGATCATGTCGTCATCGGGGCGCACGCCGACGAGGCACTCAAGCTACTGATCGATCCCAGCGAGCCCGAGCAAGCCCTTCTCGGGCCATGGCGCTACCAGCCCAATACGGTCGTGCTCCACACTAGCCCCAGCTATCTCCCGCCGAATCAGAAGCTCTGGGCCTCATGGAATTTCATACGGGAGCCGGGACAGGCCGAGCAGCGGCCCGTCTCGGTCAGCTACCACATGAACCGCCTGCAAAACCTGCAAACCGAGCGGGACTACATCGTCACCCTCAATCCCGGGGTTCCGATTCCCGAAGACAGTGTGATCAACCAAACGACGCTGACGCATCCGCTGTATTCCTTCGAATCCATGACCACCCAGGCGGGCTTGAAGGCCAATAACGGGGCGCAGAATACCTGGTTCTGCGGGAGTTATTTCGGTTACGGCTTCCACGAGGATGCGGTGCGCTCTGCCGTGGAATTGGCGGAAGGCTTTGGCATCAAGCTATGATCGAGCACTCGAAACTATACCGCGGCGAAGTCGTGCACGAGCGCATGGAACCGCAGCGACACGCCTTCGCCTATCCAATGACGTTTTTCGGCTTTGATTTGCAGGAGCTGCCGCGCTTGCGCGAAGCGGTCGGGATCTTTGGCTACAATGAAAGGCGCCCCTTGCGGATTCGTGACAGCGACTTTCTGCACGGTGAAAAGAAACCGATCCTCCAGCAGCTCGACGAGTTTCTTCCGCGCGAGCGGGCGGGTCAACGCACCGTTCTGATCAGCTCGCCCCGGTATTTCGGATATGCCTTTAATCCGGTGAACTTCCACCTGCGCATGGAGGGCACCCGCTTGCTCTGCGCAGTCGCCGAGGTGAACAACACCTTCGGTGATCGTCACGTCTACCCGCTGACCGATTTGGAAGTGGTCGCAGCCCACACCTGGACGGCCCGTTGCCCGAAGGATTTTCATGTGTCTCCCTTCAACGACATGGCGGGGGAGTATGTTTTCACCTTCCGAATCGAAGCGGACGGCATTTTTCTCGGAGTCGATTTGTATCGTCGCGGGAAGTGCGTGATGAAGACCTGGCTACAAGGGTCCGCCCGGCCATTGAGTCGTCGGAATATTTTTAAATACGGTCTCCTGCACCCCTTCGACACAGCGCTCAATAGCTTTCCACGTATTCTTTGGCAGGCGGCGGTGCTTTATTATAAAAAGCGCATGAAAGTTTATAAGCGCCCTTCCCCGGCATCGAAGCACACATTGATCGACCGCGACGAACCGTAGTGGCACTGTTCGCTGAATTAAGCCCGATCCGGGCGTTATCTCACTCCTGATCGTGCTCGTAATCGTGCGCGTAATCGTGCGC
>JAAAPI010000025.1 GCA_009908325.1 Verrucomicrobiota bacterium | reverse complement strand
AGCGGCAACACTCGCAACTTTTTGGCCACAGTCCCAAACGGCACAGCCGTCAGCGCGGTCGGAATGAACGACTCAGGAAAGAATCACACCGAGTTCGTTCCGGACCGCAGCAGCGGCCTCTAGGTCGATCCAGTAAATCATGTCCCGGCATTTTTTCTCGTAGACGATGATGCCGGCCTGGCGCAGGATACGGAGATGGTGCGAAATGCTGGGCTGCGATAGCCCGATGCGTTCGGCAATCTTGGAAACGTTGCAGGCATCGTGACAGGTCGGCTCTGTCGGAAGCAGCTGGAGAATTTGCAGGCGCACAGGATCCCCCAGCGCCCAAAGCTGCTTGGCGAGCCGGTCGGCATCCAAATTTGTTTCCATTGTGGCCATTGACATATTGATATATGTCAATTCATCATAGGGTCAACTACCGAACGCATCGATTCGCAAACAGTCTCCAAGCAAGCAAATTTATATGTATCCAACCGATTCTCTCGAAAACTGGCACCAGGGCCAAGGCCTCTGGCCGGACGTCGCTCCCGAAGACTGGAACAGCTGGAAATGGCAGCTAAAGAATCGAATCACCAAGCTGGAGCAATTGGAAGCTCAGATGGAGCTCACGCCGGACGAACGGGCCGGTTGCCTCTTCGCGCGTGAAAAACTGGCCCTGGCCATCACACCCTACTTTTTCAATCTGGTCGACCGCGAAGACCCGGATTGTCCGATCCGGCGGCAGGTCATTCCCAGAGGTGGCGAAATGGAAACCGCACCCGAGGAAATGCTCGACCCGGTGGGCGAAGAAAACACAAACCCGGTCGATGGGATCGTCCACCGCTACCCGGACCGCGTGCTTTTTCTCGTGACGGACCGCTGCGCGGCCTACTGCCGCTACTGCACACGTAGTCGGCTCGTCTCGAACGCGCAGGACTACAATTTCCACCCGGAGTTCGAAACGGGGCTTCAGTATATCCGCGAGCACCCGGAAATTCGCGATGTCCTGCTCAGTGGAGGCGACCCGCTGCTGCTTTCCGACCGCAAGCTGGATCATCTACTCGGTGAATTGCGAAAGATTCCCCACGTCGAATTTGTCCGTATCGGCTCGCGTATCCCGGTTTTCCTGCCGCAGCGCATCACGCCGGAACTCTGCGAAATTTTTAAAAAGCATGGGCCGATCTGGATGAGCATCCATGTCAACCACCCCAAGGAATGCACCCACGCGCTGCGCGATGCCTGCGAGCAATTGACCTATGCAGGCGTGCCGATCGGCAACCAATCCGTGCTGCTGCGCAAGATCAATGATGATGCCGAGGTCATGCGCTCGCTCATCCACCGCCTCCTCATGATGCGCGTGCGCCCCTACTACCTCTACCAGTGCGACCTCATAACCGGGAGCGCCCACCTGCGGGTGGATCCGCGCAAGGGGATCGAGATCATCCAGAGCCTGCGTGGTCACACGACGGGCTATTCTATCCCACAGTTCGTCATCGATGCACCCGGGGGCGGCGGCAAGGTGCCGATTAATCCGGAATACATCAAAGAGATCACGGATGACGCGATCATCATGCGTAACTTCAGTGGAGACGAATACCGCTATCCGCTGGTGGCCGGTAGTCCGGTTGAAACAGACGCCGACGCGCCGGCCATACAGGAGATCTTAATGTAGGGGGCTTATACGGCGGTTTCCGAAAAGCGTTGTTCGCGAATCACCGTGATTTCCACCGTACCCGGGTAGTTGAGTTGTTCTTCGATGCGAACCCGAATCTTCCGCGCAAGCTTACGGGCACCTTCGTCATCAATCAGATCCGGGGCGACGATGACGCGAACTTCGCGCCCGGCCTGCACGGCATAAGCCTCACGCACCCCATGCTCCGCAGCGGCAATCTCTTCGATACTGCGAACCCGTTGGATAAACCCGTCGATTGACGACGTACGCGCCCCAGGCCGCACCGCCGACAGCGCATCCGCCACCATAACCAGGCCGGCGTAGACGCTTTCCGCCGGCACCTCCTGATGGTGGGCCGCAGCAGCGTTGACCACACGGGCGTCCTCGCCGTGTTGCTTGATCACATCCGCCCCCACGGCCGCGTGGCTGCCCTGGTAGTCTTCATCGACCGCCTTTCCGATATCGTGAAAGAGCCCCGCCCGTTTCGCGATCTCGGGGTCGAGCCCGATTTCCGAAGCAATCAGCCCGCAGAGGTTCGCCACCTCGACCGAATGCGCCAGGGTGTTTTGATTATTCGAGAGACGATAGTGCAGCTTCCCGAGCAGCGCCACCACTTCGGGGTGCACGTTGTGCAAACGCAGTTTACGTAGAGCCCCTTCGCCCAGCTCGATTACATTCGCGTGCATCTCCTCCTCGGCTTTGACCGCCTCGTCTTCGATACTGGAAGGATGGATGCGACCGTCGCGTAGGAGAGCCTCCAGGGCGATGCGGGCGATTTCGCGGCGCACCGGGTCAAAGCAGGAGATGAGCACCGAATCCGGTGTTTCGTCGATCATCAAGGTCGTTCCGGTAGCGTGCTCAAAGGTCCGGATGTTGCGCCCCTCCCGACCGATGATCCGGCCCTTCATCTCCTCACTGGGCAGGCTCACCACGGTCGCGGTGGCATCATTCATCGGCTGACTGGTGATGCGCTGCATGGCTGCCAATAAAATGCGCTTGGCCTCGTCCGCCACCTCAGACTCGGCACGCCCCAGCTTGCTCCGGCGTAGCTCGCGGATCTCCTGCTCACACTCCTTCTCCGCCGTTCGGATGAGGAAATCACGCGCTTCTGCCTCGTCCATCTGCGAGATCTGGTGCAGTTTTAGCCGATAGAGACGCCGCACTTTCTCAGCTTCATGCTCGGCGTCGCTAAGCAGGCGCTGATCGCGAACCAATTCTTTTTGCGCGGAATTGAGCTGCACCTGTTGCTCGGCCAATCGTTCATTTTCACGCTCCAGTTCACGGGACCGAAGCTTGATCTCGTCTTCGCGTGCAGCCAGCTCGCGGTTTAAATCGATCTCCTTATTCTTGAATTTCAGAAGCATGTCGGACTGCGCTTCTTTCAGTGCCAGTTTGGCTTCACGCTCCTCGACGTCAAACTGGTCACGCAAAGCCTCTTCCGCGCGGACCAAACGACGCTTGCAAAGAAGCACGACGATGAAGGCACTGAACAGCGCTCCCAGGATGGCCCCCAAAATATGGTCGAAATTCATAAAATACAGTCTTTAGGCAAAAGGTGCCGAGGCCGGGGTTCACCCCAAGCACCCTTGCGTTCGCCTGGAAACTCCGGCGGATTACCGGTAGGAACATAAGCGAAACAGGATGATACGCGCTGCTTCATCAATAAATCAAGTTCAAGTTCATCTCCCCGAGGGGCCAGAATACGTAAAAGGGCACCTCCGCGAGGAAGTGCCCCTTGATCATGCAAACGAAACGTCCGTCAAACGCTTAAAATTCATAGACCGCCGAGAGTGTCCAACGGTCCCCAAAGAGGCTGACGTTATCGTTTAGCTCGGTCTCATAAGCCACACGCAGCCCCAGGGCCTCGACGATCCGCAGCTCGCCCCCGAAGGCAACTGTGTAGGTATCGTTTTCCTCACCCCCGGGCAGACTACCAGCATCCACACCGGAAAACGGAAGCACTCCCTTATCCTGAGCAAGGTAGCCGTTGAGCTCGACAACCGGGCTGAACCATTCGGTCAGGTAATAGTCACCGTGCAGGTGAAGCGTCATCATATCCGCATTACCGAACCGGCTATCATCAGAATCCAACGCCTTAAGAAAGTTGAGCGTGGCACCAAAATGAAGCCGATCAAATCCCTTGTTGGCAGAAATCCATAAGCGCAACTCGTCGCTATCCTGAAGCACATCCGCATCGCCCACGCCGAGTTCGTAGCCGATCCCAGCTGCCATGTGAAACTGATTTGTCCAATCCTGAATAAAGGCCCACTTTAATCCGGCGGCTAGATCGTTCACGCCCGAATCGTTCCTCAGGGCCCCGGCATCATCAAACTCAGTGTAACCATCCTTGTAGGCCACAAGTTGGAGGCGTTCAGTCAGCGCGATGCGGATCTGGAGCGCTGCGACCATGGCAGAGCCGTTGTTGAGCACCCCCGCAGTATCTGAATCGAAATCGTGCTCAACATACCAGGCACGAAGATCACTCGTAATAAAGGCATCCT
Source organism: Verrucomicrobiota bacterium (assembly GCA_009908325.1). Lineage (GTDB taxonomy): Bacteria > Verrucomicrobiota > Verrucomicrobiia > Opitutales > Coraliomargaritaceae > Thalassobacterium. The sequence goes on along the minus strand of JAAAPI010000025.1, from coordinate 3,077 downwards.
CGTGGTAATAGGGTGCCGAAATCGGACGAACGGTTCGCTGCTCTGGGTTGAGTCCCGGACCGGATTCGCCAAACAGCGCGAAGCCGCCCTGAGCGAAAAGTGAAGAACTGGCCGCAAAAATGCCGACCGTGAGGAGGGTGTTTGTTTTGTTATTCATGGGTATTTAACGGGGACATCTAAATACCCATGATTGATTAGTTTAGTCAATCCTGAAATATTATAAAATAAGTATTTCTTATTTAAAGCGAAGAGAGTTTCCCCCGCATCACACTGAGTGGACGTCTCGCGGGAAACAAATTCTAGTACCAGCCGCAGCCAGGCGACTCAGCGGAAAGATGCCGGTCATACTTTTGCTAAAGCGAATGTCATCCGGTTTTGCCTTCATTGCACCAGCAATTCCCGCAAATCGTTGACTTCGGTCTTCAAGTGCCCCGTGGGCCGATCAGCCTCCGAAGGGAAATAAGCAAAATGAACTCCATTGGCCTCGGCTGCAGCCCGGTCCGCTTCAGCATCGCCAATGAAAACCGCCCGCTCCGGCGAGATCCCGGTTTCGTTCAAAATGTGTGCAAGACTCTCCGGCTTGGCCGGCGGCGAACCAATAATGACATCGAAATACGGCGCCGCACCGGTCGATTCCAGCATGGCTTCCAAGGCAGCTTGCGGCGTCCCCGAGAGCACATAGCACGGCATCTCCGCCGCCCGACACACCTCGACAAACTCCTGCGAGCCGGGCCGCCAACCGGCGGCGGCGCAGAGCGGCTCACAAATCTCGGTGAACCGGGCCACCTCCCCTTGCAGAAACGCCTCACTGACCGATTGACCGAGGATTTTTTCGTAAAAGGTGCGGATGTGATGCGTCCGCGCCCGACCAAACCCCGCCATGACCTCCTTCATAAAGGCCTCCCCGTAAGCCGAATGTGCATCCGGCACCCATTGCTCAAAAGCAGAGATTTTTGCCGCCATCGACTCGAGCAGGACGCCGTCGCAGTCAAAGACCGCTAAATCGATGGCCACTGGTTTTTGGTTTAAAACTAAATCCATCCATATCAGGTAACCGAAATTGCCCGCTCAATAAACCCAAAAATCGAAGCGTCGGGACACACGGCTCCTCCGGCATCTAGATCCGCTAGAACACCCGCTTACGACGAATTTCTTCTTCGCTGCGCGCACGCGCGCGGCTTTGCTCCAGCAGGACTTCCTGCATTTCTTCGGAGAACTCTTCGCGGAACTGGGCATACTCTTCTTCGGAGTCAAAAGCAGGCACGAAATCGCCTGCAAGTTCTGGGACAATTACCAGGTTAGTCATAAGGTTTCCTTTATTCAATTTGGCTTAAATTGCTCACGTAAAGAGCATAGGGGCTAAAACTTGCATTCTTCAAATAATAGCGGGGTCGAGATCTCGCAGACCCAGACAAAATGCGGCATCGGCAGGTAGCGATTGACTTCAGCAACATTTGCATGTTCCATACCGCGTTCCAGCACGCGCGCCTTGAAAGATGTGCATGTCGTTAAAAAGATGCGCAGTAAGAGCGTCTGTCCGATCAATCCCGGGGACTCAGGCATAAATCAATCTAAATCACTACCTTAGCGTTGAGGTTTAGTCTTGCGAACCACTCAGGCGGCGGGCGAAATACAACTTTTCTACCCGTAGCCTCAAACCATGCCTGAACTCAACTGGATCGGAAAAGCCGCCGTCGTCAAACACCACAAGGAGGTGCCCTTTCGCCTGCTGGAGACCGACCCCGAACTGAGCTGCGGCGACCCGGACAGCGGCAACCTGATCGTCGAGGGCGATAACCTGCACGCACTGAAAGCACTCCTTCCGCGCTACGCGGGTCAGGTAAAGTGCATCTATATCGACCCGCCCTACAATACGGGCAACGAAGGCTGGGTCTATAACGATAACGTCAAAGCCCCCGAGATCGTCAAATGGCTGGGCGAAACCGTGGGCAAAGAAGCCGAAGACCTCACCCGTCACGACAAGTGGCTCTGCATGATGTATCCGCGGCTGGTGCTGCTGAAGCAGTTTCTGGCGGAGGATGGCGCGATACTCATTTCAATTGACGACAACGAAATTGCTTCCATGAGAATGCTCCTAGACGAAGTGTTTGGACAACGTCAGCATGTCGCTACCTTCATTTGGAATTCGGCAGGACACACAGATAATCAGCTAGAAGTAAAGGTTAATCACGAGTATATCGTAGCCTATGCGAAAAATCGAAAGAAGCTAGATATCACAACTGCAGTTGATCCAAACACCCGAGAAGAAAGTAACCTTTGGAATAATCGTGCAGAAAACTCTATTACCAAGAACGGCCCGGGCAACCCCCCTAGCGAAATCCTATTGCCAGAAGGTTTTCCATCTGAGGAACCCGAGATTTCACAGCCTGCCAGCAAAATTCCTGAAGAACTAGAATCTTGGATGTTAACAGAAAAACCGACTTCTTCAGCCATAAAGCTTCGTTATCCAGAGATCAGCTTCCCGTTAAAGCGGGATTTATTACACGTTGAAGAAAATAAACTTAAAGTTCCTTGTCGCGTTTTTCAGGTTGGGCAAATGCAAGAAAACTCAAGCTATTCATTGAGAATGGATTTCAGCCATTGATCGAAGACGATGGATCCGAAATCAGATTTTTCCTAAAAGGAAAAGGCGTGATATATTACGAAAAAATAAAAAGTAACGCCCATAATGTAATGTCGGTCCTAAGAAACTTTGGGACGACCGAAACTATGAGAAGCGAATTAGCAGAGATGGGGATTCCCTTTTCTTACCCAAAGCCCATTCAGCTATTGAGCTATCTCGTAGGTATATTTTCCAGGAAAGACTCGATTGTTTTGGATTCGTTTGCAGGTAGTGGAACAACTGCTCATTCGATTATTCAAACCAATAATAAAAATCGAGACACTAGGAGATTCATTCTGTGCCAGATGCCTTACGAATCTGCGAAACAAGAAGGCGACGACGAAAACATAGCAAGAGACATCACGGCGGAGCGCGTCCGGCGGGTGATCGAGGGCTACACCGACAGCAAAGGCAAAGCGGTCGAAGGCCTCGAGGGCGGCTTTCAATACTGCCG
>JAAAPI010000085.1 GCA_009908325.1 Verrucomicrobiota bacterium | reverse complement strand
GCTTACCTCCGCGGCCTCAAGCAATGGCCGGGTGATAATGTGGATGAGTGGAAAGCCGACGACAAAGGTTGAGCAATCACCCAAACACCTTCCGTCGCATAGAATTCACAACGGCCATGTCGCCCCACGGAGCGCCCCGCGCCCGTTTAACTTGAATCGGGAATTTACGCCCACGACCTGCCTGCCATTCCGAGGCCAGCTGCCGAACAAACTCAGCCGATCCGAGGATCGCTCCATCAGTGAAATAGCGCACCCGGCAGCGCAGCACCACCTGTATCGGCAACTCTCCATTTTCCTCATTCAGCACCCGCTCGGCCACAGCCGCATCAATCCGCCGCCCCCGATGCGTCCAAGGCGACGCCCCTTTCCCGAAAATCAGGCTACGCTGGGCGGCCAAAGCGCTCTTTAAACTCGCCGCCTTGCCGTCACGCCGGGTTCCATCCGCGTAAGTTGCCCAAATGAACTCCAATCCCCGCTGCGCAAGCTTCGATCCCGCCACCGCCTCCGCGTAGCCACACCAGCGATAGTCCTTCGGATCCTCCACCAGACCCGCCCGCACCGGATTCAGATCGATGTAGGCCGCCATCGTCTGCAACGGATTCCCCCCACCCTGCACCAGCACGCTCTTAAAGCGGTCCATCCACAAAGTCCCCAAACGCCCGTCATGATTTCGATTATACCAAATGGAAAAGCGCTGCTTCAACGTCTTCATGAACTCAGACAAATCATGCATACGTGCTAAAAGCTGGGTCCGGATCGCCTCGGCCTCCTCATTCCCCTCCTGCAAAGCCTTTTCGAGGCGAGCAAAGGAAGCCGTCTGGTATTTAGTTGGTTTCGGATAAAGCACCTTGAAACGCCGCAACAACTCCGCGTCCGAAATCACCGTGGTCTTTTCGGGCAGCCGCACGAGAACGTGGAAATGGTTGGTCATAATGCAGTAGGACAAGACCTCCACGCCCGAAAAATCCGCAACCCGCCAGAGCAAACGACGAAGCACCTCCTTTTCACGGTCCCCAAGAAGCATCTGACCTCCCACTACGCGGCTCATCGCATGAAAAACAGCAGGCGCACTCTGATTTTGATTTCGGTATAAACGTCTCATGCAAGAAATCTTTTATCCCACAAAACCAACGAGTAAAACTTAAATTTTATTTCCACGTAATAAAATTGCAACGGCGTAAGGGCATAAGGAGCGCCCCGCGCCCGTTTTACCTGAGTCGGGAAGTTACGGGCTATTCGGAGTCCTTGTCTTTGGGAATCTCTCCACTCTCGGCCAACTTATCAACGAGCGAGCGATCCCAGAGTTTCACACCACGCCGGTAGGCAGATTCGGCCAATGTTTGCGCCGCCACCGGCGTCGTAATGTAAAAGAAGATGATAACCAGAATCGAAGTAATCACGGCCCGAAGCGTTCCGAAATAGAGCGCTGCCGCGACAAGTAGGAGAAGCGCTCCGAAGGCCCCGGCCTTGGTAGCCGCATGCATACGCATATAAAAGTCCGGCATTCGAAGGACGCCGAGGGCCGCGACCAGCGCAAAAGCGGAACCAACAACAATCAAAACTGCAATCAGATAATCCATCTAGTCGTCCCCCTTTTCCAAATAACGCGCAAAAGCGACTGTCCCCAGATAACTCATCACAGCAAGCGCGAATGCGGAATCCAACAGAACGGGTTGCCCGAAGCGAATCGCAAAGACAACCAGGCTGCAAAGGCAGACGCCTCCGATCAGGTCCAAAGCGACCACGCGATCAAACGGATTATCCGCACGGACGATCCGCACGAGCGCAGCGACGAGTGCCAGAAATAAAAAGAAGAGCGCAATGGCGACGGCCACCGCTATGGGTGTCGAAATCTCACCGGAAAACATGCTTTACCCTCCTCCCATAGTCACGCGCCAGATCGGCACCGATTGCCTCTGCATCCTTATCCATATACATGGAATGGATGTAGAGTAGTTTCCGGTCCTTGGAGACATACATGCCAAGAGTACCCGGCGTCATCGTGATCAAATTAGCCATCGCCGCCAGCTGACGCTCGCTCAAATCACCCACCTCGACGGCTATGATGCCCGGCTTCATCCGATGGCGTGGCGTCAGCACATCATGGGCGATGCGCACATTGGACAAAACAATTTCCTTCACATAAAACAGTAAAAATTCGAGTATCCTTAAAATTCGCACTAATTGCCTCCTTTCGCAGACGCATCGATTATTTGGGTTGGCGGCGTGAGCGCATCCACTTGTAGCAGGACAGCAGCCCGGTAGCCATCGGCATCCAGCAATTGATTGGCAGCCCGATCGGTATACTGAAACATCGGCTCACCAAAGAGGCCAATCACGACCGTCGCCACTGCCATGCTTGCGATCGGTGGCAGCATCCACCGCAGCGGCCGTATGCCCCCGCGATCTTCGCTGGGGTCAACTTCAATTCCGTTTTCATTTTCCGAGACGGCTTCGGGCTCCTTTTTCCAGAAAGCTTCCGCCCAAATCTTCGTCATCGAAAACAATGTCAGCACGCCCACCAAAAGGGCGAAAGTGACGACCCACCAGTGCCCCGCCTCGAGGCTTGCTTTGACCACCCCGAACTTTGCCCAAAAGCCGGAGAGCGGTGGAATCCCACCCAGCGAAAAGGCCGGAACGAAAAAGAGAAATGCCAGCCACGGGGCCGACTTTGACAAGCCTCCGACCCGAGCGAGATCATCAGTGCCCTTCATTTCCACGACAACTCCGCTGATCAGAAAGAGGTTCGTTTTAACGATGATATGGTGCACCAGATAGAAGATGCCGGAGGCGAGCGCGAGCGGCGTCATAATTGCCAGAGCCACAGTCATGTAGCCGATCTGACTAATAATGTGAAAGGAGAGAATCCGCCGCATTTGAAAGTGCGATGCCGCCCCCAGCACCCCGGTGACCATGGTGAAAACCGAAAGCACGATGAGCAGCGTTTGAAAATGGGAAAAGAGCGAAACGAAGAGTAATGTGTGAAAGCGAAAAAGCGCATACACGCCGACTTTCGTGAGGAGTCCCGCAAAGATCGCCGAGACGGCCGGCGGCGGGGTGTGGTAGGAAGCGGGCAGCCAGAAGAAAAAAGGAAAGAGCGCCGCTTTCACCGCAAAGGCGACAAACAAGAGTAAGGCCGCCGGCAGAATGCTCTCCGCGTCCGGTGCAGCTGCCACCTTGGCCGAAATATCGGCCATATTCAGTGTGCCGGTTATCCCGTAGATCATACCGGCCCCGATCAGGAAAAACATCGAAGCCAGCAGATTGAGGCTGACGTATTTGATTGCACCTTCCAGCTCATCCCGCTTGCCACCGATGGCCATGAGGATGAAGGAGGCGATGAGCATCACTTCGAACCAAACATAGAGGTTGAACAGATCGCCCGTGAGAAAAGCGCCGTTCACCCCAAACAGGAGCATCAGGTAGAGCGGGAAAAAGTAGCGTTTCAGACGGCCCGTATCAATCTCACCGACAGCATACCAGGCCACCGTAAATCCCATAAAGGCCGACACCGCCACCATGATGGCACTGAAGCGGTCCGCTACCAGCGAAATACCGAAAGGGGCCGCCCAGCCACCGGATTGTAAAACGATATACCCCGCCGTATCCACCACCCAGACCAGGTAGAGTGAAGCGATAAGAGTTAAGCCCGAGAAAACGACCCCGCCGATTCGCTGCGCCCAGACTGAGCGGGCAAAGACGAGCAAAAAAACCGCACCGATGATGGGCAGAAGCAAAGGGAGCAGTATCGCGTAGGCATTCATCATTTTTTCTCGGCCGTCGTGTGCGACTTCTCTGTACTGTCAAAGGAGTTGATATCATCACTGCCCACCGCCTCGTGCGCCCGAAAGACGAGCGTCAACAAAAAGGCCACCAGACCCAAGCCAATCACGAGGGCGGTCAACACCATCGCCTGCGGCAAGGGGTCCGCGAAGGGTGCCACCGGGACTTTGGCACCCTTTTCAACCATGGGAGGCTGGCCGAGCGTCAAGCCTCCACTCAAAAAGACCAGAAGGTTGGCACCCTGCGAAAGAAATAAAACACCAATCACCAGACGTACGACACTGCGCCGCAGCAAGCAGTAGAGTCCACAAGCGAATAACATGCCGATCAAAGCTGAGACCGCCCACTCCATCAGTCCGCCCCCCCCGCCGGTTTGTCATCCTTTTCCAGCTCTTCCCGCGAATCGGTTTTTGCGAGAAAGTCCAAACTGAAGACCGCGTGCAGAACGAAGCCCACCACGACGATGTAAACACCAACGTCAAAGACGAAGGGCGTCCCGATATGCATCTCTCCGAGTAGGGGCAGGGTAAAGTCCGGCAGCCACTGATCCACGAAATACGACTTCTTTTCGCCAAATAATCCGGGCAAGCCCGACAACACCGCAACCCCCAAACCGATTCCCAGGACCGTGACCGGATCTAACCGCAAGCGCCGCTTCGCCTCTGCCATACCATCTCCCAGACCCACCAAAATAAACGCCGCTGCCCCGAGGAGCCCCCCGATAAACCCACCACCCGGCAGGTTGTGGCCCCGATACAACACAATCAGTGATAAAACTACCAACCATGGAAAGAGAATGCGCCCAGCTTGCGATAAAGCGAACCACTTCATGAAGCATCCCTTCCTGTCCTACGCTTCTTCACGAAGCGACTGCTCATAAGCGCCGCGATACCCAGTGCCGCTGCGGCCACGACAGTGGTCTCCCCGAACGTGTCCAGTGCGCGAAAATCCACCAGGATTACGTTCACCACATTTTTCCCCTTCGCCTCCGGGTAGCTCATGGCCGACAGTGTCTCTGAAATCGGTCCGGCAAACTGAAGGTCCGCCGCCAGCCAGGCTAGCAGCGTCACAATCAGGCCAAAAATACCTGCCAACACCGCGTCACGCCCCCGCGTTAAACGACCGGAAAAACCCCGGATCGAGGGCAGGCCGCGGATAACAAACATGAAGAGCACGACCGTGAGCGCTTCAACCATGAGCTGGGTGATCGCCAGGTCTGGCGCTCCGTAGTAGGCAAACAGCAAAGCGACTCCGAAACCAATCGCCCCCAAAGCGCCCAGAATTAGGAAATAGCGATCCGAAATAACCGCGTAAACTGCTGCCACCCCCATCAACACAATTAGCGCGGCAATCCACAGATCAAACTGAGCCGCCTGTATCGCGGGCAACCCCTGGACCGAACTGACAAGCTCCCAGCCCACGAGTAGTGCCGTCACACCTGCGATGTAAAAAACATAGTCATGCAAACGGCCGGTTTGCAGCTTGCCCGTCTGCCATTTTGAAAATGCCACTATGGAAGCAAAGATCCTTTCGTAAGCTGCCTCGGCACCATAGGGTCGAATGGCCGCCAGCACCCCATCAGCCATTGCCCAAAAGCGTCGCCGGTTGATAAATACGACAATACCGCCCAGCACCGTCAGCCCGCTCAGGAGCAGTGGGATGTTCGGCTTGACCAGATCCCACAGAGCAAGCTCAAGCGTATGAATAGTGCTGCCTTGGATCGACGCGATGGCGGGCTCCACCATGTGGGTTGTGACCCAAAACGGCACGAGCCCGAAGATCAGCCCCAACCCGGCCAGAACCGCTGGACCGATCCACATGGAGACCGGCGCTTCGTGCGGCTTTTTTGGCAGGGCCGCGAGGTCCGGCTTGCCAAAGAACGGCCCCAGACCCGCTTTGAGTGCGAGCCCCATCATGACCAGATTCCCGACGAAAGCGACCACCAGAAAGGCCAGATCCGGCCCGGCCAGGCCAACCCCAGCCTTGTAGATCAGCTCCTTGCCGATAAACCCGAAAAACGGTGGCACGCCCGACATGGAGAGCGCCGCCAGCACCCCGGCCAGCGCCGTGATCGGCATCACCCTGCGCAAGCCACGCAACAGCGTGACATCGCGTGTGCCCGTCTCATGATCCACCGAGCCGATCACCATGAAGAGGGTCGCCTTGTAGAGCGCGTGCCCGATGAGGAAAACCACCATTGCTTTGATAGCATACTCGGTCCCGATGCCCAGCAGCATCGTCAAAATACCCAGCACACCAAGGGTGGTGTAGGCCAGGATCGATTTGGCATCCTTCTGGAACAGTCCGAGAAACATCGCCAGCAAGAGCGTCACGCCACCGAAGATCGCCAGCATATACTCCCACAGCCCGCTGCCGCTCAACGCCGGATTGAGACGCGCCATCAGGAAGACGCCCGCCTTGACCATGGTGGCGGAGTGGAGGAAGGCACTGACCGGCGTCGGCCCGGCCATTGCGTTGGGCAGCCAGAAGTGAAACGGCACCTGCGCACTCTTGGTGAAGCAGCCCCCCAGGATAAGCAAAACAATCGCCGTATACCATGGGCTGGCCTGCAGGAGGTCGCCCATTCCATTGATTTCGGAGAAGCTGTAGCTCCCCGTCACCATGCCGATCAAAATGAACCCGGCCAGCATGGCCATAGCGCCCAGCCCCGTGACCAGCAGGGCCTGCAATGCTTTCCAGCGGGAGGACTTCTCCTCATGGTTGAAACCAATCAGCAGGTAGGAGGTAATACTCGTGCCCTCCCAGAACACGAACATGAGGATCATGTTGTCCGAAAGCACCAGCCCGACCATCGACCCCATGAAGGAAAGCAAATAGAGATAGAAGCGCCCCAGCAGCGGGTGACCGTGCATGTAGCCACCCGTGTAAATCACAATAAAAGTACCGATGGCCGTAACCAGGAGCGCCATGAGAAGCGACAGCCCGTCCAGCTTCAGGGCAAAAGCCGTGTCCAATGCCGAAAACCAGTCGACTTGGTAAACAACCGACGCTCCCCCCGCGATAACCGAGGCCTGAGAAAAAAGGGAAACAAAGGCCACCACCGGCGCCGCCGCCAATACCCAGCCAGCCCGATCCCCCAAAGCACGCACCACCATCGGTGCGATAAAGGACGCCGCAAAGATGACGGCGAGGCTGATAGCGAGCGAGGAAGGCATGGTGAAAGGCAAAAATTCGCCCTACCATTGAAACAAGTCCGTCGGGTTCAAGCTTAACTGGATTAATTTATTAGAAAACCTTTCGCCCGGAGAAACGAACCCGCGACGAGCAACGAACCCGCGCGGAGCAACCAGTTCGGCCACCTGAAGGAAGCCGCTTACGTAGAAACTCTACTCCCCGGCACCCGCACGCTGGACGGGAACGTCATCATCCGAACGGTTCCGGCGGAACTGGTAGCGGTTGATGTCGCGCAGAGAAAGCTTCTCACCCAAATCGCTAAACTGCTCGGC
>JAAAPI010000074.1 GCA_009908325.1 Verrucomicrobiota bacterium | reverse complement strand
AATCGGCGACCGCACGGTCCTACGTGAGGCCGTGACGATCAACCGGGCGAGCAGCGCCGGTGCCACGACACGGATCGGCGAGGACTGCTTTATCATGGCGAACGCGCATGTAGCGCACGATTGCGAACTCAAGCAAGGGGTTGTTCTGGCGAATAATGTGATGCTCGCCGGGCACATCGTGATTGGCGAAAAGACATTCGTTGGGGGCGGTGCGGGTATCCATCAATTTTGCCGCGTCGGCGCCCACTGCATGATCGCCGGTAACGCGTCAATCACCGCAGACGTGCCACCCTACGTGATGGCGGCCGAGCGGAGTGAAGCCCACGGGCTCAATTTGGTCGGTCTGAAGCGCGGTGGCTTCGAGCAGCGGGAGATCCGGGAGCTTAAACGCTGCTACCGCGCCGTCTTCTTCGGTGGAGGCAACCTCAAGCGCAAGGCCGAAGAGGCAGCTCGCGAGACTGAGTTTGGCGTGACTCCCGCCGCCGCCCGTTTTCTCAGTTTCTTCGAAGGGGGTAAGCGGGGCTTTGTAAAATCGACCCGTGATTGAGCAATCGTCCAGAAAGCCGCTGGCTATTACCTGTGGTGATCCTGCGGGAATTGGCCCCGAAGTGATTGCCGCTGCCTTGCTCGCGGATGCGTTGCGCGGGAGCGACTGTGTCTTCATTGGCGCTGAGTCAGCGGGGCGCGATCTCCGGCGAAGCCTGGGGATGGATTATGAGGCCGTTGGGCCGGTCGGCTTTTCGCCGAAGCCGGGGCAGCCGACGCCCGAGGGAGCGACTTTGGCGCTAGCCGCGATGGAGGCGGCGGCCGAGGGTTGTCGGTCCGGGCGGTTTCGCGGTGTCGTAACCGGGCCTGTCAGCAAGCATGGCTTGCAGGAGGTCGGTTTTACCTTCCCCGGGCAGACCGAGTTTTTCGCCCACGCCTGGGGCGGGGAGCCGAGTATGGCTTTTGTTGGCAAATCGTTGCGGGTTGTTTTGGCGACCTGGCACCTCGCGTTGCGTGAGGTGTCCGAAGCCCTTGACGCCGATTGTCTGGAAAAAGCGGTGCGCCGCGCTTCTGCGCTGGCTCGGAGGCTTGGCGTGGAGCAGCCACGCATCGGTGTTTGTGGGCTGAATCCACATGCCGGGGAGGGCGGTCTGCTCGGTTCGGAAGAGGCTGAAGTGCTCGATCCGGCGCTCGACCGCCTTCGGGCCGAGTTGCCTGGCCTATCCTGCTGCCTGCCCGGTGACACCGTCTTTCACCGTCAGCGGCAAGGGGAGTTTGATATCGTCGTGGCTGCCTATCACGACCAGGCCCTTGCCGCGGTGAAAACGCTCGAGTTCGACAGCGCCGTCAACTTGACCTTGGGGCTTCCCTTCGTGCGCACCAGCCCCGATCATGGCACCGCCTTTCAACTGGCCGGAAGTGGTCGGGCTGACTGCAGCAGCTTCGCCGCAGCGCTGGATCTTGCCCGGCGACTGACCTAATGCGAATCACCCCTGCAAAACGTGCAGGTTGGCCATGGAGATACCGCTGAGCATGGCACCGACGATACCGAGGAAGCCCTGATCGGTGCCAGCGAGGTAGAGATTGTCGAGGTGGGTGCGGCCGTCTTTGATTTTGTGGGGTGCTCCGTAAATGGCGCCGTTGAGGTGGCCGGTGTATTTGCGCACGGTGCGGGGGGTGAACATATCGCTGGCGATACGATGGGTGTCGAGGTCGAGCCTGGCCTCGGGGAGGAGGCCGAGGGTCACCTTTTGCAAGGCGTCATACCAGTAGGCTTTTTGCTCCAGATAGTCCTCTTCGGAGAGGGCGCACCATTGGTCGTGATTGGCCATGGCGGTGACGCGGAGGAAGCCCTCGTCGAGCTGGCGGCCTTCGCCGTATTGGTAATTATTGGGGAAGCAGATAACGCCGCTGGTGGGGTCGACAAGGGCGTCTTCGACGCGAGCGTAGCGGAAGCGCTCGGCGGTGTTGAAAAAGATGATGGTGTCCTCCCAACCGAATTCGGCAGGCTGGCGGTCGAGCACGGTGATGGTCTCAGTGAAACTGAGTTGACCAATGTTTTCGGCAGCGGCGTCTTCGGGCTGATCCGTGCAGAGTCGGGCGGTTTCGACGGCTCCGGCGGTCGAGATGATTTTGTCGGCGGTGATCGTAGCACCGCTGTCGAGCTCAAGGGCAGTGGCTTTTCCGTCTTTTGTATGGATTCGGCGGATGCCGCATTTCATTTTTCGGACACCACCGAGCGAGCGGTATTTATCCTGCAGAAGCTTAATGATGACGCGGACGCCGTCGAGTGGTCGGGCGAAGCCCTCGAAGAAGAGCGAGCGAAACATTATGGCGAATTGCCCGTAATCCATATCGTGCTCCTGCGCACTGCCGTAATACATGACCGGGCAGAAAAGCATATCTTCGAGGAGTGGATCGGAGATATGGCGCTGCACGGCTTGGCGGGCTGAGCTGGGGATGGCCCCGAGGTTGAAGGCGTCGAGCGTGCGGACCTCTTCGGCGAGGGCGCGAAAGCCATCGATTTCTCGGGGGAAGGCATGAGCCACTTCGGATTCGAAGAAGGCGAAGTCGTTGTTGAAACGAAGCTGGCAACCCGGGAAGTGGATGCGTGAGCCGTTTTGCGGGCAGAGGTCGAGCGCATCGTAGGGAATGCGGAGCTGCCGGAGCAGCTTGGTCAATGGGGTGCCTTTGGTGCCCTTGGGCACGTAGTTCGTCATAGCATGCAGGCCTACGTCGAACTTGCGGCCCTCCTGGCTGTAGAAGGAATTCAGCCCGCCCGAGGCATTATGGCGCTCGAGGATGATAACTTCCCTTCCAGCCAGCGCCAAGCGGATACCGGCGGCCAGTCCCGCCATGCCGGCTCCGATGATAACCGTTTCGTAGTGTTGGTTTTCCAAAGTGATAACTCCAAAGGATTAACCTATTCTAGAATGTCGAGGGGTTTTTCACTCTTTTAGCTCGCACTGATCTTTCCCGATTTCGTAGGTGTTGGGTTCATGTCAAAGATTCGTTCCATCGCAAGAACTCTCGGTTTGAAAAGCCTTTTCTACAACGTAACAAACCGTTTTTCTGGAAATAAACTATCCGTTTCCCGTGGGAGTCGCTTGCGGACCTGTGATGTCAAGATTCGTTCTTCAGGAATTGAGATCGAAGGGCGTGACTGTCACGTCTCCATCGGTGAGGGAACCTATGTTCTTGATTCGAAGATTGAGGTGCGGGGCTCCGGCTGCCGTCTAATCATCGGCAGAAATGTCCGTATCCGGCATGCGCATTTGCTGGTTCAGGATAGAGGGACATGGTTGGAGATCGGTGAAGGCACAACGATGACGGGGCCCCGTTTTATGGTAGCCGGAAGCGACGTGGGCATTCGAACCGGTGAGGATTGCATGATCGGCGTGGGTGTGGCGGTGCGCACGAGTGACATGCATTCGATATTAGATGTTGCCAGTGGGAAGCGAGTCAATGAGGACCGGTCGGTAAGCATTGGCGATCATGTTTGGCTTGGGGAGTCAACACAGTTGATGAAGGGAGCGGAGATTGGTAGTGACTGTGTGATCGGTGCCGGTTCTCTGGTGATAGGGCGGTTGGCAGGAGAGGGGCGTGTGTATGCGGGGAGGCCCGCCCGGGAGGTGCGGAGGGGAGTTACCTGGGACCGCGCGAGGTGATTGAATATGAGCAAATTATCGATTTGGAAGGGCCGCGTCGGCTTCAACTACTGTGATGCGCGATATCCCGGACTTCGTTCGGACCGTGGATCTTCCGAAATCGCGGGCCTACATCGCCTTTATCTTGATACCGCTGAGCGCGAGCATGGGACGCTCAGCGGGCCGGCAGCCTTGATGGCTTCCACCCTTTTCTTGGGCTACAGTCTGCGCGAGGCATGGAATTACCTCCGCAGTCACGGGCATGCTTGTCGCAGGGATTCCGGTAAGGCGCTGTGGCGGCAGTTTTTAGAAAGTTCGATTGGTCAGTTCTGCTATCAGATCCCGGTCATGGACTACTATGCGAACCGGCTTTATCGATTTGATTCTGAAGAGGAACGAGCAGGATTCATATCGCAGCGAATCCTGCATAAGTTGATTCATGTTCTAAACAATGAGACGCAGCCCGAGGTGAGACCTCACGTGGAAAAGCAGGCGTTTGAGGAAGCCTGTCGCGCGCAGGGTCTGCCCTGTGTGCCTACGTTTTCTATGCTCGAAGGAGGGAAGCTGGGTCGAAGTGATGTTTTGAAGGCGTGGGTTAACAAGGGGCGGAGTTTTTTGATCAAGCCCGTTAAAGCTTATGGCGGCATTCGTGTTGCGATCTTCGACCAGTCCGAAAATGGGAGCTGGTGGGAGCGACTTAGCGGTCGTCGGGTTTGTGATGCCAGCGGGCAGCCTTTCGACCAATTGGCTGCGTTCGCACCGGAAGGGTCCTACCTGGTGCAGCCGCTGATGCACAACGCCCGCTGGCTGAGGCCATTCAGTAATGGGAATCTATGTAATTACCGCATCGTGACCGCACTTGGTCAAAACGGTGAGGTGAAGACCCTGTGCGCGTTCCTTCGGATGCCTTGCGGCCAGGCAGTTTTGACGAGTATCGAGAGTGACGCGGGTTGCTCCGCGATTGATCTTAAAACGGGCACTCTAAGTAGCTTTGGTTTCATGGACATACGGAAGGGCATCCTGCAAGTCCATTCGGAGGGCGGGGGTCGGGTGGAAGGACACCGGATTCATAATTGGGCTGAGGTGCTCGGCCTTGCGGAGCGGGCGCATCAACAAATCGGGGGTGCGTGCTTCGTCGGTTGGGATATTGTAGACACGGAAGAAAAGGGTCTATTGCTGCTCGAGTCCAATTTGCTCTGGGGGGCCAATTTGGCGCAGTTCAATGGCCGACCTCTATTGGGGGCGACTGCTTTTCCGGTAATTTATCGATCGCATCTTGAGCGGCGAAGGGAAAAAGGATAGAGTTCGGGCGACTCCCGCTCGGTCTGCGATGTCAGCGGGGATAGGCTTTAAGGGATTCTCAATTCAAGGCTTGCTGGATAGTTCGACGTTCAAAAAAGGCTGATCGCTGGGCGATATCGCTAAAATGGGCTGAATAAAATTGGAATGTTTGTGCTATACATTTGGCTTGTTTTATGCTCTATGACTAGCAGCGTTTCGATTTTCTAGGGAGTTCGGTTCTTAATTTCCAGGTCCATTGCCATTACTCACCCGATTCAACTTTCACTAACCCCCGCAACCAATGCACGAATACTTAAAGAAAAATTCATCGTTGCCAACCAGTTCATCGAGCAGGTTGAGCAGTGCAATGCCAGTGGTATCAGAAAAAAAGGGTTTGTGGATGGACGCTATCTGGGCTTAAAGTCGTAAGTTCTGTTATGATATTTCACCGTCTAGAAGGAATACGCCTTTTGAAGGTCTGGTTACTGGCCGGGGTGGCTTTTTGTGGGTTCTGGGCCTGGTATGGTATTTACATGTCACTGATGGGTTCCGGCTTTCCGGCACCCGGGCGCTACTTGATCTACAGTCTGCTGGTTTCGCTGGCGATTGTCTTCGAGCGTATGGTTCGTGACCGCTCGCCAGCCTTGGCCCCAGCGTACCGTTCGGCGGCGGAGTCGCTCTGGATCACTGTGCGGCAAGTCGGCTTCGCATTCATGGCGGTCGCGCTCTACACCTTTTTGACGAAGGATGGAATGCCGTCCCGGGCGTTTTTTCTGACGTATTTTGCGTGCCTTCCGATTTTGATGCTCGGGATCAATCACCTTCTGTTTCCACTCCTGACGCGGCGGGTTTTCAGTGGTGGGCGTCAGCTTCGCACGGTGTTGATTGGCGATCCCGCGTCGGTCCGATCAAAGCTCAATTGGTTCCGGACGCAGCAAGGGCTTGGCTTGGATTTGATCGGCTACATCGGAAACGGGGAATCCGGCGAGGCCATTGAGGGCCTCCCACATCTTGGGAGCCTGCGTCGGCTTCCCGAACACCTGTCTGACTTGAAACCGGCCTCGGCTGTTTTTGTAGACCCACCGGAGCGTTATGGAGATTTAGTCCAGCAGAAAATCATGGGCGATCAATTGGGTATTCGGATTGTGCATATTTGGGATGTGCAGTCCGCTTACGGTTTGACGCCATCGATTCACATGGAAAGCGGGATGCAGTTCCTTGGCTTCCGGGCAGAACCATTGGAGAGCCCAGTCAACCGCTCGACAAAGCGCTTGTTTGATATCTGTGTTTCGCTGCCGATCTGTTTGTTGGTGCTGCCACTGCTTTGCTTGGTGGTATGGCTGGCCCATCGCCTGCAATCTCCCGGACCCCTCTTTTACCGGCAGGAGCGGCAGGGCGCGGAAGGAAGGCGTTTCCAAATGCTGAAATTCCGATCCATGCATGTGGACAATCCGAATGTATCCAAACAGGCCACGCGCGATGATGATCGGGTTTTTTCTTTCGGACGCTTTATTCGTCGTTTCAGTATCGACGAATTTCCGCAGTTTGTGAATGTTTTGCATGGCGAAATGAGTATCGTGGGGCCGCGTCCGCACTTAGCGGAGCACGATGCGCAGTTTGCGGCGGTTTTTCAGGGCTACGCAGTGCGGCAATTCGTAAAGCCTGGCATCACGGGTCTGGCTCAGGTGCGTGGCTATCGCGGTTTAATTGAGTCGGATGAGGATGTGCGGATGCGCGCATCTTCAGATATTCACTATCTGGAACACTGGAGCATCATCTTGGATGCCTCGATTGTATTGCGGACAGGGCTCGGGATGTTGATTCCGGATCGAAAAGCATTTTAAGCCGCGTGTTATTAGGGATTGGAACCGCCGTACCCGTGTCCTTCTTGCAACGTAGCTGCTTGTGCACCGTCCTCGCCTTGGCGCTCAGCAATGCATCGCTGAGCGGGTTTACCCGGAAGGAAGACTATCAGATGGGGGTGGGGCTGACATCTTCAATGATCTACGACAGTAACTTGCGCCTCAACGAGGACGAGGAATCCGATACGATATTTCGTATTCAGCCGAGAATCGAGCTTTCCAAACCGAAGGGCTTTGTGCGTGGCGTCATCGGAACGGGAGTTGGCGTTGTGCGACATCTCGATTCGACGGAAAACGACAGCGAGGATTTGTTGTTTCTGGCAGACATCGAAGCCGGCGAGGTCTTTGGTGAGGGCTCACCGATACAGGTGCGGACGGAATTTAAACAGACCAATGACGCGGATGGATTTACGGGGGAGGTGACGCGCCGGGAAAGTTATGGGGTGGGTGTCGACGGGCGCCATCGTTTTGGCTTTGGTGGGGGGCTCTCCGGCGGTTAT
>JAAAPI010000289.1 GCA_009908325.1 Verrucomicrobiota bacterium | reverse complement strand
ACCGAGATTGCCGCCGCCGCCGAGGTGATGCGCGAAGTCGCCCAGCGCGTCGACATCGACCGCGAGGGCCTGACCGACATCGTCGGCACCGGCGGCGACGGCGCCTCGCTGTTCAACGTCTCCACCGCATCGGCCTTCGCCGCGGCCGCCGCCGGCGTGCGCGTGGCCAAGCACGGCAACCGCTCGGTCTCCAGCAAGTCCGGCGCCGCCGACGTGCTCGAATCGGCCGGCTGCCGGCTCGATCTCACCCCCGAACAGGTCGCCACCCTCATCGACGAGCTCGGCGTGGGGTTCCTGTTCGCACCGCAGCACCACACGGCCATGAAGCACGCCATCGGCCCGCGCAAATCCCTAGGGCTGCGCACCCTGTTCAACCTGCTCGGCCCCCTGACCAACCCGGCCGCCGCGCCCAATCAGGTGCTGGGCGTGTTCTCGCCCGAGCTGGTCCTGCCGCTGGCCGAGGTGATGCACGCGCTGGGCAGCCGCCACGTCATCGTCGTCCACAGCCACGATGGCCTCGACGAGATCTCGATCGCCGCGTCCACCAAGGCCGCCGAACTGAAAGAAGGCGAGATCCGCGAGATCGAGATCCAGCCCAACGACTACGGCATCAAGCACGACAGCCTGGCCGCCCTGCAGGTGGCCGACGCCAAGGAAAGCCTCGCCCTGGTCGAAGCCGCCCTGGGCGGCGAGCCCGGCCCGGCCGCCGACATGGTCGCACTTAACGCCGGGGCCGCCATCTACGTCTCCGGCCGCGCCGAGAGCCTGGAAGAAGGCATCCGCCAGGCGAAGGAGATCCTCGCCACCGGCGTCGGCCTGGAACGCCTCAAGCAATACGCCAACCGGAGCTACGCCCTGTGAGCGCCGATATCCTCAAGACCATCCTCGACGCCAAGCGAGACGAAGTCGAACGCCGCCGCTCCGACCGACCGCTCGACGAACTCAAGGCCATCGTCAAGGACCTGCCGCCCTGCCGGGACTTCGCTGGCCAGCTGAGGACCCGTGCGGCGGCCACGAAGGATGCCGTCATTGCCGAGGTCAAGCGCGCCTCGCCCTCGGCCGGGATCATTCGCCCCGACTTCGACCCCGAAGCGATCGCCAAGAGCTACGAGGCGGGCGGCGCCACCTGCCTGTCGGTCCTCACCGACGAAGGCTTCTTTGGCGGCCAGTCCGCCTACCTGGTCGAAGCCCGCAACGCCTGCCGCCTGCCGGTGTTGAGAAAGGACTTCATCATCGACCCCTGGCAGGTCATCGAAACTCGCGCCATCGGCGCCGACGCCCTGCTGCTCATCGTCGCCGCGCTCAACGACGACCGGCTTGCCGAACTGGCCGAGCTGGGCCGGGAAGTGGGCCTGGCCGTGCTGGTGGAAGTGCACGACGAGGAAGAGATGGAGCGGGCGTTGAAGGTGCCTGGGGATCTGGTGGGGATTAATAATCGGGACTTGCATCGGTTTGTCACCGACCTGGAGACTACGCTACGGTTGGCGCCCATGGTGCCGAAGGATCGGCTGGTGGTTTCGGAGAGTGGGATTCATAGTCCGGAAGACATCAAGAAGCTTCAGGATGGAGGGATTGGGGCGTTTTTGATTGGGGAATCGCTGATGCGCCAGCCTGATCCCGGCGCGGCATTAGGCAAGCTGATCAATTAATTCCATGATTGCACGGCAATTTGCAATCAATTACTACAAACCGTCAGGTTGATGACTGACTGGCAGCGCCCGTTCAATTCTTGCCTGATTGCACCCGCAAATATGGTGCATAGCGGATGCGTGGAAGCATCTTTCATCTAAATTCGCTGGGGTTCGAGCATACTATGGGTACACCACGCTATTTAAGCATCTTCTCAGGATGCGGTGGTTTGGATTTAGGGTTCTATGAGGCAGGTTTTTCCGCAGTCGCCGCCATCGACATTGATAGCCGTGCTCTTGGCGTTTTAAGTGACAACATTCCCGGAGACACCCTTACAGCAGACCTTGCGACACTCGATCCCTTGACGTTTTCGAGTAAAGCTATAGACGTCATTGTTTCGGGGCCGCCCTGCCAAGGATTTTCAACGCTTGGAAAAAGGGATCTAAGAGACCCAAGAAATGATCTGTTGCAAATACCTGCCAAGTTTGCTGAGGTACTGCGGCCACGTGTAGTGCTTGTTGAAAATGTTCCGGCAGTGAAATACGGGAAGCACAAGGCTCACTGGGGAATGTTACAGGCCGCCTTGCGGGGGATCGGTTACTCCGTAAAAGAATATACGTTGGATGCTAGCAATCATTCCGTTGCCCAAGGTCGCAAGAGAGTTGTACTAATCGCCATCCTCGGGAGCTTTGGGCCGAATTTAACATTTAAATCCACTCCTGAGGTGCGACTTGGAGATGTCCTACAGTTAAAAGGCCTATCCGGTGACCCCTTCCCAGCAACAACCTTCGAAATCGGTTCACGGGGATGGATGATCGCTGAAAGGATCGCGCAGGGTCAGAAGCTTACAAATGTAAGAAACGGTCCAAGCGCCGTGCATACTTGGGATATTCCGCAGGTCTTCGGCCCCGTGACCCAAAAGGAGCGGGATGTTCTAACTAAGTTGATATATTTGCGCCGTCGAAGCCGACGGCGAAAGACGGGGGACGGGGACCCGATTCCGAAGAAAGATTTGCAGGCTGAGTTTGGCAATGCGCTTCTTTCTGCGTTGGAGCGAAAACAGTACCTACGGAGCGTTGGTGGCTTTTATGATTTAACGCACACTTTTAATGGAAAGTATAGGAGGTTGCGAGCGGAGGGCCTAGCGCCAACAGTCAATAGTCACTTTGGGGATCCCCGCTATTATCTTCACCCGATCGAGCATCGAGGGTTCTCGCTTCGTGAAACCATGCGCATTCAAGGCTTTCCAGACTCATTTGATGTTCCAAATGCGGTTTCGAGGAAGCGAGCCTTTGCGATGATCGCGAACGCCGTTCCGCCGCCTATGGCTCGAGCGATCGCTCGTGAACTTAGTTATGTCCTTGGGGGCTAGTATGACTGATGCCATTGAACGTCGTATCCGGGAGTGGAACGACGAGGAAATGAACGAAGTGAATCAAATGCTTCAAGTGCTTGAGCAGCATCTGTATAGAGAATATCTTCCGACCAAGATCAATGGTCCAAACTTCTGGCGGAGGCTCGATGCTTGGTTGGGTAATGTGGAGAAGCAGGATTCCAAATGGGCAAAACGGATGTTCAAGTTCTCGACAGAGCTTTTCTTCGTCGGGTCTAAAGAATCAGAGGAGGCTATGCGGTACTCTTATCAAGTCATAGCTCATCGGTGGCTCTCAGACCAGGTTGGCTGCAGTCTATTGGAGTCCGACGGTGCACGGCGGCTACAAACAGCTGTAGAGAGGTCGTGGTTTCTTCCGGTTACTGATAGTTTGGACATAAATAGATATCACCATTTAAATCGGATACCTCATTCCATCGGGAATAGGACAAATCTCCATGCCGCAAAAGAAGGGGACGATTGCCAAGGAATTGCGCGTCAATCAAGGCGTCATGGGATAGAGCATATCGTTTTAGTTGAAGATTTTGTCGCAAGCGGATCGCAAGCTGCCAAGGCAATCCTATCCTTAATGCGGGCCATTCCCGGCATGCCAATTTTATTTGCACCGTTGGTTGTCTGCCCGGCAGGTGACGATTATTTAAACCGCTTGTCTAGAACGTATTTACAGTTTCATTATGAGCCTGTGCTTCGAATCAGCCGAGATACGCTCATAACGGAAGAAATCGATCAGTCCATAGACAAAGAAAGAGCATCAATCAGGGAAATTGCGGAGAAAACTTATGACGATGTTTCTGATGGGCGTCCGCCGGGACCTGAGGCTCCTTATCATCCCCTTGGCTTTCCCGCGAACAATCCCACAGGAGGCGTAACCGTACTCTTTAGTAACACTCCTGACAACACTCTGCCCATGATTCATCATGAGTCAAGAAAATGGACGCCTCTTTTTGTCCGTGACTCTCGGAAGGTGTAGATATGAGTGCTAGGCTTAATCCATTTCATGATTTGTACTATGCGGAGGCTATTGGGCCAGGTCGCTTTGTTCAGCTGTTCAGCCCGCACTTGGTGAAGCAAGTGACAACCCTCTTTAGAAAGGGGCATGTGGTTTTGTTTGGTCTTCAGGGATCTGGAAAGACCATGCTGCTTAACCTGCTGCGCCCGGACATCCGTAAAGCATATTTTGATTCCGGCGTGGATTTTCCCGTGCCAAGAAACTTGCGTGGATTTGTTGGCGCAGGAATAAATTTGCGTCGGGCTGGAATTCTGGAGTTTTCTAACCTAGTTTACAAAGAGTCGGATAGCCGCGAAAAGAGACGAGTCTGTCTTCTCGCTGGAGATTTCATCAATTACTGGATTCTCCTGGACCTTATCACGTCGATTGAGCATTTGCGTTCCTTTGGGGATTTCGACAAGGATAATCACCCCTGCAAAAACGGGCACGCGTCCTTAGATCGATTCGCAAGCGAGTTTTCCAAAGAGGTTGCTTGGCAAGGTGTATTTACTGAGGGTTCTGATATTGAGTCCCTTAAGAACCGTATAAGAGCTCGCATTCGGGAGTATAGAAGTCTAGTTACGCTTAGCCTTTCCAAAGAAAAGGAGCAAGCACTGTTCGAAAGCACGGCAAGCAGTGTTGGAAGTCTGATCTCTACAGCGGCAAGGCTGTTGAAAACCGAAGGCGTTATTAAGGACACTTCTGAAGTTTTTGTTCATATCGATCAGTACGAGCTGCTGCGGCAAATGGATCTTTCTACCGAAGGTCTTGGTGAAAGTATTCAGCAAGTTATTAACGTGATGATGGCAGAGCGAGGAGATGATGTCTCATATCGGGTCGGGACGCGGCATTATGGATGGCCAGAAAAGCCTCGGCTTATGTTTAGTAATGACTTGCTCGAGGTTAACCGTGACTATAGAGTGCTGGACGTCGACTCTCGCCTGCGCAGGCGAGAGAATCGGAAGACATGGATCTTCCCCGACTTTGCTAATGATATATTCCGACGAAGAATTGAGTCATCTGATTACTTTGAATTTGACTCCGATGGAAGCCCACTAGCGGCAATGCTGGGGAAGACGCCTACCCCAGAAGAAAAGGCATTTGACTATTTTGCCCGGAAGGATGAGGCGGAGACGTTGATAGTAAATGCCCCGGATAACAATGAGGCCATGAAGCTGCTGAGAAAATTTGTTCGAGCGAGCCCGCTCGACGCGGTCTTAGCAAATGCATGGGCGCTCCAAAAAGGCTCTAATTACAGATTTGAAGATGTTGATGGGAAAATGCTCCCTCCATGGAGGCTAAAGTCCAAAGCCTACTGGCTGAAAGAAAGAAAGCATCAGGCTTTGATGCAGTTGGCGTCAGCACGAAAACAGAAATTGAAGTGGTATGGTGAAGATGATGTTGTCGGGCTTAGTGGTGGGAATATCCTCCTTTTCTTGATGCAGTGCCAGTGTATTGTTGATTGTTGGCTGAGAGCCAACCGCCAAGAACATGAGGCGTCTAAAGGCTTAAGGTCGCTGCCGGCCATAGATTCTGAAACCCAGGCTCAAGGCATACTGGAAGCATCTGAGGCGTCTATCCGGAAACAGCGTGAGGGAGATGATGCTAGGTTAAGAGAGCAGCTGGTAAGATCGTTAGGGAGATTCTTTTACGAGAGGCTATCGGGCGATCTCAGGCTTTCATACCCCGGTTCAAACGGGATGTCGATATCCGATGAGGAGTTAAAGAATAGCGAAAGCAAGATGCGTCTCCTAAAGAACGCGGTCAGATATGGCGATCTGCAAGACTCAGACCACACATCAAAAGCAAGGGGCGAGAAGCGGCGTAAATTTTACTTGGCGCAAATTTATTCGCCCTACTTTAGGATTCCGTTTCAGAGGGTGAAGGAGCCCATATACATGGATCTGCAGTCGCTGACCGAGGTTCTTGAAAAGGGCGGTAGTGTTGGGTCGCCGCGTGAAGATGATCAAGGGCCCACGCAAACCTCCATTTTCTAAACGCTGAGATTTACCATGGATCGTCGGATATGGGGTGACATTGATTGGCTAGTAGAGACTACAGCCATTGATGGTTGGTCGCTCGTAGCTGCACTCGCGACAGAGGATCGTTGCACATCGATCATTCGAAAGGGGGTGCGGTCGTCTTTACGATCAACCCATTTGTTAGATGTGAGGGATCCGATTAGTCACCAATCGGAAACGGCGCGTAGATTGGTTCGACAGAATGGTGAGTATTTCTATAGAAGCGTGGATGGCAGTGTGGATCGTCAAGAGTTACTGCTTATGGCTACTGGGAGGGATATCTTAGAAGCGAAAGAACATATTGCTGATAGCGCTGAGGAGAATATAATTCTCGACATCAGCTGTATGCCCAAAAGGATATTCTTCCCGATTTTGAAGTTCTTGATACTTGACGAATCAGTAAGAAATCTTGCCGTAGCCTATTCGGTTCCGGAGAATTATCCTGCGGGCGACTTGGCGCACGATCCGTTGGAGTGGGCTCAGCTTCCGACTTATAGCAGAGTGGAGGCTATGCCTGATACTGGGTCAGCCAGTGTGATTGTTGGGGTTGGCTTCTCGCCATTTCAGTTGCCAAGTCTACTTGATGAGCATTACAAGGACTCCGAATTATCATTGCTCTTCCCTTTCCCTCCAGGGCCACCGCAGTTTCAGCGGAATTGGGCGTTTGTTGGGGAGGTAAAGTGGTGGTATCCAAGGCTCACTGATGACAACATCCTGAGGATCCACGCTTACGACACTCCAAGATGTTATGACACTATAAAGGGGCTGCTTACAGATGAAAGTGAGTCTGTAATATTCGCGCCATTTGGTCCCAAGCCGCACTCTCTTGCTATGTGTGTGTATGCAATAAACCACGATAGCGATGTTTTCTATACCCAGCCGCAAATCTATAGCCCGGATTATAGTAGGGGCATGCAGAGGAATGCAGATGGGACACCCAAATGTATTGGTTACCTAGTCAAGTATGAGGGTGAGCTGCTGTATTCTTAGGGCTGTACAAGTTGAGTAATTACCCGACACTCGGGGTCTCCAGCGGGGAAAACCAGGACACCCATGAAAATTCTAGCCCAATGGGCCTTTTCGTAGGTGGTGAAGCTTCGGAATCTCCTCAGAGCGAGGCCAGTGAGGCGCGAAGTTGCCGGTAGTGCAACGATTTTTGCGCACTTTCTCGGAGGCGGCAGTTCCAGTCTGATTCTCAGGCAACGGATTGCTTCTCTGCTTCGTGTTGTTTCAGTGCTTCCATGTTGA
>JAAAPI010000321.1 GCA_009908325.1 Verrucomicrobiota bacterium | reverse complement strand
GGTCTTGATCCCCCGCGGCTGCCAGCGTAACTAGCGCGGCACGGTTGGGGTGTAGCCAAGCGGTAAGGCAGCGGTTTTTGGTACCGTGTACCGCAGGTTCGAATCCTGCCACCCCAGCCAATGTAATTTTGGTGACGTACAGAGGCGATCTTTGGAGCGCCTAACCGTTCGGTTGTCGACAAAGTTTTTTGGATATGCAAATGAGGGGTATGAGTTCTATGACCCGGCTTCGACCTCCGCGCAAAGGAAGGCGTCTCAATTTTGAAGCTGAATCAGCCCGCGCCACATGCAGCTACTAGTATCGAATGTCGGTGTTGCATGTGCCATGCCTATCGACCGGTCTCACAATTCTTGCGCATAGTTCGATAGTCGCCAGCAGCGGCCTTGACTTCTTACGACCACTTCGTTCCAAGAGTCGAGCCAGAACCGAAAAGATCAAACTATGACGATCGCGAAATTTATCGAAAGTGCAATCCTTTCGGAGGGTGACTTATACGTCAATGCATCGCCCAAGGCTTTGAGCAAAGGGCTATCTGTTACGTGCAATGGAACGCAAGTCATGATCGAACCCATCGAGCAAGAAGGGTTCGATCCGCCCAGCCTACCGTTTCGCGCAGCATTTTCATATCCAGCCGACGGGGTGCCAATCGAAGAACACTTGTTCGATGGGTCTAAGGTTCAATTCGGTACCGAGGCGTACGTAAATGCTCTGCCCGACTGGGCGCTAGAGAATGGTCGTACGTTGCAGATGCGCGTGGATGGATTCACACAAGGTCACCTGATCAGCATCAATCAACATGTTTTGATACCTGGAACTATGGCGCCGAGAAAATTTGAAGCGCTGGTAGCCTCACATAGGTGTACTGCCGAATTACTCGTGCGCTTTGAGCCCAAAGGTGGCGATGAAGCCGTCACAATCGATGTTCCGTTGGACCCACAGTTCGCTGGCGGACGATCTGTTGAAGGTTACCAGGCAGTTTCAGTTCCATCGCCATTCAAGGGAATTGAGTGTTCCGTTTCCATGCATATTAAGTACCTACGCTACCGGCAGGAAGCGGACGAGAACTATCCATACATATTCATTGCCAATGCTCAGGTTGTTGGATCTAACGCGGCGAACAACCAGGTTCAGCCACGATACAAGTCTGTCGGAAAGGGCCACGGAGGAATGTGGTATCATGCGAGGGTACCCGCATTCCGTACGCTCGAAGATGCACCTGTGAGACTTTGCCTCGAAGACGAGCAATTCGACCTCTTCGCGCCCGAGGCCAACACGGTCTCGCTGATCGACGACTACGGACACACGTTGGTTTTGCGAGCTCGAAGCGCCCAGACGATGATGCTATATGTAGACGGCGTCGCACGGGAGCGGATACATCTGCGCGCAGAGGACACGCCCATTAGACTGCCATCGAGGTGTCTTCGGGGCGAAGTCGTTGATGTCTCGATCAGGGATCTCTCCGGCAGCCAGATCTTTCTTTCACTGCCCATACTGGCGCCTCGTATACTAACGCCACCTGACGTCATTGCCCGCGAATCCCGCCCGCCTTTCCCCACGGACCTGACGGTGCGTGCCAATCACCGCTACAAGGCCCTGCGGGCCCATCTCAAGAATCCGGTGGAGGGGCTTCACCCGG
This sequence comes from Verrucomicrobiota bacterium, assembly GCA_009908325.1. GTDB lineage: Bacteria > Verrucomicrobiota > Verrucomicrobiia > Opitutales > Coraliomargaritaceae > Thalassobacterium. The sequence continues at coordinate 5,717 of JAAAPI010000321.1, read as the reverse complement.
CCTCGCTCGCCACGGCGCTCGACGCACTGGATCGCACCTACGAAACGGTGAAGCTCGAACCGATCGCGTTTCCCGAGGTGGAGTCGCCGACCATCTCGGTTGTCATCCCCGCGCACAACAAGGTCAGCGTCACTTACTACGGGCTGTGCGCCTTGCTTGTTGCACATAACCACGTGAGTTTCGAAGTTATCGTGGTCGATGATGCCTCGACAGACGAAACAGCGGATCTCGAGTCGATCGTGTCGGGCATCACCGTCATTCACAACACGGATCCGCAGCGCTTTATCCGTGCCTGCAATGCAGGGGCAGCAGCAGCGCGCGGCGAGTATGTCGTGCTGCTCAACAACGATACCGAGCCGACGGTCGGGTGGCTCGACGCCCTTCTCGACGCGTTCCACCGGTTTGAAAACGTCGGCCTCGTCGGCGCCAAGTTGCTGTATCCTGACGGCAGCTTGCAGGATGCCGGCGGGATCGTCTGGGGCACGGGCAACCCCTGGAACTACGGCAACCGCGCGAACCCGTGGGATCCGCGCTTCTGCTATGCGCGGCAAGCCGATTACCTCTCGGGCGCGGCGCTAATGACGACCAAGGCGATCTGGGACCATGTCGGTGGCCTGTCGAGCTACCTCGAACCGATGTACTTCGAGGATACGGATCTGGCCTTCAAGGTGCGAGAGGCGGGGTTCAAGACCTACTTCGTGCCGTCCTCCATCGTCTACCATTTCGAGGGCATGACCAGCGGCACCGATACCGCTTCGGGGTTCAAGCGGTACCAGGAAGTCAACAGGCCGAAATTCAAGCGTCGCTGGGCCAAAGACTACGCGATTTTTGGCAAGGAGGGCGATGAGCCAGACCTCGAAAAGGATCGTGGCATCGTTGGCAGGGTCCTGTTCATCGACTACACGACCCCGCGCGAGGATCGAGATGCAGGGTCATATGCCGCCCGCCGAGAGATCGAGTTGGTGCAGTCACTGGGCTACAAGGTGACGTTCCTACCGCAGAACCTGGCGCATTTCGGCAGCTATACAGAGGACATGGAGCGCAACGGGATCGAAATGATTCATGCACCATTCTATCTCTCGGTGGCCGAGTTCCTCGAGAAACGCGCGGCGGAATTCGACGCGATCTACATCACGCGCTATTATGTTGCAAAGGAAACCATTCATCGAATCCGCCAGGTCAATCCAAAGGCACGTATCATCCTGAACAACGCCGACCTGCACTTCCTCCGAGAGCTGCGCGCCGCGTTGAGCGAAAACGACCCAAACCGGATCGCAGCGATGCGCACGATGCGCGAGCAAGAGCTCGAGATGATGAAGAAGGCCGACGTCGTGCTCAGCTACAACGAGGTCGAGCATTCGGTCATCACGTCGCACACCGAGGGGGAGGCGCGGGTCATGACCTGCCCGTGGGTCGTGCACATCCCCGACAAGGTTCCCTCGCTCCGCACGCGCAAGGGCCTCTCCTTTCTCGGCAGCTTCAATCATCACCCCAACAGCGAAGGGATCAAATGGTTCTGCGCCGAGGTGCTGCCCCTTCTCGACGGAAGCCACACCCACCTGACGATCTACGGGTCGGGCATGGGGCCCGACATCGAGGCGCTCGCCTCCTACATCGTGCATCCCGTGGGCTACGTGGAAGAGTTGGCCGACGCGTACGACCGGCACAGGGTCTTCGTGGCGCCGCTGCTGTCGGGGGCGGGGATCAAGGGCAAGGTGCTCAGCGCCATCGCGCACGGCATTCCGACGGTACTGACGCCCGTGGCCGCCGAAGGCATCGGCTTGCGTTCCGGACATGATTGCATGATCGTGGAGACGCCGCAGGACTGGGCCGAGGCGATCCTCTCCTTGTCACAGGACGACCGGATGTGGTCCGCCATGTCGAAGGCCGCCCGGGACTATGCGGCACAGCGCTTCTCCTTCGCGGCGGGGCGCGAGAAGATGAAGGCCGCGTTCGAGGCGGTCGATCTGTTCGGCGCGGTGTGATCCACCGTCTGTAATGAGGCGAGAGTGGCAGACGAGCGGACCATCATCCTCCACTACCATCTGTTCAAGAACGCGGGCACGTCGGTCGATGCGATCCTAAAGAAGAACTTCGGTGACCGATGGGTGACCCGCGAGTTCCCGGCCCGCGGCGGAAACAACACCCCGCTCGTCGAGGATTGGATCAGGGAAACGCCCGAGGCGGTGGCCTATTCCTCGCACACGATGATGGGTCCGATCCCGCAGGTCGAGGGAGTGCGGGTGATCTCGTTCATGCTGCTGCGCGACCCGATCGAGCGGATCAGGTCGGCGTATCGGTTCGAGCGGACGCAGGAGGCCGACACCTGGGGCGCCCGGCTCGCCAAGGAGCATGATTTCGAGGGATATGTGCGCGCAAGATTGGCAAGACCCGGAGACCGGCAATGCCGCAACTTCCAGACATATCGGTTGGCGAGCCTGGTTTCCGGTGAGGGGTCGGAGCTGGAACGGGCCAAGCGCGCGTTGAAAGAGTTGACGGTGGTGGGCCGGGTGGAGGCGTTTGACGAGGCGATGGCCACGCTTCAAGAACGTCTCGACTCCAATGATAATACGTTCTCCAGCCAATCAATTAGGGCAAACCAGAGCGAGAAGACAATCATTAGCCATTCGTTTAGTGATGATTTCGCAGAGCAGGTAGCGCTCGAAAACCAACTCGATACGTTGCTGCTGGATGCTATCAGAAACCAATCGAGGCATATCGGAGCAAAGTTATGACTGACGCTGCCATTTGTGTTCAAGTCTTCAACAAGGCTGACACGAGTGTAAAGACCCTAGCCTCCCTCGCAGCAGCAAACGGCGCACGTGATTTCGATCTGATCATAACGCAAGACGGATTGGATGGAAGCCGTTTCGCAGGAAAGTACTCTGCCGAGCATGCTGAGACCAGAAACGTTGTTGAGCAGTGGATTAAAGCAAACTCCACGGCCTTCTCGAGTATCCGGTTCATGCCGGAAACGATTGGCCGTGGGACCGCTGGGACCGCAAAGGTGGCTATAGACTATGGGTTTGAAGCCCATCAGTGGGTGATCTTTTCGGAGGATGACGTGATCTACGAGGCGGATGCTCTGGACTGGTTTCGCGCGATGATTATTCATGATAACTTTTTGCATGACGATGTTTGGGCGATTGCCGGTGAGTCTAAGTATTTTGACAGTAAAGGGACGCGTATATCCGACGCTGTCGCTGCAGAGGCAAAATCGGTTGCGGAACATCATTCTCTGATTTCAAAGTTCTGCTATTTTAACTGGCTTCCATCGTCTTGTTTCGCCACAAATATTAGAAAGTGGTCAAGCTTTGGCGAGACACGCGGCATGGCGAGGGGCCCAAAAATGGTAAACGATCTTTGCGTCCAAGAGCGGAAGAAATCACTTTGGCCTGTTATCGCCCGCTGTCGGGATGTTGGTATGCACCACGAAATTGGATATAGCATGACCATCCACAAAGAGGCATCAAAAATTCCACAAAAGAGTAATTTTTTAACGTCGAGTATGTTTAAAGAAGAACCTGATTGTTTCGCAAATTTCAAGGATGAGGACAACATATACCAACGCTTCACTGGATCGCAGCGATGAAAAAAAGGCAATTTGAGCAGGAAAATGCCCCTACAGATTCAAAAACGTGGCATAAAATTGTAAACGCATTACCAGTTTCTGGCTATAAATTTTGGACCCTCGTAGTTTTAGATCGCTTCGAAGAAAGCCAGATAATTAACGACTGCCTTCATATTAATATTTCTGCGTTCGAAATAGATACTGAAGAGCATCTATACTCACTTCCCTTCAATGGTATAGTTAAAAAAATTCTTGAGGTAACTAATGCTTGTCCTTATTTAGAGGATGGAGGGGCGAAGTCTAGGGGACGTTTCTCCAGTCGAGAAATTTACGCTGCAACTTTATGGTTAAGGCTTAGAGCCTTGGTGCCTAAAGATTGCAAAATAAGGGAATCTAGCAACGATAAAACTGCGCGGCTCCTCGAAGGTGATTTGTGGGTTAGAGTGGGAAGCGTAGAAGGTTCTGCGATTTTTAGTTGGTTCCAAGATCCAGAAAGAACTGAAGCTGCAGCTAAGACTGCCATGGAACATGCATATAGGGCAGATGGCGTCGATGATCTGCCCAAACAACGATGGTGGCCACAACTCGACCCAGTCGAGAACATAATCAGGCTCCACACGAACGCTGGTTGGTATGCCAAGCCGATCGAAGCATCGTCAACGTTTCGTGAGTGGGCAACTATGTATTCACGCGGGCTCTTTAATGGCAATCTTTTTTCCGGACAGATGGGTGGATTTCTGCGTGCCCTGCCTTATTTGAATGGCAACTTACCTGTAGGTAAGTTTTCCGACATTGAAACTATCGCAGCAATGAGCCAACGGCGCGTTGCAATTGTGAGCCCTTTGGCTCATGTAATAGAGGCGCAATTTTTGAATGGGAATATTGAAAAAATATGGTCTGGTCTTGGATTCTCAGCACCAGCGAGCATAACGGCAATTGAAGCTCCAATGACCATATTCCCGTACCGGCCCATGAAGTCATGGGCGGCATCGTTTCGCAAAACGCTCGAGCTAGTTTTACGGGAAGCACAAACTAGCGATACTGAAGTTTTTTTGGCATCATGTGGCTGTTACGGGATCCCTCTATGCACTCGCGTTAACGAAGAGCTAGGTATTCTGTCAGTTTATCCGGGACATGTAGCCCACTCGCTGTTTGGGATTTATTCGAATGCCTTTAAAGATTCTCCGATTTTTAAGTTTGCAAATAGTCGTGAAAACTGGGTAAATAGTGATCTTGAAAGAAGGTTTCCAGTGATTTCGAAAATTGACAAAAATCGATATGGGGCTTAGTTTAGTTGGCTGCGCAAGAAAATCAGATATTTTCCAGATTCTGGCCATCTGATACTAGGAAGGGTCAGAGAATGAACCAATGACTTGCGTAAATTCAGATCTGGGAATCATGTCAGGCTCTACCTCAAAAATGGCCATTCTCTCCAGCGTCGAAACAGGCCGGGTTATTCTTTCAACGACATGATAATGCGCCCGCGGCGTGTAGTCATCGAACAAGATCTGCATTGGCTTCGTACAACGGAGCAGACAGGCAAAAAAACAACCCACACGAAAACGCCCATCGATCAATACAGTGTCCGGGTGCACGAAGTCATCAACATCCCATATCTCAAGAGGATACAGATGGAAGCGTTTGTGAAGACTAGTCCCGGCCGGATGGCCCCACTTTATCGTTGGCCCAACATCAACGTGATGGATCACGGGCATGGATAGCACTGCATCTGAGCGTTTCAGGAAACCTTGAAGATCATCGGCCCATTTTTTGTCGCTCTCAACGGAGTATATGGATTTATTTTTGAACTCAGCGGCCACTACGGTCGAACCGCCGCTACCGTACTCGAGTATCGAATTGGCTCCGGCGTAAACCTCTTTGACCATGCTGCCAACTTCTCGTGGAAACGTAAGAACCGGGCGCTCAATCATGCTAGTTGTGCTTTCCCCCTCACCCCCTGCCATACCCATCCTCATACCGAACGATATCATCCTCGCCGAGGTACGTCCCCGTCTGCACCTCGATCAGCACCATCGGCACCTTGCCGGGGTTCTCTAGTCGATGCGTCGCGCCCAGCGGGATGTAGACCGACTGGTTCTCCGACACCAGCCGCGCCTCCCCGTCGACCGTCACCCGGGCCGTGCCC
>JAAAPI010000284.1 GCA_009908325.1 Verrucomicrobiota bacterium | reverse complement strand
TTTCGAGGGCAGCTTGGGCAAACTCTTTGCCTCGATTGATTGATTCTCCCGCGCGGGCCTCAGCCTGTGCGAGGGTATTGACAACAAGAATGCCGTTAATCACCGGGACCTCCTTCGACAGGCTCACGTCGAGCAGAGCAGCAGCGGTGCTTTCGCCAATGATTTCGTGGTGGCTGGTATCTCCGGCGATGACGACGCCGATGCAAATAATGGCGTCAAAATGACTGTGCCTCGCCAGAGTCGATGCGGCGAAGGGTAGCTCGGCCGCGCCCGGCACCCGGTCGATCACCGGCGAATCGGCACCCGATTGATTCAGAACGAGGCAGGCGTGGTGCACCAATGAGTCGACCAAGGTTTCATTGTAGCGCGAAGCGAGCACGGCAATGCGCAAACCGCTGCCGTCTATCTTCTGAACACTGGGGACGTCGAAACTCATAAAGAGGGAGGAATAAGAACCCCTCCGAGCAAAGACTCAACGCCGAACTTGCAATCAATTAGATGGAGAGTGCAATCGACCGGATTGGATAAAAATTCGAATGAGTTTTAACTCATCGCTGATGGAAGGGCGACAGGTTCGCGCTTTAAGTCCCGGTAACTTCTCAACTCGCCCCAGGCAGCTCCGCGCATTCGATGGGCGCTACGTGTGCGGCGGGTGCCGAACTGTGCATTCCATTTCGCGCTGAGAGCATCGAGGAAATCTTTCGATCCCAGCGCGGTTCCCGCGCTGAAGTAACGGATCCGCATGCGCAGAGCCTCGGCAATCGATACCTCGCCACCCGCTGCAAGCACACGGGCAGCCTTTTCCGGGTCGATCCGTCCGAAGTCTTTATCGGCAGAGCCCTTGGCGGTCGCACCTTTCCCGTAAAGAATCAGATTGTAGCTGGGCAGGAGTTGTTCCCAGCCCTTCTTCCGGCAAAAGATCGACTCGTAACCGCGCCGGGCCGCACGGGAACCGCCCGATGCCCGGCCAAAGCTGCTGAAATGATAATTTGCGGGATCGTCTACGATTTGTGCGCGCACCGGATTAAGGTCGATGTAGGCGGCCACCGTAGATAAGGCCTCCGGAGTGGCTTCAACAATTGTACTCCGGAAGCGTTCGCTCCACAGGGTGCCTCTGTTATCGTGTCGGTGATTATACCAGATGCCAAAACGCTGCTTTAATTCACGCATAAAAACAGCCAGATCGTGCATTCTAGCGAGGATGCGTTCGCGCAGAGCCTGCCCCTCGGTGTCATTTTCACGCAGCAAGGACTCCAGCACCTTTGGATCCGGGGAAGAGGGTGGGCAATGTTTGCCGCCATAGAGCAAGCGGTAGCGGCGGAGCAGCTCCTCGTCGGAAATGGGGCAGGGTTTCGGGACTCTTACCATTAAGTGGAAGTGGTTGCTCATCACACAGTAAGCCAAGATTTCGATGCCGCAAAAACCGGCTTGTTTGTGAAGGAAGCGAAGGAATTGGCGCTTATCCGCGTCGTCGAAAGAATAGCGCCCGTAGGCCGTGCGGCTGACCACATGATAGACCGCATCCTGTCCCAGCAGAAGGTGACGCCCCCGAAAGCGAGAAGAAGTTGAAAAGCTCATAAGGTAAGTCTGGTGCCAAATCTTAGTGAATCAAGCATAAATAGCCTGTGTATTTATTGTAAATTTGTTTTTAGCTTCATTTTTGCTGCCCCGGTTCTATCTTGCACCGATGTTTACATTGCTCAATCAGGATGGTTTGGCGCGGCGGGGGGTGCTGGAGACGCGGCATGGCGAAATTCAAACCCCAATCTTTATGCCGGTGGGCACGCAGGCTACGGTGAAGGGGATGACGCCGGCCCAAATCCAGGAGGTGGGGGCGCAAATCATTTTGGGTAATACGTACCACCTAAATATCCGTCCGGGCTCCGAGTTGGTGCACGGGATGGGAGGCCTCCATCGTTTCATGAACTGGGAAAAGCCCATTCTGACGGACAGTGGGGGATTTCAGGTGTTCAGCCTGGCCAAGCTGCGGAAAATTACCGAGGCGGGTATCGAGTTTCGCTCCCATCTGGATGGGCGAAAGCTCTTTCTGGGGCCCGAAAATTGCTACCAAATTCAAAAAAACCTGGATACGGATATCGCGATGGTGCTGGACGAGTGTCCGCCGCATCCGTGTGAGCGCGATGCCTGCGAACGCGCTGTCGGCAGGACGATTCGCTGGGCGGGCGAGTTTCTGAAGCATGCCACGGACGATGGTTTTCTCGGCTCAGGTCACCACGTTTTCGGGATTATCCAGGGTTCAACCTTTGACGATTTGCGCCGCCACTGCGGGGAAGCGCTGGCCGAACTGGATTTTTCCGGCTATGCGATCGGTGGGGTGAGTGTGGGTGAACCGGAGGAGGCAATGATCCGGCAGGTCGCAGCTACGGCTCCAGTGATGCCAAAAAATAAACCCCGCTACGTAATGGGCGTGGGCACGCCGCCCCAGCTCCTGCAAATGATTGCGCTGGGTATGGATATGTTTGACTGTGTGATGCCGACGCGCCTGGCCCGCCATGCATCGGTCTTCACGCCGGACGGCATCTTAAATCTTAAGAACGAACGCTTTAAACACGATTCACAGCCGATTATGGAAGCAGAGAATTACACCTGCCAAAATTTCAGCCGCGCTTATTTGCGCCATTTGGTCATGGCGAAGGAGCTGCTCGCGCATACTTTACTCTCCATCCACAACACCCACTTTTTCCTCGATTTGATGCGGCAGGCCCGTGAGCACATTGAGGCCGGTGATTACACTTCCTGGAGCCGAGGCTGGATGGAGCGCTACAATTCAGGTGCAACCTGAAGGCGGAGCTTACAATACGTTTCTCCTGCCGAGCAGATCATTCAGGCAAATTCGAACCGGCTTGAGACAAGCATGGCTATGGAGCGGAGGTAGTTCATGTCGGCTTCGGACCAGTGCCGGATTGAACTCCGGTTCTCACAGCAGACGACACCGATCGGTTTGTAGTCCTCGTGGAGAATGAAGTCCAAAAGCGAATAGACTCTGTTGGGCTTTAAATAAATCTCTGCTAATTCTCGGGTGGCAGGGTGCTCGCGGGCGTCTGCCGCGGAGATGTAGTTAAATCGTTTTGTCCAGTGGCAAACGAGATTTCCCGAGGGTTCCGGGTCGGGTTGTTGGTTTTGGTCGAAGCAACTGGCGGCTAAAGTCGGGGCATGGTCAGGCCGCCATCGACCATGATCACCTGTCCGGTCGAGTAGGGGAAATCGCCGGTGGCAAGGGAGCCGACGGCCTTGCCGATATCTTCGGGAAATCCCCAGCGCTTTGTTACGCATAGACCATCCTCAATGAGCGCGTCGTATTTATCGGTCACGCCGCTGGTCATGTCTGTTTTGGTCACTCCTGGGCGGACCTCATAAACGGGGATGCCATACTCGCCGAGACGCGCCGCGAAGAGCTGGCTTAACATGGCGACTCCGGCCTTCGAGACACAGTATTCGCCGCGATTAACGGAGACTACCGTCGCCGAGATGGAACCCACGTTGATGATGGTGTAAAACCCTTCCGCATCGGCAGATTTTTGCTCAATCATCCAATTGGCTGCCGACTGGGTTAGGAAGTAGGGTCCTTTGATATTCGTGCCCACGACGTAGTCGAAGCTCTCCTCGGTGGCCTCCAGTAGATCTTTGCGCTCTTTTGGCGCGACTCCGGCGTTATTCACGAGAACGTTGAGGCGGCCGAAGTGGACTTTGATTTTATCCAGCATCGCGGCACGGGCGCCGGCGGAGCCGATATCGCCCTGGCAGTAGAGGGCATCGGCACCGAGCGCTTTGAGCGCGGTGATTGGTTCGGCTACGTCGGACTCGTCGCGCATACCGTTAATAGCGATATCGAAGCCCAGCTTGGCGAGTTGTTTGGCACAGCCGAAGCCGATGCCACGCGAACCGCCGGTGACGAAGGCGACAGGTTTAGTTTTTGTTTTTTTCATAATCGGAAGTTTCGGCGGTCGCCACAAGTGGCGCCCCTACGGTTACTTGACTCGGTTTTGGCGGTCGCCACAAGTGGTGCCCCTACGGTTACTTGACTTGGGCTCGACGGTCGCCACGAGTGGCGCCCCTACGGTTGGTTTACGCTTTCAGTTCGGGGAGTTCGATCCACTTGCGTTCTTCCGAACTCTGTAGGCCGAGTTCGGCGAGCTGGACGCCTTTGGCACCTTCCAGAAGGTTCCAGGGGAAGGGCTCATCGAGGACGATGTGACGGAGGAACAGCTCCCACTGGATTTTGAAAGCGTTGTCGTAGGTTTCCTGTTCGGGTACTTTCTGCCAGCCTTCGAAGAAGTCGATGGGCTGTTTGATATCGGGATTCCAGACTGGGCGCGGGGTGTTTCCGTAGTGTTGGATCCAGACATCGCGCAGGCCGACCACGGCAGAGCCCTTCGTGCCGTCAACTTGCATGGTGAGCAGGTCGTCGCGGCGAACACGGACGTTCCAGGAGGAATTAAAATGGCAGATGATGCCGTTATCGAGCTCGAAGGTCGAGTAGGCCGAGTCGTCGGCGGTGCATTTGTAGGGCTTACCCGCCTCGTCAATCCGCTCGGGGATGTGGGTGGCGGCGAGGCAGGAGACGCTCTTCACGCTGCCGAAGAGGTTATCGATGACGTAGCGCCAGTGGCACAGCATGTCGACGATCATGCCGCCGCCGTCTTCTTTGCGGTAGTTCCAGGAGGGGCGCTGGGATGGGATGGAGTGCCCCTCGAAGACCCAGTAGCCAAACTCCCCGCGGACGGAGAGGATGTCGCCAAAGAAACCATTTTCGACGAGGCGCTTAAATTTGATCATGCCCGGGAGCCAAAGTTTATCCTGGACAACACCGTTTTTCACACCGGCATCGCGACAGATTTTATAGAGCGCGTAGGCATCTTCGGTCTTAATCGCGGTGGGCTTTTCGCAGTAGACGTGCTTTCCGGCAGCAGCGGCTGCTTTGACGGCGTCGAAGCGGCGGAGCGTGGTCTGGGCGTCGAAGTAGATCGGATAAGCCGGATCGGTCATCACGCTGTCGAGGTCGGTCGTGTATTCCCCGACACTGGTCTTGGCGATCAGATTTTTGAGTTTGGTTTCGTTGCGCCCAACGAGGATCGGGTCGGGCATGATGCACTCGGTCGGGCTGATCCTCACTCCGCCTTGTTTAATGATCGCGTCAATGGAGCGAAGCAGGTGCTGGTTGGTGCCCATGCGTCCGGTGACGCCGTTCATGATGATGCCGATGGTATGTGTTTTCATGGTTTGTGTATGGTTTAGACGTGCTGTTGGTAAGCGCTAATAATTTTTTGAAGATACGCGTCCTGATCGCTGGCCCAGTGGCGGGTGGAAAAAATTTCGACTTCGATCCATTCTGCGAAACCGGCGGCTTCCACGAGCTTGCGGATGCCTCTGTTATCGATGCAACCCTCTCCCATGAGGCCGCGGTCGGTTAACATATCGGTGGTGGGTGTCAGCCAATCGCATACGTGAAAGCCGATGATCCGCCTGCCGGCGCGTTCGATTTCCGGTGCCAGCTGTGGGTCCCACCAGATGTGATAGACATCGGCCGCGATGCCGACCCACGCCTCGCCGATTTGATCGATTATGTCGTTGCACTGTCCGATCGTATTAACGGCGCTACGGCAATCGGCATACATGGGGTGGAGTGGTTCGATAGAGAGTTTTACGCCGACCTCACTGGCGTGATCAACGAGGCTGGCGATGCCCTCTGTGATGTGGCGTCGGTTTTCGGGCAAGCTGAGCTCGGGCTTGGCTCCACAAACCAAAACAACTTGGGGTGCGCCGACGGCGGCGGCTTCGTCGAGGGCTTTGACATTATCGTCGAAGGCGGCCTGTTTCTCGGCGGCATTCAGGTATGGGTAGAATCCGCTGCGCACGATTGAAACGGCTTTGAGGCCGTGGTCATCGAGCATTTTCTTTGATTCGGCGAGTGGGCGGCCCTCCAACCACTGGCGCCAAAGACCGACGCCCGGCACCCCGGCAGCGGAGTATTTGCGGCAGAGGGTCGGCAGGTCCCATGGCTTGGTCGTCTGGGAGTGAATGGCAAGGCGGGATAAATCGTCCATGAGTCGGATTGTTTTGTTCTGCTTCTTTCAAATGATGGTATTCAGGACTTGGCCGGACCGTTGATGAGCGACCGCAATACCTTGGCGTCCTCTATAAATTGTTCCGGCGCGTCATCTTTGACGAACTCGAGGATGACGAAGCGGTCACCCTCGATCTTACATACGATATCGAGAAACTGATGCCATTGAGCTGCCCCGTCCAAGAGGGGGCGGGCGTCTTTCCGGCCCTCCGGACCCCAGTTGAAGCAGTGCACATGGGCCAGGTGGGGCAGGGCCGCTTCGAGTTCAACCAGATCGTTTTCGAAAACACCCCCGGTCCGTGGCTGCCAGAAAAGTCTCAGGCCAGGCAGACCCACTTCTTCGAGAAGCTTGTGCGCCGATTCTTGAGTATCGGTGAACGTCTTACCGTGGTATTCCAAGGCTATGGTGATATCGAACTCCTGTGCAGCGATGACGATACGGCGCAGGCACTCGACTACTTCAGCCCGATATTCGGTGGTGGCGGTTTCGGAGTCCTGCCGCCCGGCCCAAACCCGGATGATCGGCGCGCCGAGCGCGTCCGCCGTTTCAAGAACTTCGGCGGGGCTCCCCGATTCTTCGTCGCAGCGGTAGTAGGACCCGTAAGAGCAAACGCTGAGTCCGGCTGCAGCGGTTTTTTCGCCGACAACGCGAGCGTTTTCGAGGTCGCCGGGTGGGACGTGCACATCGCCACCCCATTCGATGCCTTCGATTCCGCCTTTTCGAGCCAGATCGATAAGTTCATCGGTGGCGTGTTTTCGGAACGTAACTGAGCAGAGTCCGGTGTGTAGCATAATTTAGAAGCGGTGGGTTTTTTCGATGTGAAGGATCGTCATCTCACTGTGATCGAGAATCTCATAACGGTGTGGAAGTGCTGCGTCAAATTTCAGTGCATTACCGGGCTTTAATTCGTGAATCTCCCGCGGCAGTGTGATGCGGACATGGCCTTTGCGTAGCCAGCAAATCTCAAACTCGTCCCCGTGAGCTTCGGGTTTTGAAAGTTCGCCCCCTTTGCGGGCGGTGGCCTGGAAACAGTCGATCCCTTTAAAGCTGAATTTCTCGAATTTGAACGGTCCGGAGTCGTAGCGTTCAGCCGTTTTGCGGGTGGCCGAGCAGGACTCTGCAAGGTTGAGCAGGTCCGTAGCCGACAGGCCAAACACCCGAGCGAGCCGGTAGAGTGTGTCCAGCTCGATCATATTTTGATTTCTTTCAAGCTTAGAGAGCCCTGCAATCGACACACCGGATTTTTGCGAAACTGCCTCCAGCGTGAGGCCCGCGCGC
>JAAAPI010000247.1 GCA_009908325.1 Verrucomicrobiota bacterium | reverse complement strand
GGCAAAGGCAGCATCCAAAACCCGGTCAGCAATTTCATTTTCATGTAGTGAAGACATTCCAAAATCATCTCACAAACCCCAGTTTCAAACCATCCCCTAAAACACTCAAATTCAGGTATTTACGCCGTGATCACCGTGGCGCCGTGAGCGATAAAATCCGAGCACTTAGACCTATGATTGGCACCTCACTCTGGTAGATTAAAGCATGGGGAATGTTGGGCGGAACAAAAGCTACATTGGCCATGTCCGCCGGGCGCTCGCCGATCTGAAAGCGAAATTTGGAAACCGCCTCGTCCGGGAAATTTGCGGACAGCTAGCCCTCGGAGCCTCTGCCGGAATGCGCTCCTCTGCCATCGCCCGGATCGACTACATCGAAATCGACTTCAAACAAGGCGGCATTCTGACCCCGGCTGAGCAGATGAAAAAGAAGCGGCGCCAGTGAATCGAGAACCTGCCCGGGGACCTTTGGGAGTGGAGCAAGAAAACCGCCAGGTTTACGTGTTTCCACGTAATTTCATGGGATTGTACATGGACGGTATTGTCTTAGCGGGGAAAGTTATTCTTCTAATAGCTTAAAGTAGCATCGCTACAGAATCTTACCTTTCGTAACCATGAAAAATCCGTTTGCCCGCCTGCTTGCTGTCCTCCCTGCGGTATTTCTACTGATTGTCGGTCTGACTCTCTGGTGGGGCCCGCGTTCCGAATCTCCCGAAGCTTCGAAAGATACCTCCGCTGCGGCGTCTGATTCAGCGGCAACATTGCAAGCCAACGCCTTGGATTCCGCCCCGTCCATTCCGGCAGAGGTGGTTGAAGATGACCCGGTTGCCGAGGCGCTGGCGGACCGTCTGGCCAATGCCAGAGACGATCGCGATAACTGGGGGGGCGGGTATCGCAAAATGGAGCAGCTGAAGCGCGACCCTGCGCTAGTCCCGGCCAACGGTACCTTGTTGCCCAAACAGCAGGCGGCCCTCGATGCGCTGCGCTGGCGGAACGGCAAACACCATGTACAGGCCTATGTCGATGTCGCCAATCGCACCATCCGCTATCTCGAGGGCGAGCGTTTGCACGAAGCGGTGACCGAAGTTCCGGAAGGAATGACGCGGGCTGAGGCAACCGCCCGTGACTTCCTCGCCACCAACGTCGGTTTATTCCTTGTTGACAGGCCACATGAAGAATGGGACGTGCGTCGGGAAAGCAATGGCGTTGCCGGCAACACGGCGGTCCGGTTTCGCCAGAAATATGATGGGCTGGAAGTCTATCCGTCCGGACTGACCGTGGAACTGGATGAGCAAGGCCACGTTCGACTCGTGACCGGGGCCTACAGCCCCACCCCAGCCGAGCTGGAGATTGATCCCACCCTAACGGTTGATGACGCCCTGTCTCTTGCCCGTGAGCACGTGACCGAGGGGGAATCGGGAGAGCTGGAGACACGGGAGCTGCTCATCTACGCCTACGAGCGCAAGCCAACACTTGCGTACAAGATCGAACTGCGCACGGCCATTGATGTCCGTGCACAGGTTTTTGTGGATGCCCATTCCGGCGAAATTATCTCTGAGGTAAACGCTCTGGGTATGGCGGCCTCTGCTGCTTCCGGCATTGATAACCGGGGAGTCAATCGGGCCTTTTCTGCCTGGCAGGACGGAAATCAGTTTCTGCTGGTCGATACCTCTCTGCCAATGTTCGACTCGTCATCGTCCGTGCCCCAGTTGGAACAGACGCGTGGTGCGAGCTTCGTCTTTACGGCACGTGACGCCGAGTCAATCGAGAACGGGGTCTTCCATACCATTTCCAACTCATTGACGGCCTGGGACCCCGACGCTGTCGCAGGGGCGCATGCGGCACGGGAGTCGTACCGGTTTTTCCGCGAGGTCCTGCAGCGCGATTCCCTTGATGGACAGGGAGTCAATCTGGTGACCATTGTGGACGTGGCTTTCAACAATGCTTTCTGGGATCCGAATAACAAAATCACCGTCTACGGCACATCTGGTACAGGTGCTAGTTATGCTCAGAGCATCGACGTCGTCGGGCACGAATTGACCCACGGGGTGATCACCTTTTCGGCCAACCTCATCTACCAGGACCAGCCGGGGGCATTGAACGAGGGTTATGCCGATATCGGTGGAAGCTCGATCGAGTTTTTCAGCGATCCCGTCTCGGCAAACTGGCTGATGGGCAACCCGGACGACGTCGGCAAACCCTTCCGTAATATGAAGGATCCCAATTCGATTCCGATCACCGATGGCGTGCCACATCCAGCGCGCATGAGCCAGTTCATCGTCACCGATCAGAACAACGGTGGCGTCCACATGAACTCGACGATTCCCTCACACGCGTTTTTCCTTGTCGCGGAGGGACTCCCCAATGCGATTGGTCTGCGCGATGCCCAGCTGATCTTTTTCGACGCGCTGTTCACCAAACTGCAGCCGAGCTCCAAGTTTGTCGATCTTCGCCTGGCTTGTGTTGCGAGTGCCCGCCAGCTGTACGGCGATGGTTCACCTCAGCACCAGGCGACGGTGGCTGCTTTTGACCAAGTGGAGATCTTTGCTCCGGATAACGGCCCAAACCCAAATCCAGGTACACCGGAGGTCCCGCCTCCCCTGCCTTCGGTCTCCGGTACGGACCAGGGGATTTTCAGCTACTACGATTTCAGCTGGCAGGCATATATCTACGGCTATCGCGATGAGACGGGCAGCTATCTCCTCTTTGACGCCAGCGGTTTCCCCGTCTTCGCCGGTACGACCGTCAAACCGGGCATCTCAGCCAACGTTCTGGTCGACGGCGTTTCGCAGCAATGGGGCGTGCTTGTCACATCTAACAACGATGTGTACCTGCTCGACACAACAACCGGTCAGGGAACTTACCTGGGCTTCCAGGGACAGATCGGCACTGCTGCCATTTCCAGAGACGCGTCCGTCTACGGCTTTGTTTTTGTCAACCAGTTTACCGGTTTGAACGAACCAAGCCTGAGTGTCGTTAACCTGAGAAACAATACCACCCGGACGTATGCCCTGCTTGCAGCTCATAACGGCCTCAACGGGAACACCAACTCGCAGGCCACTGTCCTACAGGCGGGTAGCCTCGAGTTTTCTCCCGATGGGGAAATGATTTTCTACGACGCAGAGAACGAAATCGTCTTTGGCGACTCGGGATTCACCGCCTGGAGTGTTTATGCACTCGACTACACGCGGGCTCAGCCCGCTTTTATTTCTGTTATCAACCCAATCGAAGGACTGCAGATAGGCAATATGTCGCTTGGCAATCGCTTTCTTGACCGCATGACCTTCGAGGTAGCACAGTTCGAGTACAACTCTTTCGGCCAGCTCGAGAATTCGCAGAGCACCGTTTATGCCCTCAACTTAAACACCGGCGAACTGGGACAGATCTCAGGTGAGCTGGATACAATCAATGGCCTGCTCCTTCCCTCGTTCACTCCGGATGACAGTGCGATCTTTTTCACCTATCCTTTTACCAACGCGGATCCTCAAAACAGCGGCCAGTTTGTCATCGCGCCAGTGGATGAAACGGGCGTCAATCAGCAGGGGGATCTCCTCTTCTGGCCGGCTTTATCTTCCCCGAACGATGGAACTGTCATAGCGGGTGCACTCTTCCGAACCGGCGAATATCAGGGGCTGCCGGTTCTAAGCGTTCAATCGCTGCTCAGCAGTGTGCGCGAAGATGCCGGGCAGGTGCAGATGTTTGAAGTGACGCGAGAGGGCGACACTTCCTCGGAACTGCCCTTCACTTTCTCCCTCACCGGGGACGGATTTGAACCCGGTCCGCTAGCTGGCTCCTTTAGTGCCGGCACCTCAGCTATCACCTTTCGTGTTCGTCCAGAGAATGACACCGCCAACACAGGCGCCCGCGTCCTTACGTTCTCGCTGCTTCCCGAAAATTATCTTAATATCAACCCGGCGCAGGCGAGTGCTTCAGTCACTGTCCTCGATGACGACACCGGTGGGGGCAATGAGCCTCCCTACCTCGCAGCTACCGCTAATGATGCCGTTTGGTGGCGATCGGCGTGGTTTGGCTGGTATAACAAAGTGGGTGACTGGCGCTGGCACACCGAGCACGGATGGGTCTTGCTGAGCGTTAATCCGGACGAAAGTGGGATGTTTATCTACGACTTGGGAACCGACCGCTGGATGTGGACCGTCCGCGAGCTCTGGAGCGATCCCGCCTATGCCTTCGTTTACTTCCTGCCGGAATCCGGGCGCACCCTCTCCGGCTGGTTTGTCTTCTGGCGCGGCGGAGTCGGCGCTGACCGGTGGTTTACTGAAATCGAAACCGACCAGAGCTATCAGGCACCCGGTTTTCGCGAATAAGAGGACGGGATTCCCGGGCTGCCCGAATTTAACGTAGCAGGAAAATCACTACAGGACAGGTCAGTGGGATTGCATTTGCTGGCAGAATTGAATCGCTGCCAGCCTTGTTTCCACCCCCATTTGGCGGTAAATGTTTTCCAGGTGTTTTTCGACCGTCCGGTAACTGATACCAAGAATGATGGCAATTTCGGGATTGGTTCGTCCCATAGCAACCCAGTGAAGGACTTCCACTTGCCGTTTACTCAATCCGAGGGCGATGATTTTATCCTCTGGTAAAGGCCGCGTTTCCTCCCAGATCTTGAGGATCCATTCCCTGCCGACGTGTTCGATCTGGCCATTGAGACAGAAATTTCCCGGTTGAACGACGAAGGTTGCTAGGCGAGATCGGCTTGAAGACACGTGTGCCGCTAAACATTCAGGTAACCGATGACGGCTGCCATTGGGGAAGTACCGCTCAAGCAGGGCAGCCGCTTGCCGGTCAAGGGTGATAATGCTCTGGCCCGAACCCGCAATGATACCAGCCGGCATGTCTGAGCGCTTCCGGCAACGGACGGCCTCTTCCAGGATTAACTGAGTATAGACAGATGAAATGAGCGGTTGCAGAATAGAGAGATGTTCAACTTCCTGTTCGGAGAAGTCGCCTTGTGAGCGGGATAAAACGAAACTGATGTTCAGGCCAGGCGGAGAATCAATACCGAAGGTTACCATGCTGTTGGTGAAGCCATGATAACATTCCCGATAGAGCCCGGTTTCCTCAAATTCCCGACGGGAATAAAAATCGCAGAATCGAAGGGGTGGATTGAGCCCGGGATGCTGTCGGGCGTACGCCAGCATGGGATGCTGGTTCTTGAAATGAGGCAGGGCGTCCCGCCTGTCCGGAGGCATCAAAAAGCCATCGAGATCAAAATGGTGCCCTTCCTCTGTTTCCAGATCGACGGTTCCGATATTGATCGAATCACAACCCACAACCCGTCTCACGACCGTCATCATATGACGAAGATGTTGTGGGAGGGAACCTCCGCTTCGAGGTATGGACGCAATTTCCCTGGAGTTTTTAGCAAGGCACGACAGGTCCATCCGCAAAGGTAGAGCAATTTTCGAGCCTTTGACAACTCGCAGAGAGTCTTTGATAGAAATCAGTCCAATCGGCGCACCTTGCTGCTGAGCGATCGGATCAGCTGGTACAGCGCAGGCCTGGCACCCTGGACCTTGGCCGCTTCCTCGGTCGGGAGGGTATGTGACCTTTAAAGAACGACCATACAGTCTTTGGGCGTCCGACAATCAGGTCTCCAGAGAGACTGTTGCTGATCAACGGACCGGTTCGACGCGGGTCCATTCGTGGCTGTTGAAGTTCGGATCCACGAGCTGAAACCAGCGATTTGGCGAAGCCAGGTTTAAATTGATGCCAGAAGTGAGTTGTTCCGCGCTGAAGGGCTGGGGCTGATCAAAGGTCTGCGAGTTCAGGTCTGGTCCGCTGTGGAGATAATAGACTGCTCCGGACTCCAGGCCCGTGGCGAGGAGTCGAAAACCGCCATTTGCTGCCGGGACAATTCTGAGGCGGGCGTTGGCCAGCGATCCTGATGCAATGATGGTACTAGCCGAAGGAAAATAACCTGCATCGACTCCCGGGATTGTCGTTATTTGGCCGCTTGACGCAGAGATTTGCCGGATGACAGCACTCGATGGGTCGCCTGAGGGGAGGAATCCGGTGCCGACCGAGAGCTGGTTGGCGAAGGAAACCACCAAGTGCGTGCCGTCGGCTGACCAGCCCAATCCCGTTGGATAAAGGCCCTGGTTGAACGTGAACAAACTGCGGGAATTGGAGCCGTCGGCATTGGCGACAAGGAGGCTCGCGATGACGCCCTGGCTGGACCCGATGGCGTCGGGCCAGAACAGCTGGAAGTAGGCAAGCTCATTGCCAGCGGGTGAAAGGGTCGGGTAAATAGCCGTCTGGGCTGTAGGAGGGAACCGGTTGTCAAAATATTGCGGGGTTGATAGGACCGCTTGGATGTTCCAGTTCTGGGTGCCGGGTGCCCGACCAAATCGCACGATAGCCGGTAACTGCACCGGTCGCCCCAAGGCGCTTGTAATACCCACATAGCTGGGGGTCACGAAAGAGTTCCCGTCGGGTGCCCATGATATGCCGACAAACTCTGACTGGAATCCATCGGAGACCGGTCCTCGACCGGATGTCGGATTGGCGAGGATGAGTCCATCGCTAAGACGGGCTATATTCAGTTCCCTTGTGGCGCGCGGGTTGGCCGTTCCCTGCCGCCGCGTAAGGACCACACCATAGGCGAGCAATTGGTTATCCGGGGAGATGGCTGCGGAGACCGGCGTGAAGTTGGTCACCTCGGACGGACTGAAAATGATGGTCTCATGGTTAACCACCAGGGTTGTCTGCCCGGTTGTCCGGTTGAAGGCATAGATGTCAGAACTCGGAGGAACTTGCAGCGCAGGAACGACCGGGTCGGGCGTCGAGAAGGCGACCAACACGCCATTTCGCGAAATCTGAGGAAAATTGTGTTCAACATTCCCTGTATTCAGCTGGGTGACTGTCCCCCCCGAAGCCTGAAACAGGCCCGATCCAGTCCTTCCGTCAAAATCAGCGGGAGCCGCAAAGATAATTTGAGCGATTCCTTCGCTGAAAGCAAAAAGCTGAAAGAGGATAAGGCCTTTCAATACCAGGTATTCAAGGGGCTTCATGCGGTATCATCGGAGTTGAAAAAAGCGATAACGCAATCCCGGATAGCGAGGCAGGAGCCGGAATACGTGGATCTGCGTATGGGCAACGGAGTGTCCCTTGAATCCCTTTTCGCACTAGCCATGGAAAGTTGTTTCGAGATGTCTTGATTCTGAAAAGCCGGGGCTTTCAGCGTTCAATAATAAGGTCAATGCTTGCGTTGCGATCAGATTATTGGACGGAGCATCAACAAAAGCAAAAACGGAGTATCCCGCCAAGCTGCGGCGAATCCGATACCTCGATCCGGAGACGGGTCAGTCGTTGACCTTCCTGACCAAGGAGTTCGAACTGTTCTTCAAATGGATCAAAAACGGTTCGCATGGCAGGCCAGATAAGCGAAGCGAAGCCGCAATTCCATGTGCGCAGTCGAATGGCGTCGGCGGGCGGCAAATCTGAAATGGATCCGGGCC
>JAAAPI010000095.1 GCA_009908325.1 Verrucomicrobiota bacterium | reverse complement strand
TGGATTTCCACCTTCCTGTTTTTGTAAGACTTGGTTGTATACCTTTGCTGGACGCAGTGCGAGGGGCAGCCCTGTCGCTTCGCGAAACGCTTTCTCGTAATCCTTGAATATCTGTGTCTGACTGAGCTGCGACGATAGCGTCACTCGGTTCTGAGCTTGGTCATTCGTTTTTTCGATGCTGTCTGGAGGCGTTAAAAGAGGCATGGGTCCTAAAACATTCAATTTTTTGCAGAATATGCGCAGGCTTGTGCCGGATATGCTGAGACAGATTAGAGTCGGTTCTGCAATAATCAAGCCATGCATACACGACTCGTCAGTTATCTACAGGACAACCGGGATCAGATCATTGAGAATTGGTTGACGGAGGTCGAGGTGCCCGCTCCTGCACGGTCCCCGGGCGGTGAAGATGGCGTGGTGCCCTACGCATTTCTGGCAGACGCCTTCGATTCCGTCCTGGGGGTCATAAGAGATGGTCGTGGCCCAGACGTGCGTTCGGGCACCATGCACTTGGAAAATTTTCTGGGAATCACCTGCGAATGCGAAGAGCGCTGCTTCGGCGGACGCGTTTGTATGGAACTCCACGACGCCGGACTCGAAGCCTTTATGAGCGTCTTCGAATCGAGTTGGGACACCGAGCATGAATTTAACGCTTTCGACCGTGAATATAGCAAAGACCTTATCAATCAAGCCCTTTCCGGTTTTTTCGGTCAGGAAATCGAGCGGTGCCCCCACCGCCAATCCCGCAACGACTGCCCTTTTGTCACCCAACACCTGCCTCAACTATGAATGTTTTGATTCTCACCGTATTTTTGAGCCTGCTGCTGGCATCGCTCTTTCTGCTGTTTTTTATCCGCGAGCGCCGGGCGCAAGGCCTGAGCTCTCCCGAACAGGACGCACTGCGTCCCTTTGACCGCGAATCGCCCAAGCGCGCACTCCACCGGTAAAGCGTATCTCTTACACCCAGATGACTACAAACCACCCAACCACAACGATCGTTTACGATGACGATTCAGTAAGAAAATTCATGATCGCCTCCATTTTCTGGGGGCTGGTCGGCCTGGGCGTCGGCGTGCTCATAGCATTCCAGCTGAACTACTGGCAGATGAATGGTAAATTCCTGGAGTTGATCACCTTTGGATGGCTGAAAAGCGAGGGCGTCGAGTTTTTGACCTTCGGACGCTTGCGCCCGCTGCACACGAACGCGGCTATTTTCGCATTTGTCGGTAACATGATGTTTGCGGGCGTTTATTATTCGACCCAGCGCCTCTGCCGGGTGCGGATGGCTTCCGACCTGCTGAGCAAAATCAACTTTTGGGGATGGCAGTTCATCATCGTCTGCGCAGCGATCACGCTTCCTGCCGGCTACACGCGGGGTAAGGAATATGCCGAACTCATCTGGCCGATCAACATCCTCGTCGCGGTCATCTGGCTCGTTTTTGCGGCCAATTTCTTCTGGACCCTGGCAAAGCGCAACGAGCGTTCCCTTTACGTCGGCCTCTGGTTCTACATCGCGACCATTGTAACCATTACGATGCTCTATGTGGTCAACCACCTCTCGATACCAACCAGTTTCACCCATAGCTACCCGATCTTCGGCGGCGTGCAGGATGCGCTCGTGCAGTGGTGGTATGGGCACAACGCCGTCGCCTTCTTTCTGACGACCCCGATGCTCGGCATCATGTATTACTTTGTGCCGAAGTCCGTCAACCGGCCGGTTTATTCCTACCGGCTTTCGGTCATCCACTTCTGGTCGCTGGTCTTTATCTACATCTGGGCCGGTCCCCACCACTTGCTCAACACCTCCCTACCCGAGTGGCTTCAGTCGCTGGGCATGATCTTTTCGCTCATGCTCTGGGCTCCGTCCTGGGCCGGTATGCTGAACGGTCTACTCACCCTGCGTGGCGCCTGGGACAAGCTCCTGACCGATCCGATTGTCAAGTTCTTCGCCGCAGCCGTTACCTTCTACGGCATGGCCACTTTTGAGGGGCCGCTGCTTTCGATTAAAGCGGTCAACGCACTCTCCCACTATACGGACTGGACCATCGGGCACGTCCACGGCGGCACTTTGGGATGGAACGGTTTTCTAGCGGCCGGCATGTTCTACTGGCTGGCACCGCGCCTCTGGAACACCAAGCTCTACTCGACGGCCATGGCCAACGCCCACTTTTGGATGGGCATGGTGGGCATCCTGCTTTACGTGGCCTCCATGTGGGTATCGGGGATCACGCAGGGCCTCATGCTCAATGCCACTGCAGAGGGCGGCACGATCCTACAATACCCGAACTTTCTGGATACATTGCAGGCGATTCGTCCGGTCATGCTCTTTCGAGCCATCGGAGGTAGCCTCTATCTGTTCGGTTTCGGCATGATGGCCTACAATATCTGGAAGACCGCGCGTTCCGGCGAAGCCGTCAACGGGACCGTTGAAATCGGCGACTCCGCCATGGAGGAAATGGTGCAGAACCAAAAGCAAGGCTTCCGCTCATTCCTGAATGCGCCGGTCATCTACGCCTCGCTGCTGATCTTCTTTGTTTGTGTGACGATTTTCAGCAACGGCGCACTCTTCATCTTCGGCATACTGATGACCACCTTTGTCGTGGTCGGGGCCATCGCACATTTTGAGTTCAGCAAAGTCGCCTGGACGGTCTGGTATGAAAAGCTGCTCGATCATTCCTTTGGCTTTACGGTATTGACGATCATCGCCGCCGCCATTGGCGGAGCGATTCAAATCATCCCCACGGTTACCGTGCAACGCGCCGACAACATCGAGGGTAGGATCCAGATCCCCTACACCCCGCTTGAATTGGCCGGACGCGACATCTTTGTGAGCGAAGGCTGCTACAACTGCCACTCGCAGATGATCCGCACCATGGTTCCGGAGGTCTTGCGCTATGGGGACTACTCCCACCTGGGAGAAAGCATCTATAACTTCCCCTTCCAATGGGGGTCCAAGCGCACTGGCCCCGACCTCGCCCGCGAGGGCGGCAAGCGCTCCGACGATTGGCACTTTTACCACATGCAGGATGCCCGTAGCGTCTCTCCCGGCTCAAACATGCCAAACTACCCATGGCTTTTTGAGAAGGACACCAAAGTCAGCCAGCTGCCAAACAAGATCCACGCCATGCGAATGCTCGGTGTGCCCTATCCGATCGACCTATCGGAAGAAGACATCCAAGCGCAGGTCGACGAGCAAGCGGCGGAGATCGTAGCCGGACTCGCCGAGAAAGGTGCCTTCGTCGAACCGGAAAAGGAAATCGTGGCACTCATTGCCTACCTGCAAAAGCTGGGCGCTTACCGCGAAGCCGGCGAAAAAATCGACGCCGCCGAAGCGCAGGCAGGTAGTGAACTCACTGCCGTCAAATAAACAAACTTAGAACCACTCAAGACCACCAACCTCATGTTCAAACGGATCATCTACGAAGACTGGGCCAGCTACATCCCGATCATCTCCTTTTGGTTTACCTTTTCCGTGTTCCTTGTGATCAGTCTGCGGGCCATCTTCATGAAAAAAGACAAGGTGCGCCATATGGGGCATCTACCACTGGAGGACGACGATTCAATAACAACCAAGGACCAGGCATGAAACACGGACTCGAACACGATCGCCCGGAGGATATAACCGAGGAAGACCTGCCCGATGGCGTCATCCTGCGGGACCACGTCGTCGATGGCATCCGTGAGTATGACCAGCGACTGCCCATGTGGTGGCTGATCATCCTTTTCGGCGTCATTATCTACTCGATTATTTACTGGGTCGTCATCGACGACCGGAGCTTTACCGGGGGTGTGGATCAACGCCTTGAGGCAAAACTGGACGCGGTCGCCACCAAGCGCCTGGCAAGCTCCATCGACGTGACAAACGACTCGCTCTTTTATGAAATGGCATCAAACGAGAGTTTTGTCGCCGCCGGGCGGTCCAGCTACGAGGCAAATTGCGTGGCCTGTCACGGCAGTAATCTCCAGGGCGGCATTGGATTTAATCTTGTCGACGACGAATGGGTCCATGGCTCAACCCCATCGGAAATTTACGTGAGCGTCGCCAACGGCTTTCCCGAAAAAGGCATGCAGCCCTGGGAGACTCTGCTCGGCCAGAAGCGCGTGGCCGAGGTTGTGGCCTACGTATTGAGCGAGAATCCAAATTTAATCCCGTGAAACAATCCCGCCCATCACGCGTCACGCCAACAACCATCAATCAGGATGGCTCCCGGTTCTTTATCCATCCTGCCGATGTGAAAGGCTTCTTTACCCGCTGGCGGCGGGTATTTGCCTTGCTGCTCATCGGGATCTATGTAGGGCTCCCCTGGATACCGATCAACGGACACCCGGCTGTTTTTCTCGATGTGTTCAACCGCCGCTTTCATCTGTTTGGCCTGACCTTCGCAGCGCAGGATCTGTGGATGGCCTTCTTCTTTATCACAGGGCTGGGCTTTTCGCTCTTTTTTGTCACCGCGCTCTTCGGGCGTATCTGGTGTGGCTGGGCCTGCCCGCACACCGTCTTTCTGGAGCACGTTTACCGGCGTATCGAGCGCTGGATCGAGGGCGACGCCACCGCCCGGCGCAAGCTGGACGCAGCCTCCTGGGATTCGCAGAAAATCATCAAGCGCGTGACCAAAAACGGTATCTTTGTCCTCATATCCGCCATCATTGCCCACCTTTTTCTGGCCTATTTCGTCTCCATCCCCGAGCTCTACCGGTGGATGACGACCAGTCCTACCGAGCACTGGGGCGCATTTATTTTCATGTTCGTAGCGACTGCGATCATCTACTTCAACTTCGCCTGGTTTCGGGAGCAACTCTGTTTAATCATCTGCCCCTACGGGCGCCTGCAATCGGCATTGATTGATGACGATTCATTAATCATCGGATATGATGAAAAGCGCGGCGAACCGCGGGGTCCGGCCAAAAAAGAAGGCTTCGGCGACTGCATCAATTGCTACCGCTGCGTGCAGGTCTGTCCCACTGGCATTGATATCCGGCAGGGTCTCCAGATGGAATGTGTCGGCTGCGCTAACTGTATCGACGCCTGCGACACGATTATGAGCAAGCTGAACCGCCCCAAGGGCCTGATTCGCTACGATTCACAGGCGGGGCTCGACGGGAAGAAGCGTCGCTTCATCCGACCGCGCATTTTTATTTACGGAGCCCTCATGCTGGCCGGTGCGGCTGCTTTTACGCTGTCGGCTATGCAGCTGCGCAGCGCAAACATGAACGTCGTCCGAATGACAGGGCGCCCCTATTACGTGACCGATACGTCTGTGCGTAACCAATACATGGTGCGCGTCATCAACAAAAGCAACGAGCCGAAAACCTACACCCTTCGAGCCGTCGCCGCCGATCAAACCTTCACGATGGAGGGCAACGAAGACGGAATTCATGTCCCTCCACTGGGCGAGGAAGTCCGGCCGGTGATCATAAGCATTGCCCGCAAAGATTATGCGGGGCGCTTCCCGTTAGAGTTCACACTCGTCAATCCGGCTGGCCAGGACGTGCTCAGTCGCGAGGCTGAATTTCTCGGGCCAGCCGCTGCCGCGATGCGCTTGAATGAGAAAGCTCCATGAGCCCAAAAACAAAACAACGCCGCTTTGCCTGGTCACTCTGGATTCCGGTCATTCTGGCCTTCCTGCTGGTTATTACTGCATGGACCGTCCTCATAAAAATAGCGGGAGAGAATCCCGTGAAAACCATTGATATAAAGAGAGAACCGTAGCGTGCGAGCTCGCTCGCGCCCTTGATCGTCAAAAGCGAAAATCTCGACTAAACCTTGCAAAACGCAAGCGCGAGCAAGCTCGCACGCCACGTAACCCTTAATTCCTCTTTCTCGTCACCCATGCCCACCGCCACACAAGCCACCTGCACGCACTGCGGCACGCCCTTCACTCCAAGGGCCGAGGAGGCTTATTGCTGCCATGGCTGCGAATACGTGGCCCAGATATTACAGGATAACGACCTGACTCGGTTCTACGAGTTGAAGGGCAAAACCACCGTGCCCCCGATTGGAGCCAAGGCGTTCGCCGATGTCGAGGTCGCGCCCCTCGTCGGGGAGATCGAGCGAATGGAGCAAAGCGGAACCGCGCCCGTGGTGACAAGTCAGTTCAACATCGAAGGCATCAGCTGCATTGGTTGTGTGTGGCTCGTCGAGGCGATATTTCAACGGCAAACAGGGGGCGTGCGTATTCGGATCGACCCACGCTCCAGCACAGTGGAGATACATTGGCAGCGCGGACACTTCAATGTCGCGGAATTTGCGCAGGAGCTCCAGCGAATCGGCTATCGACTTACGCGCTACAGCGAAGACTCGAAATCAGCTTCGAAGAGCGGGCAGCTTACGCACCGACTCGGGCTTTGCGGCTTCTTTCTCATGAACACCATGCTCTTCACCCTGCCGAAATACCTCGGCATGGAAGACGACTTTTTTCTGGCGAGGCTCTTTCACTTACTCGCAGCCAGCTTCGCCACGCTCAGCCTTTGCATCGGTGGTGGGTATTTCATTCAGCGGGCCTGGCGGGCTATACAAAACCGGGTGCTGCACATCGACCTACCGATCGCCGCAGGCCTGCTGGCCGGTTATACCGGATCTCTTCTGGGCTGGATCACCGGATACCTGCCACTGGTTTATTTCGATTTCGTGGCAACCTTTGTTTTTCTTATGCTGCTGGGCCGCTGGCTACAGGAATATGCCCTGGAAAAGAACCGCACCCACCTGCAGCGTCAAAAGGCGGGTCCGGGTAATGTTGCGCTGGTCGGGGGTGCCCGCGATGGGCAGACGATTCCCGCTTCCGAGGTCGAGGCAAAGGCATGGTTTACAGTCTCGCTCCCGGCGCGATCAATCCGGTGGCCGCCGATCCCCTGGAGCCGGAAGGCAGCCTCAGTCTGGAATGGATCAACGGCGAGGCCGACCCGGTCGCCTGGCCTGCAAATCGAACGGCACCAGCCGGGGCTATCAATGTCGGCCTCCATGGTCTCCGCTTCCGGGCGCGCGAAGCCTGGGCCGAAAGCCTCCTCGCGCAGCTTCTGCAAAGACCCGAAGACAACTTTCAGGCGGCACGCCTGCAAACCATTTTAAAATACTACATCGCAAGCGTGCTGGTCGTCGCCGCGCTCGGCGGTTTGTTTTGGGCGCTGCTCAGTGGCGATCTGTTAAAATCCACCCAAGTGCTTATCTCGGTATTGATTGTCTCGTGCCCCTGCGCCCTCGGCGTTGCGCTCCCCATGTGCGACGAGTTCGCCAACGCCCGCCTGCGCCGCTCGGGCCTCTTTATAAAAAGCGGCCAAATCTGGGAGCGGCTCCGCCAGGTGCGCACCGTTGTTTTTGACAAGACCGGTACGCTGACCCTCGATATTCCCCGATTGAAAAACCCCGATGCTGTGCGGTCGCTCGATCCGCTCGCCACGCAGGCGCTGCATAACTTGGTGGAGAACAACCGTCATCCCATCGCCCGTTCGTTGCGGGAAGCATTGCTGGCAGCCCATCCGAAACTCCACACAACGGCGG
>JAAAPI010000260.1 GCA_009908325.1 Verrucomicrobiota bacterium | reverse complement strand
ACGCTAACTCAATTTCGGTAGCTTCGTCGTGGGATCGATGCCGACGCTGCCTTCGCCGCGCAGCAGGCGGGCCAGGGCATGGCCACAGAAATCGGCCCGCCAGCCACGGAGCATGCGGTGACTCCCGGCATCCAGATGATCGATCCCGAGCACAAAGGCGGTCACGTCGGCGCGGTTGCCAATCAGCGCGGGATCGATCCCGCCGGCGAGGCAGGTGCCTTTGATGCAGGCGAGGGCGAGGTCGACGCGGGCTTCGTAGCCATCGTCCGGCGAGGGGCCGAGGTGCTTGTTATTGGGCAGCTCGGGAAGATCCCCCGCGCGCCCGCGCTCGATGGCCGCCCAGATGTGATCGCGGTTGCGGTTGGCGGCGCGCTCGTTGAGGCCCTTCATCTGGCGGATGTCTTCGGGCTTCTCGGGGGGGCGTTTCGTCAGGGAAACGAGGGCGTCGTCGGAAAGAATGAAACTGCGGGGCAAATTACGGCGGCGGGCTTTTTCCTCGCGCCAGGCACCAAGGGCGCGGAGTATGTTGCGCTGCTGGTTGGTCAGCGAGCCGCTGCCGCGGACGCGGGGCATGACGCTGTCGGGATCGACTTCTCCGTAGAGGCTCTCCACGGCATACATCTCCATCTCATCCTCGATCCAGGCCTTGCGACCGAGCGACTCGGCTTTATCCATGATTTTAATCATGAGATCGACGGAGTGCCGCACATCGTCTTCGGCATACTTGAGTTGGGCATCGGTGAGGGGACGCTTCGTCCAATCGGAGCGGGTCTCGGTCTTGGCCAGGCGCACTTTGAGGAGCGTCTTGAGCAGCTCGCTCAGGGAGATGGTCGACGAGAGGCCGACAAAGCCGGCGCTGCGCTGCGTGTCGAAAATGTTTTTAGGCAGTCCCCCGCAGGTGCGGTAGAGAATATTGAGGTCCTGCTGGGCGTCGTGCAATATCTTGACGGTATCCGGATCGGACATGAGCTCAGCGAGTGGCGACCAATCCTCAATCGCGGGGGCGTCGATCAACTCGCAGTGACAGTCGGGATAGCCGATCTGGATCAGCCCGAGGGTCGGGTAGTAGGTGCGGTCCCAGATGAACTCGGTATCGACGCCGACGGCACCGGCCTCGCGGGCCCGGCGCACCACATCGGCGAGTGCTTCGGTTGTGCTAATCATAAAAAGTGGAGAGCGTCGCGGATTCAGCCACGAAAGGGAAGGAGATTTTTCGCACGTATCCCCGCTCCTTCAGGTGCGAGGGCACCGGGCGGCTCGGACGCCCGGAACTTCCCAGCCACACCCATGCCGCCAGCTAAAAGCAAGCGGCTTACGTATCCCCGCTCCTTTAGGTGCGGGGGCACCGGGCGGCTCGGACACCCCAACCATCCCGACAACGCCTATGCCGCCAGCTAAAGCAAGCGGCTTACCGGAACCCGAACAATTTGCGGATCGTCCCGATCGTTCCGGGGCTGATCGTCGGGGTGGTGCCGGCCATGGTGACGACCTCGCGGCAGGTTTGGGTTTCGAGGAGCGTGGGGTTGTAGGCGATCAGCCGGACATTGCCCGGCTGGCCGGGGAGGCGCTCTTCGGCGAAGCGGGGCGTCCAGGCCTTGGGCAGACCGTATTGGGTGAAGGCGATATCCCACGCCACAACCGTGCGGCCCTCATACGGGCGCGTGACCAGGGCCGGAAAATTGCGGACGAAACTCGGGACAGCGCGGCTGTGCACCCGTACTCGGGCGGCGGCGGGTAGCTGCTGCAAATAGTCCAGCAGGTTGGCGACGCGGCCCGCGCGGACGGATTGGTAGAAATCGAGCGGGTCCACACTGACGAGGTTCATGCCGTTCCACTTGCCGTGATGGTTCGGACTGCCGAATGGCTGGCGGTCGAACCAGGCCTGAAAATCGTCGGTCAGTCGGAGACCGATTTCAAAATGGAGATGGGCCCGGCTCTTGGGGATCGCGTAGGTCGCCGACCGGCCCATGATGCCCAGCACGGTACCGGCATCGACCCGTGCGCCGGGTGTGATGCCTCCAGCCACGCTGGCGAGGTGGGCATAGAGCGTGTGGTAGGCTGGCACCTCGCCATCATGCTCGACGACGACATACCGTCCGTAGCTGCTATGCCCGGCAACTTCGCTGACGTAGACCACCCGGCCGGGCAGCACCGAATAGATCGGGTCGGCGGCTTCGCGACGGCGGTCACGCTTGATCGGGAAGAGGTCGAGGCCTTCGTGAAAGCGACTGCCCCCGTTGCGCGTGCAGCCGAAGAGCCCCGACTCCACCCGCCCGGAAGCGGTGGGTTGGACATAGGCTTCGATGGACTCGCCATTCTGGAAGGCCGGATTCGGCGTCGGCCAGATGAGGTCGGCCGAGGCCGGGAGGCAGGTGGCGAGCAGGGAGAGAATCGTAGCCAAAGATCGTTTAGAGAGGCGTCGAATCGGGCTAATCGTGCCGACAGGGCGTCCGCAAGCGGACACGCCACATGTGCCTCCGTGGCGTGCTCGCTTGCGAGCGCTCGTGCTCCCGGTCCGGCGAAAGCGGCAAACCGCCGA
Organism: Verrucomicrobiota bacterium; assembly: GCA_009908325.1. Lineage (GTDB taxonomy): Bacteria > Verrucomicrobiota > Verrucomicrobiia > Opitutales > Coraliomargaritaceae > Thalassobacterium. Next base: position 4,972 of record JAAAPI010000260.1, on the reverse strand, counting down.
TTTCAAGGCGTCCGACCATTCGACAAGCTCATGATCGAGGATAAGCGGAAACGCCACAAAGCCTTGTTTCAGGAAGCTTCTCCCGCCAACCCGTCGCATCACAGCTTCTTCTGAATCGCTTGAAGGGTCTCCTTGATATCGAGAACCAGTTGGCCCAGCTCCTCATCGTCGACTTCGACGAAGGTGTAGAAGTTTCCGTCTTCGATGGCACCGCCGAGGCGGCGGGCACCGATGGGATTACCGTTGACGGTGAGCACGACGCGGCCGCCGTTGTTGCTCACGGAACCGCGGTAGAGATCGCGTGCGCCCCGCTCCGTGAGCTGTATGAGCAGGGCCATGCCCATGTCGACCTTGACCAGCTCGACGTTGGCAATCTCGAACTCGCTGACCAGCGGTTCGCTCTGCAAAGGGATTTGCGTGCCGCTGAGAGGCAATACGGCCGTCGTGCCCGTGAGGCTTCCGTAGTTCACCCCGCGCGCTTCGATCATGAGGCGGGGCACTCTGAGGTTTTCCAAATCCTCGTCTTTTTGACAGCCGACAAAAAGACCCAGGAGACAGAGGGAAAGCAATAAACAGGTGTGTTGACGTAGCATCGTTTTGTTGGGTTAAGGGATTCAGAGCATGATGTCGCCGATGGTGTCTTCGATTTTGACCATCAGCTCGGTCGAAATTTGCACGATGGGCACGTCCAGCGTGCGCTTGCTTTTCACGTGCATGTAGGTCTGTGCGCCCCGAATTTGGCGCTCGCCGACAGGACGAAGCACGCGCTTGCGCTCCAACATGAGTGCGAGCAGGTGCTTGAGCATATCGGACGATTCCCGGACCTCAGGCGCATCGGGCTCGCTCTCGAAGAGCGAAAAGAAAAAATCCTCGGCAGAAGCCATGGTTTCCCGTGCGCTCAGGGCCTCGTCATCGGGGTCTTTGACAACGCGCGTCCAGCGGCCCAGCACCTCGCCGGGCAGCTCCAGGTGGTCCAGCTCGTCGGGCAACAGATCGGCCCGCCCCAGCTCGCCCGCATCCGCATCTTTGTAAACCAGACAGACCACCGTATCGCCGGGATTGAAGGCCTTTCCGCTGAGCGTGGATTTGCGTGCAATTGTTTTGATCTGCCATTCCATAGCTTCGTTTGTCGGGTGGATCGTGTTGTCCATGCCCGATCTTGCAACCAAACAGTCAGGGGATTTTCGGTATTTACGCTTGCGGACGTCAACCGCTGCCCAAACCTCACAATTCAAACCGACCATGCCCAGAACGATTGCTATAGGAGATGTCCATGGATGTGCCGACGAATTCGAGGAACTCCTCGAAGCGCTTGAGCTGGAGCCCGAAGACCGGGTCATTCAAGTGGGCGACCTGATCAACCGGGGACCGGACAGCCACCGCTGCATCGAGCTGGCCCGCCAATACCGGGTGGAATCGATTCTCGGCAATCACGAACTGCGCCTGCTCTCCGCCCGCAACCAAAACAAATCGAGCCTGCTCAAGGACTACGACCTCCCCACCATTCGCCAGCTCCTGGCCGAGGACTGGACCTTTCTTCAAAGCATGCCGAAGTTCATCTACGATGGTACGACTGAAACGGTGATCGTCCACGGAGGGTTTCTACCGGACCGGCCCTGGCAGACACAGGACGTCGAGCTCATCACCAGCATCCAGGTCATCGACAAAAAGGGCAATCCGGGCAAGCGCTCCGACGCGCCCGAGGCGGCCCCCTGGGCCGACAGTTGGCACGGCACTCCCTTCGTCGTCTACGGGCACACGCCCCGCCCCAATGTGCTGGAACGCCCCGGCTCCATCGGCATCGACACGGGCTGCGTCTACGGCGGCCACCTCACCGCCTACATCATCGAAGACAAATCCCTCGTGGAAGTCCGCGCCCGCAAGGCCTACGCCCACAGCAAGCGCCTGCCGGACCCCGTCTAGAGGGATGAGGGCTGAAACTTGAAACCTGAATGGGGCGGCGTGCGCTGGGCGGTTGGTCCGCTGCGCTGTTGGTCCGTTTTCTGTTTTACAGTTTTCCGTTTGTTCGGCCTTAAACCGCAAGGCCCCGGGTGCAATTTTAAGTGCGGGGTGAAATTGAACCGGCGGTGTTGTCTCGGCCTGTTCCGCACCTAAAGGAGCGGACATACGTAAGCAGCTTCCTTTCCTGTCCGCCATAGCCCAAAGCGATCAGCGGTTGGGGCGACGGCGGAAGGTAGCCGCCCCGCACCCATAATTGCGCCCCAAGGCACCGGTGACCACCGTTAAATGTTGAGCGTTGGGCGTTGAACGTTTAACGTTCCGCCCTGAGATATCATCCGCATCGAATCGAACCCAAAAAAGCGAACGCTCAACATGAAACGTTCAATGAGATCACCCCATCCCGCCACGTAGAAGTCTCCGCCCCGCGCGGTTACGTCCCATATCCCGCCGCGTAAAAGGCAAAGCCTTACGCGGTTCCATCCCATATCCCATATCCCGCATCCCATGCCCGATCCCACCCAACACCTTGGTCTGCTCATTATCGACCTACAGGATGGCTTTCTCAAAGCTATCCCGGAACGCGAAGCGCTCATCCGGCGCTGCTGCTTTGCCGTGCAGGCGGCGGAACTGCTCGGCGTGGCCGTGGCCGCCAGCGAACAACTCCCCGCCAAACTCGGCAGCACGACAGCTGCACTGACCCGTTGCTGGGGACCAAATACGCCCGTCTTTGAGAAGAGGGCTTTCTCCACGCTTGAGGCCGACGGGCTCCACCGCTGGATCGAGGCCAATCAAATCGACCACCTCCTCCTCGCGGGTATCGAGACCCCGATCTGCGTCTATCAAACCGCCCTGCAAGCGCTCGGCGAGGACATCGGCGTGACCCTCCTGAACGATTGCATCGGCGAGCGTCGTCCGGAAGACCGCCCGGCCGTGCTGGAGCAGTTGCTTGCCATGGATGCCCACGTCCTCCCCAGCGAAACGATTTTCTACAGCTTGCTCGGTGATGCCGGGCACCCGAAATTCCGCGAGTTCACCAGCCTGGCCAAAGCGGCTTCAAAATAAACCATGTGACAATGCAGCAGGTCTTCACACACCACGACAGCGCCATGGTCGGCTTGCTGAACGGGATTTTAAAAGAATCCGGTATTCCGACCCTGCTGAAAAACTGGACGGGCTCAAACATCGTGGAGATACCTATCCCGAGCCTCTACCCGAGCATTTTCGTGATGAACGACGCCGATGCGCCTGAAGCCAGGCAAATCATCGACGAATATTTGAGCCATAAAGGCAACGAGCTCCCGGACTGGACGTGCCCCGCCTGTGGCAGCACCGTCGATGGCTACCTCAGCGAATGTTGGTCGTGTCAGACGGAGCGGTGAGGTGGCGTGCGAGCTCGCTCGCGCCTTCCGGCACTGCCAGCCAGCTGAATCTCACCGTTCACCGCAGTTACTCCGCCGAAGCAGCCAACCGTCGCTGAGGGTTATCCGCCCAAAGGGAGGCCAGCGCGATGCTTGCCGCGACCATCGCGGAGAGACCGAAGCCCGCCTGGTAGGCACCGAATACGGCCTCCACCACGCTGAAGAAAAACGGCCCCACCGCACTGGCGATCATGATGACGGTCATGAAGAGCCCGGAAATTTCGCCAAGGTGCGCGCGCCCGAAGAAACGCGGGTAAACGATGCCGGAAAGACTCCCGAAACAGCCGCCGGATATGCCAAACCCGAGCATGTGCAGCCAGGCCCCGGATGGATAGCGACCGAGGGCAAGTGCGATATAGCCCAGCATGGCGCTGAGCGCCATCAGGCAAAGCAGGTATTTGATGCGGACAAAGGATAAATCCGTCAGCCAGGCGATGGTAAAGCCGGAGACCACGGAGATCACAGCTGTCGGCACAAAGAGCCCCAGTATATAGTCGACCGAAACGTTCAACTCCCGGCCAATCGCGATAATATGGAAGGTGTAGGCTGTGATGACCAGACCGTTCAGCCCGAACATGAGGGTAAATATCCAGAAGGAAAAGGTGCGACGGGCCTCCGGCAGGGTGTAGTCCCGGTAGATGACCGAATCGAGGTTTTCTTTGCGCACTTTCCCAATAAAATTTCCGTCCATTTGCAGGCCGCACTCCTCCGGGTTGTCGCGGGCGAAAACCCAGAAGAGCATGCCCAGCACAAGGATAAGAAAGCCACCCATGAGCTGCCAAGTGCCCTGCCAGCCAAACTGCTGGATGAGCGACTCAAGGGCGAGTGGTGCGCCGGAGAAGACAAAGGCCACCACCGCCCCACTCCAGGCCGTCACCGTGCCACGGCGGCGGTTGAACCACTTGCCCAGCATGGCCCTGGAGGAGAGTGTAACCATGCCCTGCCCGGTGAAGCGAAGCAGGGCAAAGCCGATAATCAGCACCATAAAGGCCGGCAGCCAGGGGCGGGCGTTGAGCAACGGGACGTGGGAAAGCCATCGGCTGAAATGCTCCACGAAACTGAGTCCGAGCAAAACCAACCCCAGCGCAAGGACTGAATAAACAATGGCCCGCCGTGCGCCAAAGCGGTCGAAAAAACGCCCGCCGGCATTGATACAAAACGCGCTGACCAGCGTGCCCAGCATGTAGGCCACGCTGAGTTGCATGGCGCTGAGCCCGAGGGCCTCCGACAAGCGGGCGGTGAAGACACTGACACCGATGGTTTGCCCCGGCATGCTGGCACAGATGCCCAGCGTCGAAAAAACAACGATCACCCAGCCGTAGAAAAACGGCCAGCGCTGCGGACGCTGGGGAAAATCAGGCTGCCAACATCGAGCCGGCTCTTCAGGTGACGTATTCATTTCTAAAAATGCTTGAAACGGTCGCAGTGCAATTTCAATTTTACATCCTCGTGATTGGGTTTATCCCGCGATCTGCCCTTTTCCCGCAAAGCGAAAGGTCCGGCTTCAAGAGAGCCCCCGCTCGCTGCTCTCGACGAAGGCGAGAAAGGTGACGACCAGCATGTGGTCGGCGGGCAGCTCGGCGACCAGTTTT
>JAAAPI010000124.1 GCA_009908325.1 Verrucomicrobiota bacterium | reverse complement strand
TATGCGTGAATTCGATCGGATCCTCCAGCGTAACGATGTGCTTGTCGTAATTGTTGTTAATATGGTGCACCATGGCCGCCAGCGTCGAACTCTTGCCCGTACCGGTCGCTCCGCAGAGCAAAATGATGCCGTCTTTCTCTTTACAGAGCTCGGAAAGCACACCGCCGTCGAGATTCAGCTCGTCGAAGGTCGGTGGGTGATCGCTGACATAGCGCATGACAACGGTCGGTAAACCACGCTGCAGAAAGCAATTTACCCGGAAACGACCGATATTCTCGACCCGGTAGGAGTAGTCGATCTGCCGGTCGCGCGACCAATCGGCGGAAAACTGCTTTGGGACGCTTTGCTCGATAAATTCATAAATGTCCTCGGGTGAGACCGGTTCCATTTCCACCGCTTCGAGGTGGCCGCTCAAACGTAAAAAAGCCGGTTTATCTGATTTGATATGGATATCACTGGCACCGTTGTCGATCGCCAGATGGAGAAGTCCGTGAATTGTTTCGAGAACTGCCATTTTTTGTTGCGGTGGGTTAGCGTGATTTTTCTATTGAATCAATGGAAGCTTTTGCGCGTTCTTGTGGGCTAAAGGCGTTGCCTTTGCCTTACATAATTCCCGAACCCTCTAATGAAGACAAATCAATTTTCTGGTGTTTTTACCGCGCTCGCCACCCCCATGTCTGCGGGTGCGGTTGCCTACGCCGACCTCGAAGCACTGGTCGCCCATCAACTGGCCGGCGGCATCGACGGACTCGTCCCGGTCGGCACGACCGGCGAGTCGCCCACACTCAGCCATGAAGAACATATCGAGGTCGTTCGCGCCACCGTAAAAGCCGCTGCCGGTCAGGTGCCGGTCTACGCTGGAACCGGCTCCAATTCGACCGACGAGGCCATCGAACTGACCCGGGAAGCGGATTCCGCCGGGGCCGATGGCTTTCTCGTCGTCGCTCCCTACTACAACAAGCCGAGCCAGGAGGGACTTTTTCAGCATTTCTCAAAGATTGCCGAATGCACCGAAAAACCGATTATCCTCTACTCCATACCATCGCGCTGCGGCGTAGAAATCTCGGTCGATGTCGCGGCACGACTCTTCGAAAAGTTTCCACAGGTCTGCTGCATGAAAGCAGCCGAAGGCTCTTGCGATAAGGTGACTCAATACATTCGCAAACTGGGCCCTGAATACAGCGTTGTGAGCGGCGACGATGGACTCACGCTGCCCTTTATGTCAGCCGGAGCAAACGGAGTGATCAGCGTGGCCTCCAATTTGGTCGTCTCTCCTCTGGTCGAAATGGTGCGTGCTGCCAACGCCAACGATTTCGCGGCTGCCCGCAAGACCTTCCTCAAATACTACCCTCTCTTTAAGGCGCTTTTCCTCGAACCCAATCCCGTTCCGATAAAGTATGCCCTGAAGCAGGCGGGCATCATCGGGTCCGCAGAGGTCCGACTCCCACTGAGCCCGATCAACGACGAGACCACCGCTCAGCTGGATTCCACGCTGAAACAATTGGGATTGCTTTAACGTTTATGATGGCAATGAAAATTCTTCTTAACGGTGCTCAGGGCCGAATGGGCCGGGCGATCTCCGCGATCGCCCAGGCAAATGACGCGGAAATCGTCGCTTCGTGCGACGCGGGAGATGACCCCCGCGCAGGCATCGAGGCCTGTCACGTGGTCATCGACTTCAGCTTCCACGAAGTGACTCCCGGCATCGCTGAACTCGCGGCTGCGCATGGGCGTGCACTGGTCATCGGCACTACGGGGCACACCGCCGCCGAAAAAACCGCGATTCTCGAAGCGGTCGAGGGCAAGATCCCGGTTGTCTGGGCGGGCAATTACTCGGTTGGCGTGAACACCCTGAACTACCTGACCCGAAAAGCTGCGGCCATCCTTGGCAGCCACTATGAGCCGGAAGTTCTCGAATTGCACCACCACGATAAGAAAGATGCGCCCAGCGGCACCGCCGAGCGCCTCATCGAAATTCTGAAAGCAAGCTACGCGTTGAGCGACGATCAAGTGGTGCATGGGCGCGAAGGCCTCGTCGGCGCCAGAGCGCGTGAAGAGATCGGCGTCCATGCCATCCGCGGCGGTGACATCGTGGGCGAGCACACAGTCTATTTCTGCGGGGAAGGCGAACGCATCGAGCTGACCCACCGGGCAACCGACCGCAAGATCTTTGCCCAGGGTGCTGTGCGGGCAGCTCATTGGGCAATGGGCAAAGCCCCGGGGATCTTTAACATGGAAGACGTCCTCGGGCTGCACGACTAGTATCATGATCGCCCGACTGAAAGGACCTGTTCTTGAATCCACACCGCTCCTCGTTGTCCTTGACTGCGGCGGCATCGGCTACGAAATCCACATACCGGTGACCACGGCTGAACAGGTCCCGCCAATCGGGGGTGAGTGCAGCCTCTTTATCCACAGTGTTTACCGGGAAGACAGCGCCACACTTTACGGCTTCGCCACGCGTGAGGATCGGGACTTTTTCAGGCTCCTGGTGGAGAAGGTCTCCGGTATCGGCCCGAAAATCGGCATCGCGATCCTGAGCCGGATGTCATCCGAACTGCTCCGTGGGGCCATCGCGCGCTCTGATGTGGCCCTCCTCTCCAAATGCCCGGGAATCGGCAAAAAGACGGCCGAGCGCCTTGTTATTGAACTGAAGGATAAGGTCGGCCTGCCCGGCGGCGGCCAGACGATCACCCCCGGCGAGTCGGCACCTGCGGGCGAGCCCAGCGCTTTCCAGGATGCGGTCGCCAGTCTCATGACCCTGGGCTATAAACCCGCCGATGCCGACAAGCTCGTCCGCAAAGCCGCCGCTAATCAGAATCCGGATGCGACAGTGGAAGAACTGCTTCGCAAAGCACTATCCTAGGCCGCTAGAAATTTTATCCGGATTAGGTCTTGATCTTTCCCGAAAAACCGCCTTTTTTCCTCCGCTTTCACTTCTAACCACGCTTCAGTCATGTCTCAACACAACAGCTTCAAAGCCGCCGGAGGCGGCGGTAAAAAGAATCGCACCGTTCTCAAACGCTTCGAACGCGTGGACTTGCTCCGCAAGCGCGGTCAGTGGGAAGACGGCAACCGTGTCGTCGGACTTAAAAAGACCAAGCCCGAAGAGTAGGAACGTTGATCAAGCTCTACTCCTGGAACGTTAATGGCCTGCGGGCCGTTCTCAAAAAAAACTTCCACAATTTTCTCGAAACAGAGCAACCGGACATCCTCTGTTTGCAAGAGACAAAGATTTCCGAAGGTCTAATCGGAGATTTTCAGTTTGAGGGATACCCCTACATCTACTGGAATTGCGCACGGAAAAAAGGCTACTCGGGCACCGCAGTACTAAGCAAGAGAGAGCCACTCTCTGTTAGCTATGGAATCGGCGTAGAGCAGCACGACCGGGAAGGACGTGTCATTACGGCAGAATTTGACGACTACTACCTCGTCAATGTTTACACGCCCAATTCCCAGAACCACGACGAAAACAAACGCCCCAAGCGTCTGGACTATCGCACCAAGGAGTGGGATGTCGATTTTCTGGCCTATTTGGCGAAGCTTGATTCGAAAAAACCCGTCATCGTTTGCGGCGATCTCAATGTCGCTCATGGGGAAATTGATTTGGCTAATCCAAAAGCCAATCGGAAAAATGCCGGTTTCACCGATGAAGAGCGCGCGGGGTTTAATCACTTACTCTCCGCCGGCTTCACCGATAGTTTCCGGCATTTTTACCCGGAAGCGGTAAATCGTTACAGCTGGTGGTCCTACAGAGGTGGTGCCCGCCAACGCAATGTGGGGTGGCGGATCGACTACGTTTGCCTCTCCAACAGGCTTTTACCCCGCGTGAGGGATGCCCTCATCCTCGACGACATTACCGGCTCTGACCACTGCCCGATCAGCCTACTTATCTAATCTAGAACAGATCGGCTACAGCGTCTTCAAATTCTGCTCTGGTTAATTCCTTAAAATACACTTGGCGGAACGACCGCGGTCCGGTATCGAGCGGGGGCGAAAACTGCCTATAACCGGTATGGAAGCTCCAATTGCGTTTGGGCGCAGTGTAATACGGCCCTCCATAGACCCACTTTTTGGCGAAGGACTCGCTGCGAAATAAGCGAATCAGCGAGCCGCGATACGTCAAAGTCCGACCGCTCCATTTTTCGAGAAAACGAGGATAATTTTCCAACCCACCGCTATACTTACCCTGTGCCGAGGGCACATTCCCCGTCACCAAAGCGGCAGAAACGGTTGTATCCGCTGCCTTCCGATCATTCAAATTCTTCTGGCCACTGTTACGATTATCCCATGCATCGCTGAGCAGCATGATGGCATCGCCGATCAAAGCCGCCGGCATCTCGGCCCCGTCCGCAACCGCGTAGCTGTCCAAATCGAGGGTTTCACCGTTCGGTGCATTATACGTGCCTTGTACATACAACGCGCCATTTGTCGATAGTGTAAGCCCGCGCGGGGCGTCATTATCCACAGCGGCGCGATTGGGGATGGTTTGGCCGTTGTGCAGTTGAACGGCCCAGTTTTGACCAGCCGGGATCACGTTGTCGTCCCGTCCGGTATCCGAGCCTTCAGGCAACTGCACATAGACGCCGCCGTTCCACCAGGCCTCATCAAATGTAGCCGAACCGCTTTCTTCGACCCACTCGCGCATTTTTCCCATATCGATCCGCAATAAATTGATCTCGCCATCATCTCTGGAGGGTTTACCACCAGCCTGGCGAAAGTCGTATAACCCGGATTCGACTTTGCCACCACGACCATTGGAGAAATACTCGACCTCCCAAAATCGATCTTCCGCAGCCGAGAAAATGGTATTTACGTTAATCTCTGTCCGCACGCGATTACCGGAACTATCAAATTGCGGCTCGTTACCATCTGTAGGCTGATGAAACATTGCAATATCACCCGTGACCGGGTCGAGTTCGATGGCCAGCGAGGAACGGTTGGACCACTTGTTTTGTTCAATCGAGTTAAAAGCCTCCAGGCTCGCACGCTCCGCATCATTCGTAGCAACGCTTAAATCTGCGAGCCCCCGCGAGGGCTCAATCAACAAGTGTCCGAAATTTCCTCCTTCGCGGTCATACCGCCCCTGGTCAAAATTACCTTCTGAATCATTGAAGTCGATGCCGCTCGCTTCCGCGTCACTAATCGCCAGTTCCTCCAAAAACTCCAGCCCCACGGCAGCTTGCCCGGTGATGCCGTGTTCCCCAGTCAAAAGACCGCCCGCATAGGTTTGCAGTGCAAGCTCTCGGAAGGCAGGTAAACCGGTTTGTATCTGCTCCCCGTCGACAAAGACGGAGGTCAGGTAGCCCGCAGAGCTGGGGTCGCTGGGGGTGCTTCCGTCGAATTTTCTGAAATCAGTCAGATAAACAGTATCGTTTCGATCACCGCTGTTGTGATAGCGCCCGATTCTGAAATCGCCGGGCGTTTCTATGCGCGTATGTATACGCACATTGTTACCAAAGCGCGTATCCTTCGCATAGATCGGGCCACCGCCCTGTCCGAGGTTCATGTCTGCGCCCGGAAATACCTCCAGAAGGCCGTTGTAAAAAACCGTGTTCTGGAAAAGGGATCGATCCAGCACTTGGAACGTTTGTTCGACGTAGGCAGTTCGGCTGCCAATGGCTGCCTCGTTGACGGTAGCCTTCGCGTAGATACGCACCTCCCGAACATCTGTGTTGATCGGAACCCCCGGATTACCATCCTCGGGGAGTGGGGTGTTTGGGTCAATTAAAAGGTTTACGGGGTTGCCGTCGTTAACAACCAACCCCCCCAGAATCGTTGGTTCGCCTAGAAATTCGTCCAAACCAGCGGGCCTTGAGTAGTCACTCGGTACCTGCATGCGCGTGGTCCGTGCAATGTTCAAAAAACCAGGCTCCAACTGCAGCGATGAAGCACGGTTTGGCTCCATCTCGGCGGGAGAGATCTGCCGCACGCGGTCGAACCGTCGCCTCAACTGAGCCATGCCGTGCTGCAAGGTGGACTCTGCGGCGAGGCGGGCCTCGTTATAAAGCATATCGGCCCGGTTTAGCTTCGCCTCGGTCAGACTGAAAGAGAGCAGAGAACCAATGATGGTTCCGGCGACCACCGTCAGCATAATGACGACAATCAATGTAGAGCCCCTGCGAGAAGAGTGTTTATGGCCAGCTGTTGGATTTTTCATGATCATTACCCCCTTGGCGAGATGGTGAAGTTGTAGGTATTGGTAACCCGTCGGGCCTCGTTACCGTGGTAGAGTTCTCCGTTTACGGTGATAGAATCACCCAAACGACTGTAGTAAAAAAGTCTTTCTTCAGCTAAACCCCGAGTGAGTTCGATGACTTCCTTCACTTGCGTTTGGCTGTCTGCGTTGGCCATGACCGATGCAGTTAGATTTGCGATATTCGTCTGGCTAGCGGCAGTCCCCGCTACCGTTGCTGAGGGAAGCGCAAATTCTCGCTCGTAGCGCACAACTGGTCCGGTGTTTTCATCCGTATCATCGACCACCCGCGCAAATATTACTATTTTCTCATAGTAATATTCCTGCACATCACCCCACTCGGCATCTTCAATACTCTCCGGCTGCGCCCAGAGCAACACCAACACATCACCCGCCTGCCCCGAGGAGCGCTCTGCCAAATCACCCGGAGACGAATAAATCTTAAACATCCGCGCACTCCGGGTTGATTGGGACAGCTGATTGGTGAAGGACCGGACATCTTTGTTAATCAACAACTTGGCCGTGCTGTCGAAATTGATCCGTGCGATACTTAGAGACATTCCCATGACGGCAACTCCGACCATACCAGCGATTGATGTAGCTACAATCACCTCCACCAAAGTCATTCCTGTTTGTCGGGAACGATGACTTGCCCGCGCCGTAGTTGACGCGCTGTCGAGCAGACATCTGCTGCGAAAACGTCGCGGCAAGTATCTTTTCAAAGGTTGAGTTGTTTTCATAACTATTGAGGCACTCTGGGCCGAACCAAAAACAGGGATCGGACTGGCAGAGCGCTTACGTCTCGCCCCTGACCGCTGTCCCAACGATAGCGGATGCGGATGTCAACCGAATCGTTGGGCGTATCAGCAGAGCGTTCCACGGAGGGGATGAACCAAAAGTTCATTCCCGGACCATCTATATTGTTACCATCATCATCGCGCTCATTGACGAGCGGGATAGAGATCGGATCTCCCCAATCTGTATCGTTCATCGAGCGCAGGGATTGAGCCGGATCGAGCGGTTGTCCATCCCGTGAGACGAAGGCAAAGGGCTGACTCCGATCCTCGATGCGTGCGATGATGTTCGGAAAATCAGTAGCCGCTAGCTGTTCTAAGAACCCGGTGGCTACCGCTGTCGAGATTGATTCTCGAACACTCGCTTCGGACCATTTGCGCACTTGTAGTGCGGAAGCAAACAGACCTGCGGCCAAAAACGAGAATATTACAGATGATATGACGACTTCGACTAAGGTAAATCCTCCGACAGAGCTTCGCTCCCGCCTTGCCCCGAAACAGCTCTTTCGGGGCAAACGGATACAGGTAATTTCTTGCTTGAAGAAACC
>JAAAPI010000030.1 GCA_009908325.1 Verrucomicrobiota bacterium | reverse complement strand
TACCGGGCACCGCTCGAAAGAAACGCGTGGTTTATGCCGTCCTAGCTCCGGCGACGCAGCGCGACCCAGCCGAGGCCGAGAAGGCCGACAAGGAGGGCGAAGCTCGAAGGCTCGGGGATGGCCGCGGCGGAGACGGAGCCGACGTCAACACCTTGCTCAAAGCCGAGGTTGGATGAAACCGGGAAAAATACCGCCGTAACCGTTTGGCTATTCGAATCAATAGTGCCAATCGTGCCGGTGCTGAGCGTGCCAGTGGTCCCGGTAAGGATATTCGTATCGAATTGCCCAAGGAAGTCCACGTTGGCCGAAGCGCCGTTGCCGGCATCGGTCTCTCCCGTGGTGAGCACCAGATTGTCGAACTGTGAATTATTCTCCGTATCATAAAGGAGAACGGAGAATTGAATCGTGTCGGTGGCATCGCCGACAAAATTCGAGATTTCGATCTCGAAACTGAAATCGTCGGTGCTGTTCGGGGTGAACGCCTGCCCAAAGCCGCGGTCGAAGGTCGTCCGGTCGGTTGAATCTTCAAACGTACTTCCGCCCCGAAGCTCGAAGAGGTTGTTCGTTGCATCATAAATGCCCGAGCCGAGAGCGGACGAGATATACCAACCGTCGTCGACATTACCAACAGCGAGGCGCTGGTCGATGTCGTTCGATTGAGTGACGCCTCCCGTGAGGTCTGGATCCACGAGCTGGCCGAACGAAGCGGACGTCGCCGCAAAGATCCCGACGAGAGTTGAGGTGATTAGTGTTTTTTTCATACTATCTGCGAATTTGGGTTATGGGTTTATTGACTGAATGCGGACAAAGGTTGCCCGACACCCCCAAACCATTCCGAGAATCCCCGCATGGATCAACGCTTTCCTTTCTGATACGTATCAGGTCATCCTTGGCGGGTGTCGCTTCGGGATGATCCCCGCAGGGAATTTGGATCTGGAGCCGCTGGACATCGACGTCAGCCCATTGGATAATCCCGACCTGATGCGTATCAACAAGAGCCACCTTGCCGTATCGGAAAAGCCGTGTTCTTTCGGAACTACGTGCATCGGCCGGATGAATTCGGAACGACCCCATCCGGGGGACTGGTGTGCGATTCTACCCCCGGTCCAACCCCAATAAAAGGAAAAACCATGAAGACGACCCCACGCCCATGGTGGCGGGCAGCGTGTGCGCTAGTCAGCGCCGCGCTGTTCCTGTCACTGGCACCCCAAACCGCCGAAGCGAACACCCGTATCGGCACCAACCTGTCAAGTATTAAAGACTGGAACACTCAGCCCTTCTTTTACAATCTGATGCACCACAGCCGTGGCTGGGTCGCCCGCGACAACACCACAGGTCCGAACAGAAACTGGGGCTTCAAGTCAGACGACCGCAACGGCCTGATTCCCCAGCGTACCTCCGACGGCTACCCCACCCAAGTCCCCTTCACCGCCTGGGGCAACAACGCCTGGGTCTTTACCTTCGTGCCACTCTACGAGACGGGCAGCCACAAACTGCAGGTTACGGGCAGCGGGCAGATCAAATGGAAAGCTCCCGGCCAGCCCGAACAGACGCGGAACCTCAACGGCGGCACTTCGACCTTCTTCTTCGACGTCGACTCGGTCAACGACCTCAGCCAGTTCAAATCCGGCACCGCAAGGCGAGAGGGCCCGAGCAAAATGACGCTCGAGATCACCCAATCCAACAGCGGCGATCCGGTGCGCGACATCCGCATTATGCGCCCGGGCCACCACGGCGCGGGGAAACACGCCTTCGACGCAGACTTCAAGAACTACCTGTCGTTCTACGACACCCTGCGCTTCATGGACTGGGGCGAAACGAACAACAGCCCGCTGGTCGATTGGAGCGACCGCACGAAAAAGGACTGGTATTCCCAGACCACCGAACACGGCGTGGCCTACGAGCACATGATCCAGCTGGCCAACGAATTGAATAAGGACCTCTGGATCAACGTGCCGCATAAGGCGGACAACAACTTCGTCGACAACATGGCGAGCCTCTTCAACAACCAGACCGAAGGCGCCCGCGACATCTTCCTGGAATACTCCAACGAAGTCTGGAACGGCATGTTCGACCAATCCGGATGGGTGAACAACAGCAACTTCGCCGGCAGTAACCGGATGGAGAAATACGGCACCCGGTCGGCCCAGATTTTCGACCGCTGGTATGCGCAGTTCAACAACCCCGGCGACCGAGTCGTCCGGGTGATCGCCGGACAAGCCGCGAACGATTGGCAGACCCTCCAGGCGCTGGAAACCGCGGGCACGAAAACCGACGCAATCGCCATCGCCCCCTATTTCGGCAACTCCATCAAACCGGAGGAATTGACGAATCCCCTGCCCAGTAAGAACGACCTGGCCAACGAGCCGTGGCTCGAAATGAATCAGGTGCAGGACGCCTTGGACAGCCACGCGGCGCTGGCACAGGATTTCGGAGTCCAGCTGATCGCTTATGAGGGCGGGCAACACTATGTCGGCATCTTCGGCACGCAGGACAATGACGACCTCACCGACCTTTTGCTGGACTTCAACCGCAGTTGGCAAATACGCAACATCTACCGCTGGGACTATCTCAATCGCCTCGGAGACAGCGGCATGTTGCTGTTCTGCAGCTTCGCCTCGGTCGGCGACAGCTGGAACAAGTTCGGCTCTTGGCCGACGATGGAATACTGGGGTCAGCCCATCAACAACTCCGAGGGCAACGCCGTCAAGGAATGGGCCCTGCGCGACTGGAAAGCCAACAACCCCGACGGTGCCGACGTCCAACCGGGCTCTGGCGGCGGAGGCGGCGGAGGCGGCGGGGCCGGTGAAGGCGTGCGCATCGAAGCGGAAAACTACACCGCCATGAGCGGTATCCAGACCCAGAATACGTCGGATTCCGGCGGCGGCCAGAACGTCGGTTGGATCGACAACGGCGACTGGATGGACTACGCGGTCGATGTGCCGAGCAGCGGCAGCTATGTGATTTCCTTCCGCGTGGCCAGCCCCAACAGCGGGGCCCAGTTCGCCCTGAAAAGCGGGGGCAGCACCCTCGCCACGGTCAACGTTCCCGACACCGGCAACTGGCAGAACTGGCAAACCGTCACCGCCACCGCCAACCTCAATGCGGGCTCCCAGACCCTGCGCATCCAATCCACCGCCAATCCCGGCTGGAACATCAACTGGTGGGAATTCAGCGGCGGCTCCGGCGGCGGAGGCGGCGGAGGCGGCTCCGTCACCTTCAACGACAAAAGCGAGGGCGACGTCGCCTCGAGTTACTCAGCCGAGGGCCTCACCGTGACGGTTCTGGCTTTCAACGGGAGTGCCTCGTCTATTGACTTCCTGTCCAACAACTACCCCAGCACGGTGGCGCGCCCGGACAACTGGAACGAAAGCTTCCGCATCGTCGCCTCCAACGGCGGCAGTTTCAACCTCGCCGCCTTCGACCACGGTGCCGTCTGGAGCAACAATTACGACGCCACCATCACCGGCACCAAGTCGGGCGGCGGCACCGTCACGGCGTCCATCTCCGGCAACAGCAACAACCCGTCGACGAAGACGCTGAATTGGTCAAACCTTACCGAAGTCGTCATCGACTACGGCGGCGGGGTCAATAATCGCTTCGGCGTCATCGATAACCTCGATCAGGGCAACTGAGTCGGTCAAACGATCACGGTGCCACCGGCGCCGACTTCAGCGCCCCGGAAATTCCGGGGCGCTTTTTTTTACCGATTGATAGGCATCCGATTTTCTGATGAATGGCCGATCATGGACAATCAAGAAAAAGGCATCGGATGGGGTATTCTGGGGTGCGGCGGTATCGCCGGAAAATTCGCGGACAGTCTGGAGGTGGTGAAGCACGGCGCACTCGTGGCCTGTGCCTCCCGCACGCCCGCCCGGGCGGCGGCTTTCGCCGAAAAATACGGAGCGCGGCGGAGCTTCGACGCCTACGAAGCCCTCGTCGCCTCGCCTGAGGTGGATGCCGTCTACATCGCGACGACGCACAATTTCCACCACGACAACATTTGTTTGGCACTGGAAGCGGGTAAAGCCGTCCCTTCGAAATCGAGGCGGTCCATGAAGCTTTGGCTGCGGGCTGGGTGGAGCACCCGGTCATGCCACACGGGGAGACCATAGCCATCATGGAAACGATGGACCGCATCGGTGCGCGGATCGGGATGCGCTAGAATTCCGGCTCCGAGTAGCGACCGGGCCTCGATCAATTCGTTGGGTTTTTTTTCGACCCCTACACTTTCCTGATTTTTCGAACCATGAGCGAACAACGGGACCACACAAGACGCCCGTAGCCAGCCAACCACGATTCCGAACCCGAAACTCGATTTCACCCAAAAGTGGGCGCATCCCGTCCAAGATCGGCATATTTGGCATTCCCGATGGTGTGATAGTCGAGGCACTCCACCCGTTCGATGCGGGAATCCGCCTGCCATCTTTTGATCGCGTCCAGGTGATCGGGCGTGTCATTGGCTCCGGGAACGATTGGGCAGCGCAGCCGCACCCACGCTCCGTTGGCAAGATACGCCTTCAGCAGAGCATCAAACTTCGGACGCATCTCCCCGAACCACTCCTTGCCAAACTTCATGTTCTGCACCGCTCCGGCGTGGTGGGTGGGGTCGAGTTTGACGAGCGAGTTGAGGAAGGCGGTCGTGCCGTTGACATCTGCGCCGGACGCCGCCCGAAAACACGGGCTGGCCACACTCGGCGCAGTCGTCGAGGAGCATCGAGAAAAAGCTAAACGGTGCCTCTTCAGCGGCCACCTCATATTGGATTTTCTGTGTCACCGCGAGCGCGGCGACGAAGTGCTCGACCACGGCGGCATGAGCCTGCCAGAGATCTTCGAAGTTGGCGAAGGAAGCCGCCGCTGGAAGCTCGAGCACCGTCCGCCCACTTAGCGGATCGACCCCGCCGTGAAGGGCGATCTCGAGGGCCTTGAGCAAGTTGATGACCCCGTTGGGCGCGTTGACCGCATGTGGGCCAAGAACGTATTCGCCGCAACCGTAGGGCAAATAATCGACCGCCTCCGCTTCGCTTACCCCAAACGCTTTCGCCACCGCAGGCACATTCACATCGTCGTTATAAAGCATCGGGAAGGTGCAGCCCTCCCCGATGGCATCGAGGGCGCGTTCCCACAACCGAGGATTTTGCGCGGTATAAAAACGAAGGGTCAACTGCGGCTGATTGAGCCGTTCGCGGCGGGTTGCTTCGATCGCCAGCAGAGCGAAACGGTCGGCGGCAACTTCGTCTGGACGCCCCCGCCCGCCGACGATCACCCGGTTGTTGTATTGGTTGTTGTAAGCATGAATCAAGCGCCAGAGCGAGCGCAGCAGGGCGACCGCGCCCTCCTCGTCAAGCACCCCCGCCGTCAAGTCCTGTTCGAGAAAGCCGCCCAGGGTGACATCGAGTCGGCCGTAATTCCACGACCCCGAAAGTAATGCCATGATCCACAAAAGCTGCGTGGCGGCGTGAAACGACTTCGGACGTTCCCCGTCCAGAAGCGATTCGATCACCTCGCCCGATTCCTCCATCCACGCGTCGCTCGGCAGCAGAAGCGCGATGGCCTCGGGGTAGGCCTCGCGCACTTTGCGACTGGTCCGGTGAATCGCCCAGTAATCGAGAACTGCCTGGCAACGCCGCGCTTCGTCGGCGGTGGCCCGAGCGTCCTTCCGCCACTGCTCGAAAAAGGCATCGGCACAGTAGTAACCCAGCCCCATCGCCTCGGGACTGAACCCGACCATCGGATAAAAAATCCGCCCGGCCAGCAAGTCGCCGGATCGGGGCGGACGCAAACAGGCGGGAAACTGCAGATCCAGTAAGATCGACTCCCGTTCGGCGCGGGGGAGACGCACACTCTCGCGATGCGCTGCGGTGAAAGCCTCGGCGCGGTGCAAGGCCTCGCGGGCATTTTCCGGCGCGGAGAGCGCAAAGTCGATGGAATCTTGCGTCAGTTCATTCATGGCAGGGGATTCTCGGAATCAATGGGCTTTGAAGCCCTGACGTTTGCGCTCTTCGATGACATGGGCGTAGTTCTTCGACGGATCCGCCAAATCCTGATCGAGCACATTGTGGCCGCGGGCGAGATACATCAACTGCCGGTCGGTATACTCCGGATTGAGCCGACTGGTGGCGGGGATGAAACGGAGCGTCCAACCGCAGCGACGGATGTCCGAAGTGTTGGGCGGGCTGCCGTGCTGGGTGCGGGCGTCGTGCAGGGAGCAATGGTTCGGCTGCAGCTTGCAAGGCACCGCCAGCTCGTCCTTGCGCTGGGTGGGAATGATCTCCGTGTCGAAAACGCTCTTCGTCGCGTCGACATCCTCATAGTCGGAGAAGCCCATCTTCCCTGTATTGTGGCTGCGCGGAATCACATTGAAGTGGGTCGAAAACAGAATGATGTCCGGCCCCAGAAATGGCTCGACAAGGTCGACGACCTCGGGCGCGAGCGCCCATTCATTGTATGACCACAGGCTCGGCAACGTGACCGAAACCGCCGCGAGGCTTTTGCTGACGGCCTACAATCTGTGGAATCTTTTCCTTCGCCTGCTCGAGCCTGGGACCTGATGCGCATCAAATTATTTCCGCTCGTTAGCTCGGCCTCCGGGGATCAGTTCATTTGGAGCGCTAAAAGACCGTATCCGCCCGCATGAGGACCACGACTGAGGAATAAAGACCCAACCGTATCCTTCGCCCCGATACCCATTCATAACCCTTCCCCGTCTTTCCCCTTTACCTGCATCATGAAAATCGAAATCGACAACCTCCACCCCCGCCGCGACACCGAGGGACGCGTCCTCGACGCCCACGGCGGCCCCCTCTTCAACCGCTTTGACGGGCTGTTCTACAACTACGGCGTGCGCTACGGCGAGACGGACGGGTATTCCAAGGACATCGACTACGTCTGCTACACCTCGAAAGACCTGCAAAACTGGAGATTCCGCGGCTCGATCTGGGATGGCACACAGCGCAAAGGCCAGTATTTTCGCCCCCACGTCGTCTACCACGAGGGATCGGGAAAATACATCCTCTGGTTTCTCCACTACGAAAACTTTTGGCGTCCGGGGCCGGACAAACCCGGACCCAACATCTGCATCAAAGGCACCGCAACGTCCAACTACCCGGCCGGCCCGTTCACCCCGCATGAATACGGCACCGAGCTTTCCTGCGAACTTTCCGGCGATCACGATCTCTTCGTCGACGACGACGGCACCGCCTACCTCGCCCATTCCCACCACGACTTTTCCGGAGAGAAGGGCAAAGCCACCATCCGCGTGGAGAAACTGAACCCCGACTACCTCTCCTCCACCAAAGAGCACGTCGTGCTCGACTCCGAAGGTATCCCCTGCGAGGCCCCCGCGCTCTTCAAGCGCGGCGACACCTACTACTGCCTCTTCGACCAGTGGACCGACCGCCTCAAATGGGGCTCCGGCGCGCGCGTCTACACCGCCCCGCACCCCCTCGGCCCCTGGACCTACCGCGGTAACCCCAATCGCAACGAAAAGGGCGAGTTCCGCGTCTGGGCCCAGCAAAACACCGTCGCCCCCGTCGAGACCCTCGAAGGCACCGTCTACATCTGGGCCGGCGACCGCTGGCGCACCAGCGAATACCTCGGCACCGACTTCCAATACTGGCACAAACTCGAATTCAACGAGGACGGAACCATCCAACCCTTCGCCTTCACCGACCGCTGGACCCTGGAACTCGAAGTCTGAACGCGAAGTTCGCCCCCTCACTCTCACGTTCACTTTCACTTCCCCCATGTCCCGCCTCACCGCCACCTACCTGATCGAAACCCCCGGCGACCCGCACGCCGCCGCCGAGGCGCTGGCCGGCGAGCAGTCCAGCGGCACCTTCATCAAGATCCCCGGTGAGACCGCCGAACTCAAGGAGCGTTTTGCCGCCCGCGTCGAGTCGCTCGAGCCCCTCGAAGATGACGCCGGGCCCAGCCTGCCCGGTGCCAAGGGCGTCGACGGCCCCTGCCGGCGCGCCCGCGTCCGCATCTCCTGGTCGCTCGACAACTTCGGCTTCAACATACCCGCCCTTCTCGCCACGCTCCAGGGCAATCTCTACGAGCTTTCCCAATTCTCCGGCCTCAAGCTCGACGACTTCGATCTACCTGTCGAATACGCTGAACGCTTCCCCGGCCCCGCCTTCGGTGCCGAAGGCAGCAAGCGCCTCGTCGGCGTCGAGCCGGAGCGCCCCATGATCGGCACCATCATCAAGCCCAGCGTCGGGCTCACGCCCGGTGCTACCGCCGCCCTCGTGCGCGAACTCGCCGAGGCGGACATCGACTTCATCAAGGACGACGAGCTCATGGTCGCCACTGCCAACTCCCCCTTCGAGGATCGGGTCGACCGCGTCATGGAGGTCGTCCGCGAGCACGCCGAGCGCACCGGCCGCAAAATCATGGTCGCCTTCAACCTCAGCGGCGAGCTCGACGAGATGCACCGCCGCTACGACCACATCCTCGCCGCCGGCGGCACCTGCGCCATGATCTGCGTCAACGCCATCGGCTGGCCCGCCGCCCGCGAGATCTGCCGCCGCGGCGAACTCGCCATCCACGCCCACCGCGCCGGCTGGGGCATGCTGACCCGCCACCCGCTGCTCGGGGTCAATTTCCCCGCCTTCCAGAAAATCTGGCGTCTCGCCGGGGTCGACCAGCTCCACGTCAACGGCCTCGCCAATAAGTTCTGGGAGCCCGACGATTCCGTCGTCCGCTCCATCCGCTCCTGCCTCGAGCCCACCCTCGGCTGGAAACCCCTCCTGCCCGTCGTCTCCTCCGGCCAGTGGGGCGGCCAGGCCTTCGACACCTACGCCCGCACCGGCTCGACCGACCTCCTCTACCTCGCCGGCGGCGGGATCATGGCCCACCCCGCCGGCCCCGGCGGCGGCGTCCGCGCCATCCGCCAGGCCTGGGAAGCCGCCGTCCGCGGTCTCGACCTCGAAGCCGCCGCCCGCGAGTATCCCGAGTTCCGCCAGTCCGTCGAAACCTTCGGAAAACCCACCGCATGAACCAAAAGGACAGCATCCAACTCGCCTACTTCGGCGATGACTTCACCGGCTCGACCGACGCGCTCGAGTTCATGACCCGCGCCGGCGCCGACACCATCCTGTTTATCGAGCCCCCCACGCCCGACCAATGGGCACCCTACGCCGGTTACCAGGCCTTCGGTGTGGCCGGCCTCACCCGCGCCATGCCGCCCGATGAGATGGAGCCGGTCCTTGAGACTGCCTTCGCCCGCATCCGCGAGATCGCGCCGCGCCACCTCCACTACAAGGTCTGCTCCACCTTCGACTCCTCGCCG
This sequence comes from Verrucomicrobiota bacterium, assembly GCA_009908325.1. Classification (GTDB taxonomy): domain Bacteria; phylum Verrucomicrobiota; class Verrucomicrobiia; order Opitutales; family Coraliomargaritaceae; genus Thalassobacterium. The sequence goes on along the minus strand of JAAAPI010000030.1, from coordinate 21,225 downwards.
GAGATCGGCAGCATCGGCACCGCCATCGGCGTCGGCCGCCGCACCTTCGGCAACCCCGTCACCCCCGTCGTCGTCGGTGCTCCCCATCTGGGACGCTACGTCGCCTTCGGCAACCTCTTCGCCCGCATGGGCATCGGCAGCACCGGCGAGATCCACCGCCTCGACCGCCACCCCTCCATGCGGCACCACCCCACCACGCCCGCCGACGAGGCCGACCTCCGCCTCCACCTCGCCCGCCAGTGCGATCACTCCATGGGCCTGATCGACCTTGTCGACCTCGAGCTCCCGGCCGAGGCCCTCCGCGCGAAAATCGAAGCGGCCGCCGATGACAATGCCGAGGTCCTCTTCTTCGACGGGATCTACGAGCCGCAAATGGCCCGCATCGGCGCCGCTCTGGAAACCCTCCGCGGCGAGACGGATACCCTCTTCAGCGTCGGCTCCTCCGGAGTGGAAAAAGCCCTCGGCGACCACTGGGGCGCTACCGGCAAGTTGACCCCGCGCGACCACTGGACCGAAGTCCAACCCGTCGACGCCTGCCTCGTCCTCTCCGGCAGCGTCTCCCCCATCACCGCCGACCAGATCCGAACCGCCCGCGACAACGGCTTCGCTGCCATCGCCGTCGCCCCCGAGGCACTCGAAAGCGAGCGCCGCAAAGAAAGCCTCGTCGCCGACTACGCCGCGCAAATCGCCGAGCACCTGCGCAACGGCCGTAGCGTCGTCCTGCACAGCTGCGAAGGCCCCGACGACCCCCGGCTAGACGCCTGCCGCGAGATCCTCGGCCGCCAGGGCCTCAGCCCGCGTGAAGTTCGCGGCAAGACCGCCCGCGTCTTCGGTGAGATCCTCGGCGGCGCCGCCCGCCGCGCCCTCGAAGCCACCGGCGCCGGCCGCCTCGTCGTCGCCGGCGGGGACACCTCCAGCATCGTCGCCCGCGCCCTCGGCATCGAAGCCGTCGAGATGATCGCCCCCCTCTACCCCGGCGCCCCCCTCTGCCGCGCCTTCGCTCCCGACTCTCCCGTCGATCAAATGGAAATCAACCTCAAAGGCGGCCAGGTCGGCGACCGAAACTACTTCCCCGCCCTGAAAGCCGGAAAACTCTGAAAACACCATGCAACTCGCCTTCCTCCACACCTCCGCCACCCTCGTTCCCGTCTTCAAAGAGCTCGCCGACGAGCACTTCGCCGGTAAGGAGGTCGATATTTTCAACCTCGCCGACGACAGCCTGATCCAGAACACCATCCGGCGCGGTAAACTCACCCCCGACACCGCCCGCCGGGTCATCGCGCACATCCGCTCCCTTGAGGAAGCCGGCGCCGAACGCATCCTGGTCACCTGCTCCTCCATCGGGCCGGCCGTCGAGATGGCCGCCATGCTCGTCGAGGTGCCCGTCCACCGCGTCGACCGCCCCATGGCCGAAAAAGCCGTCGCCGAAGCCGCCCGCATCGGCGTCGCCGCCACTCTGCCCACCACCCTCGAACCCACCACCGACCTCATCCGCCGCGTCGCCGCCGAGACCGGCAAAGACATCACCCTCGCCACCGAATGCTGCGAAGGTGCCTTCGACGCCCTCATGTCCGGCGACGCCGCCACCCACGACACCCGCGTCAAAGAAGCCCTCCGACGCCTCGCCCAAGAGTCCGACATCATCGTCCTCGCCCAGGCCTCCATGGCCCGCGTCGCCGAGCAGCTCGCCGACAGCCCCGTCCCGATCCTCGCCAGCCCCGCCCTCGCCATGCGGTTCCTCGCCGGGCAAATCTAACCGAGATGATGATAGCCAACCCAGAGCGCAGGGCGTTGCGTTCCTCCCTTCTCCAGCCATGTCCAGCGGCAAGCTTCCCAATATCCTCCTCATCCACAGCGACCAGCACCGCTACGATTGCGTCGGTGCTCACGGACTCCGCGCCGATGTGGCAACCCCGAACCTCGACCGGCTTGCCGCCGGGGGCACGCGTTTCGACCACGCCTTCTCCACCATCCCCATCTGCACCCCCGCCCGCGCCTCTCTCCTGACCGGCGCACTGCCGACAACGCACGGCAGTTTCTGCATACCCTCCTCGGAGCTGAACCGGGCGGCCCGCCCGGAGCTTCCCCGCCTCACCGACCTGCTGGCCGAAAAGGGCTACCGCAACGCCTGGACCGGAAAATTCCACGGGGAGACGGAGCATCCGCCGGGTCCGGGCACCGGCGTCGAAGAATATGCCTCCCTCTGGAACGGCTATCACGACTTCCGCAAGGCACAGGGGCTGAAGCCGGTCCCCAAGCCGAACGGTCTATTCGGCAATGTCGACGTCAGCGAAGCCACCACAGAGACAAACGCCCTCGGTTGGCAGGCCGACCAGATCGTCCGCCAGATCCGGGAGCGCAAGGACGGACCTTTCTTCGTCCGCTGGGATCCGCCGGAGCCCCACCTGCCCTGCAACCCCTCGCCGGAGTTCGCCGAGTGTTTCGCCGGGGCCGACATCCCGCCCTGGACGAGTTTTCCGGACACCATGGAGGGCAAACCCGCCGCCCAAAAGCGCCTCCGGCAAATCTGGGGCACCGGGGACTGGCCCTGGGAAACCTGGCTGCGCACCGTCCGCCTCTATTACGCCATCATCGCGGAAATGGACCACCATATCGGCCGCGTCCTTGACGAACTCGACGAACTCGGCCTGGCCGAAGACACCCTCGTCATCTACTCCTCCGATCACGGCGATTTTTGCGGGGGGCACGGACTGATGGACAAGCACTACGGCATGTATGACGATATCGTGAGAGTGCCGCTTATCCTCCGCTTGCCCGGCCGCGTGGCCGCTGGCGCGCTGTGCCCGGCCTTCAGCTCCAGCAGCATCGACATAGCGCGGACGATTCTCGCCGCCGCCGAAGCCGAGGTGCCCGACAGCTTCGTCGGCCGGGATCTTGTCGCGCTCGCCCGCGAACCCGGGCGCCTCGGGCGCGACTACGCCTTCGCCCAGTATTTCGGGGCCGAGGGCGGGGCCTACAGCTGCCGCATGTTGCGCGACCGCCGCCACAAGTTCGTCTACCACCCGGTGGGCGACCGCCACGAATTCTACGACCTCGAGACCGACCCCGGCGAATTGCACAACCGGATCGACGACCCCGATCTGGCCGAACGCATCCGCCGCTTCAAAAGCGATCTTTTCGACACCATGAAGGCCGAGGGCGACCCCCTCGCCAATCGCTGGACCGAAATCGAACTGAAGGGCGCGCCCTCCATCGCGGAAGCCGCTTTCGCCGAATCCGGCTGAAAAAAACGTGCGCGGGCCGCTCCCCTGCACCGCATTCGGCAGGCGGGAAAGTGAACGGTTTGAATACGGCGAACGCCGTGATTCCCGGGCCGAAAAGCTTAGCTTTCGGGAATAAACTTCAATCCCGGCTCCGTCCCCCATGCCAAACGCCCCTTCGACTCCGAACTCAACGCACGTTTACCTGCGCGCGGACGACTTCGGCGCGACGCCGGGCACCAACGAGGCGATCGTCGACGCGGTGGCCTGCGGCACCATTCGCAACGTGGGCGTCCTTGCGGTGGGCGAATACCTCGACCACTGCCTGGAAGCGCTGATCGAAGCTTCGGATCGGGTGAGCATCGGCCTGCATGCGGCCATCCACTGCGAATCACCGGTCCTCGGATTTACTCCGGTTCGGGACCCGCGGCGCATCCGCTCCTTGCTCGATGAAAACGGACAAATGTTTCCCGCCCCGGTGAAAATGGAACCGAAGCCGGACCCCGGGGAACTCCTCGCGGAAGTCGCCGCCCAGCTGGACTATTTGCAAAGCCGCGGCCTGCGGCCCGTCTATCTGGATACGCACATGGGCTTCGAGTGGCTCCCCGGCGTATTCGAGCCCCTGCGGCGGTTCTGCTTCGAGAAATCGCTATGGTTCGTCAACCACGACGACTTCCCCAAGCTTTTTGGACCGAAGGATGCCGACTGGTCCAGAATGCCGCCCGACTCCCTCGTCCAACGGGCGGCTTCGCCGCCGGAAGCCGGTGCCGTTTGGATCAGCCACCCGGCCTATCCTGACGCGGTATCCGAAAAAGCTTACGGCAGCGAAGCCGCCGAGCGCCGCGGCCGCGAGGCCCGTCTCATGATCGACCCCACCCTCTGCGACTCCCTGCGGGCGGCCGATCTCGTCCTCGATCGGTTCGCGGTGTCCAGAACACGCTGAATGTTTCGAGAGCCCCGTCCCGCCGGCCGATGAACCGTGCCCGGTAACTTCCCGGCACCCAAACCTTAAGCCGGCGACGTGACGCGGACATCCTCCGCGTAGCGCGTGGTCAGCTCCAGTTCGTCGACGTGCCGGATGGCGCGGCCATTCAGCCGGAGCCGGTCGAAGGTGATAGCCTCGATCCGGTTCTCCGGTCCCCAGCCGCCGATCAGCGAGATGGTATAGCCCTGGTTGACGGGCATTTGCGCCCAATCGATATTCCGCAGCGTCACGCCCCGGATGTGCCCCCGCTCCTCGTCCGTGCTGAAGCGCGACTTCGAAATACGGAAGTCGATGAATTTATCCCAGCAGTGCTCGACCCGGATGTCTTCGAACAGGATGTCCGAAATCACCGCCCGGTCGTTATTGTGCAGGGAAAAGACGGCGCCGTGCCCGTGCACGGCGAGCACATCGATATCGCGGAAGGTCACGTCCCGCACGTAATCGACGGACAGTTCGTGACCGATTTCCATGGCGTTGCCCGCCGGGGCGTTGAACAGCGTGCACCGCTCCACCAGGATGTCCTCAGGGCATTCGCAAAAATCAAACCGCGTGTCCGTGAGATTGTTCGCGCCGACGACGAAGGCCTTCACCACCACGCAGTCGTCGTTGTTGCGGAGAAAACAGTCGCGGATGCGGACCCGCTTCGAGCCGACGACGTCGATCCCGTCGGAGCTGACCACTTCGCCGATCTGCTTAAGGTTGAAAATTTCGACCTCCTCGCACGCGCCCGGAAGGAGCATCCAACCGCTGGGCCGGATCATGGTGATGTCCCGCACGGTCACCCTGCGGCAACGGTCGAAAACGATGCCCGGCACGCAATCGCCGCGCTCGCGGCTGTAGAAACTGCCATCGAAGATGCCGTGGCCCCGGATCGTCACGTCTTCCGCCCCGCTCGTCACGATCCGGGTCTTGAGCACCGCGCCGCCTTCGAGGTAAAGCGTCTCGCCCGATTCGAGCGAGAGGCGCTCCATCTCATAAATCTGCCCGGCCTCGAAATAACGCACCTTCGGGTCGGCCGGATCAGGCCGGTCCGGTTCCGGCGGGTTCGCCCAGACGAAGAGCGGGCGCATCCCCTCGATCTCCACGCTCAGCTTCTCCGCCCGTTCCAGCGTGAAACGCAATTCTTTGACCCGCGCCTCGCCCTGGATGCCCAGCCGCCGCGGGCGGATCTCGAAAGCCTCGATCGTATCACGCAAGCGGGTCACGACCACCTCGACGGGCCCCTTCGAGGCGTCGTAGATGAAATTCGCGAAATCGGCGGCTTCGGTGTGCAGCACCTCGACTGCCGCGCCGTCGACGCTGAGCGTGAAGTCCCGCGAAAAATCGCAGGAGCGGGGATGGCGGAAAGTTTCGATCATCATGTATTCGAGGCGGGCGTTTGTAGACGTGGTTAATTTCAGATGGTTCGCTCTCTTAAATCAGCTTGCATTTAGGCTCCCACTTGCTCCACCCGTGGCTGGTCGGGGTCGGTGCGCAGGCACCAGGCAAGGAGCTTGCGCTGAAGCTGGCGGACGACATCCGCGTAGCGCCCGTCGTCGATTCGATTCCTCAGTTCGCGGGGGTCGCTAGTCAGATCGTAGAGTTCATCGCCCCCGGTTTCCCGGACGACCAACTTCCATTTTTCCGTCCGCACCATCTTCGCCCTTGCCATGGAATCGGGGCATTCACGATACGTCAGCTGCTTACCCCCGGTCGTCTTGATTCGCCGCCCGTCTCGCTCGCTCCACGCCGGGGTGTTCAGTCGTGCCCGCATCGGCGCTTCGTGGCCGCCTTCAGCGAATACGGCCTCCTTCCCTGCCGCACCATCCAGCATGGGAAGGAGCGACCGACCATGCCAGTTCCAGCCTTCCGGGCGCTCGAGACCGAGGTAATCCAGCATCGTCGCGGGCAGATCGACGTGCTCGCTCAGCCCTGCCACGCGCCGCCCGGCCGGGACGCCGGGCCCGGCCATGATAAAGGGCACATGGAGCAAGCAGTCCTGCAACGAACTGTCCCACTTTTCATTGATACCATATTGGCCGGCGTAGTCGCCGTGGTCGGAGGTGAAAAGGATCAACGTGTCCTCCACCAGGCCCTGCGCTTCAAGGCAGTCGAGCACCTGCCCGACCAGCGAGTCGATGTAGGCGACCATGCCGTAGTAAACCGCCTGGATCTCCCGCAGTGCGGCCTCCGGCACCTCGTCTCCGAGTCGCCAGCGCCGCTGCGCCCGCAGCGGCAGTGGCGCATTTTCCGGAAGCTCGTAGGGAAAGGGCCGGATCCGGGCCGGATCAATCATCGAGTAGAATGGCTCATGCACCGCGTAGGCCGGGTGCGGCTTATTGAAATTCAGCTGGAGAAAAAACGGCTTTTGTGGATCGCGCAGTTCCGACAGATAGGCGCAGGCCTGATCCGCCCAGTTGTCGTCGTGAAAGTTGCTCTCCACCCCGGTGACCAAGCCCTTGTAGTCGACCGCTTCCAACGCTTCAAAGTGCGGGCCTGTCCGCGCCACACCCGTCCCGCGGTCGTGCGCCTGCTCCGCCAGCTCCGCCATCCTGCCCTCGGTGAATGAGGTGTAGTCGACCGCCCCGGCGCTCTTTTGATTCGTCCGCTCGCCCGTCCCATAGAACCGGCCCGCCTCCCAGACATGATTGAGCCCCAGCACCGCCGTCTCGTAGCCGTGGCCGCGCAGACATTCCGCAAGCGTGGGGGCGCCCTCCGGCAAGTGATTATCGGGCATCACCGTGCGCAGGCCATCGGTATGACAATAGCGCCCCGTGTGCATCGCACACCGCGCGGGGACACACTTGGGGTACGGTGTGAAGTGGTTTTCCAGCACACTGCCCCGCTCCGCCAGCGCATCCAGACGGGGCGTCGGCACATCCGCGTTGCCCGCACCGCCCCAGCTGTCGCCACGCATCTCGTCGGCGGTGATCCATACCACGTTCTTTGCCCTGGATTTCATGCCGTCTTAAAAGTAATAATGTAATTTCTCGTGGAATCCAGGATGGGTTGAAATCGTTCAATCGATGCCCGAAGGGTCCCTACGCGGAGCTGGCCAATGCACTGCGTAAGATGCTGGCTGTGGCCGAGGTGCGTTTTATCGAATACGAGGAGAAGCGCTACCGCCTCCTGGAGCAGTGGAGCCGGGATCACGTCTACACCCTGAAAGCCCTCAAATACTACATCAGCGACGTGCAATCGGGCATGGAGTTCTACACCGAGCGCCCCCGCCCGGATGGCTCGTTTTGGGACTGCGTCCACCGCAATTCGAGTGCCGGGTTCAGCAGGAACGGCACTCCCGCCCATCCATTAAACAATGCACAAACATCCCGACATCAATAAAGTGCGCCTCCGAGGCACGATCTGGTAGTTAGCCAAGCAAACGGGAGGCTCTCCGCAAGACTCGCTTGCGGTGGCTGGTCAGGCCTTCCGCGCGCGTATGGTTACCCGAAGGCGACGGCGAATAGCCATGAAATCTTTAGTGACGCGCGGAACGCTTCCTTATTTTACCACACACTTAAAATTGCACCGTCTGTGTTCTCGACAGACCGAATAGAAACTCCCAAGCTCTTCCTATATGAGCTTCCCCTCTCGATTCCTTTCCAAAATTCACCTCTGCGTCGCCTTCGCTTTGCTCCTCGGTATCCAGGCAATCCACAGTTTCGAGCAGAGTAGCTACTCTCTATTTCAAATTGTGGAAGACGAATCGGTCGCGGCGGTCGATGACGGTCGTTTGCCGATCAACCGTTCTGTTTTCGATCCGGGTAAGCCGGCCGTATCCGATACAGCAGAAGCGCCGGCCACCACAAGTGGCGTGCAGCTCGATTTCACCAAGAGCAGCTTCGGCGGCGACACGGGCAGTTCTGGTTTCTCATTCGATGATTTCGCCAACGATACACCCCAATCTGAGGAAGCCGATAGTTTTGACCTAGACGTGTTCGGAAAAGAGCTTTAAAGATTGGATTTGACTTTATTTCTCAAGCAGCCTGCCCGTTGCTTGATCTTGCATCACTCAATCTATACTTCAAAGCCCCTACTTTTTGGTTTTCTTCGCCCGCTTGCGATCCGGATAGACGGCCCGGCAGATTTCGCAATCCATGCCCTGACAAACGCGGGCGGTGCAATGTTCGCGCCCATAGAAAATAATCTGCAAGTGCAGCGTGTTCCAGGTTTCCTCGGGGAAAAGACGCTTTAAGTCGCGCTCGGTTTGCACCACGTTTTTCCCACTGGTCAGCCCCCAGCGTTGCGCCAGCCGGTGAATGTGCGTGTCTACCGGGAAAGCCGGCACGCCAAAGGCCTGGGCCATGACGACCGAGGCCGTCTTGTGCCCGACTGCCGGGAGCGCCTCCAGTGCCGCCATATCCGCCGGCACTTCGCCGTCATGCTTCTCCAATAATATCCGCGACAGTCCGGCGATCCCCTTGGCCTTCATTGGCGCCAGGCCGCAGGGTCGGATGATCGCGCGAATCGTCTCTTCGGACAATTTGACCATGGCCTGCGGGGTGTCCGCCTTGGCAAACAGGAGCGGCGTCACCTGGTTAACCCGCACGTCGGTGCACTGCGCGGAGAGCAAGACCGCAATGAGCAAGGTATACGGATCCTTGTGATCCAACGGCACCGGCGGCTTGGGATACAATTCCTGCAAGCGGTTCAAAATATAGGCAGCGCGTTCTTTCCTGGTCATTTTGGTGGGATTCAATCCTTGGTCTTGGAGGCGATGTTCGATCCGGTCAAAGCCTTCAAGTTTCTAGCTTGCTTGCACTAAAATAATCAATCCCTGGCTACCGTTGCATTCTATGTTGCGTTTACACGGAATCAAGCCGCTAGACGGTTGTCTGCCATCTGGCGGACCAGATAAATCACGGACACTTGACTTGAATCTTTGCCTTGGGAACGACAGAGTCTATGTCCTTATTATACGATGAAGCTTTCCGAATCACTTCCCGAGGCCCTCCGCCAGACCCGTGCCGTTGAGGTGCTGGAGCGTTCGCTCGCCGACAACCGCTTGGGTCACGGTATTCTCCTGCACGGTGAGAGTCTGCCCAGTCTGGAGAGCATCGTTCGCGCCATCGCCGGTCAGCTGCTCGAAACCGACCGCGATCCTTTCGAGCATCCGGACTGTTTTATCCTGCGCCCCGGTGGTAAAGCCCGCCTCATCAAAGTGGGCAAGACGGATGACAACAATTCAATGCGCAAGCTGGTCGTCGACATCGCGAAGAGCGCCAATCAGGGCGGGCGCAAAGTCGGCATTGTCTTCGACGCGGACCGGATGAATGCGGCCTCGGCCAATGCCTTTCTCAAAACGCTGGAGGAACCGCCCGATGGCACCACCCTCTTTCTACTCACTACCCGCCCCTACGATCTGCTGGATACGATTCGCAGCCGCTGCCTCAACTTTCGCGTTCCCAGCCAGCTGGAGGCGATTCCGCATGGGGACTGGGAGGGCTGGACGGTCGACTACCGGGACTGGTTGGGCATGCTTCTGGCCGGGCCCAACAAGGAAACCATCCCCCACATCGTGATGGCGGCCTACGGCCTGAATGAGCGCTTCCAAAAGATCCTTACTGAAATGACGAAGAGCGGTTGGTCAGCACAAAAGGAAAATTTGCCCGAGCATATCACCAGTGAAGAGAAGGACGCCATGGAGGCGGGCCTGAGTAAAGGCTACCGCAGGCAACTCTTCGGCGAAATCGAAAAAGCCACCGCGCAATTCACCCGCGAGGTCGAAGCACTCAACCCAGGCGAACTCCCCGCCAGCGCCCTCCACCGGGCCACCGAGGCGCTGGAACGCTCCGCCGGCCTTATGGAAATCAATTTCAACCAGGTCGCGGCGCTGGAACTGTTCTTCTTGAGCTCTTTGAGAATCTGGACCACCAGCCATTAAAATTTGCATGAGAAACTTCGTAATACGTAGGGGCGTCCGTAGGGGCGTCACTTCTGACGACTGCCGAAACTTTACAGCCAAACGTAGGGGCGTCACTTGTGACGACCGCCGAAACCCGGGGTCCAGCATGCAGAATACCAACGGGCGACGGGCGTCCGTAGGGGCGTCACTTGTGACGACCGCCAAAACCCGGGGTCCAGCATGCAGAATACCAACGGGCGACGGGCGTCCGTAGGGGCGTCACTTGTGACGACCGCCAAAACCCGGGGTCCAGCATGCAGAATACCAACGGGCGACGGGCGTCACAAGTGACGCCCCTACGTTAAGAGAATTAAAATGTGCGGTCGCTACACCTTACACCTCCAAAAAGAGAAAGTCGCTGAGACCATCGCCCTGGCGCTGCCGGATGTCTATGCGCCCGATTACAATATCGGACCGGGGCGGGAGGCGTTGGCTGTCGCCAATCTCGACAAAACCGGGCCGGCCGCCGCGATGCTGCACTGGGGTTTGCGCACGCCGCAAAATTTCCATATTAACGCCCGCCTTGAGACGGCGGATACAACACCGCGCTTCCGTGAAAGCTGGCACGAACACCGCTGCCTGCTGCCCGCAAATGGTTTCTATGAATGGTATAAGGACGGGATCACGAAGCAGCCTTACTACATCTACCCTAAAGATTCTGGGCTGGTCTTTTTTGCGGGGCTCTGGTTCCCGCCGGCGGACGCTGCTCAGGCTCCCGCCTTCGTCATCCTCACGATGGAAGCACGGTCGCCGATCAAGGACATCCATGATCGAATGCCCGTGATGCTTGGAACCGAAGCGCACGAGCGCTGGCTAAGCGGCGACCTCAAGAAACGAGATGCGCAGGAACTTGGCAGTCAGGTAAACCTGGAGGCACACACGATCTCCCGCCGGGTCAACAGCGTGCAGAACAAAGACAGCCGACTGATCGAAGCGACCTCACCGTTGAATGACGATCAGATGATGCTTTTCTGAGGGCGAGTAGCCGGGTCGGCTCTGCCGCCCGGTCGGTGTTGTCAGCGAGACATACATCCGGAGCAGGCGGCAAAGCCGACCTGCCTACGCTCGCACAACGCTTTACGTAGCCGGGTCGGCTCTGCCGCCCGGTCGGTGTTGCTGACCGAACAGCCACCAAGGCGCATCCGGAGCAGGCGGCAAAGCCGACCTGCCTACGCTCGCACAACGCTTTACGTAGCCGGGTTGGCTCTGCCGCCCGGTCAGTGTTGCTGACCGAACAGCCACCAAGGCGATCCGGAGCAGGCGGCAGAGCCGACCTGCCTACGCCTCGACTTGGAAATCTTTCTTGTAGTCCCACGGTGTGACACCGCACGCTTCGGCGATCTCGTTGAAGGCCTGAACCTCGGCTTCGGAGAAAAGAAGGCCGCCGGCTTTCTTCACACGTTCCGCCCATTTTGCTTCGATTTGTCCGGGCAGGAGGCAGTTTTCGTTGCCGTGGCCGAGCACATCCTCGATGACGGCTTTGACGTTTTCTGACTGGTTGCGGCCCATGGCAAAGGCACCACCGCTCATCGCATCCGGGTGAATGACCTGGAAATAGAAGGCGGGCGTGCGCTTTTCCCCCTCGGGTGCCTGGCGACTGCGGATGGTAGGCAGACTACCCCCGATGAAAGCACCGACCAATTCGTTGATTAAACTAAGCCCGTAGCCTTTATGAGCGCCAAAGGGCATGAGCGCATTCACCGCGTTGGGGTCGGTGGTGGGCTGGCCATCTTTGTCGACGGCGGCGTTGGGAGGAAGCTCGGTGCCCTCGCGCTGGAATTGCTGCACCCGCCCCATGGCGATGACCGATGTGGCCCAGTCGATCACAACGGGAAAGCCGACCGCATCCGTAGTGGGAAAGCCCCAGCTGTGGGGATTCGTGCCCAGAGTCGGGAATTTACCCATGAAAGGAACGACTTCAGCCAGTGCCGCCGTGCAGTTGGTATAGGCGATGTAGCCGCGTTTGGCCGCCTCCATCACGTAACCGCCACCCCAAAGGTAGTGGAAGGCGTTGTCCACTGAAACCTGACCAATGCCGTATTGGTCGGCGAGCTCGATGGCTTTGTCAACTGCGGCATAAGCAGTGGCCTGGCCGAGCTTTTTGTTGGCATCCCAGACTTGGCTGGCGGCAAATCTGGATTCCTTGACGGCAATTGCCGCACCGGGCGTGCAGCCTCCGGCTGCGCTGCCAAAAAGGTGATCGAGGTGCAGGGCCTTGATCGCGTTGTGCGTGCGAATGCCGTGCTCGGCGGCTAGATCGGAGAAGCGGGCCGCTTGCGCCGCTTCGTCTTCTGTGTAGCCGCGATGCTGATACGCCTGGCGGACGAGTTCATTATGCTTTTCGGCAGGGACGATGTAAAATTTTTCAGACATATATTTTCGGGATGCGGGAAATGGGATACGGGTTACAAGTGGTGGGTTAAGGAGTGCGGGTGTGCCCCACCCGCTCGCGTTTGGTTGAGCCATTCGTGGCGGTGCGCGGGGACACGCCCCCTCCTAGAGCAGAGCGCTAGGTGGGTCGACATCATTCACCTGCGCGAGGGCCTTCTCGCCTTTGAGCAGGTTGACGAGATTCTGCGTGGCCATACCGGCTTGACGTTGCACGCTCTCGAAAGTGCGCGAACCGACGTGCGGTGTGATGATGCAGTTCTTGGCCCCAAGCAGCGGGTGGTCGGCGGGGGGTGGCTCCTGATCAAGCACGTCCGCTCCATAGCCGGCGAGGTGGCCGGATTCCAGTGCAGCGGCGATATCGGTGGTATTCGTGAGCTCGCCGCGCCCGCAGTTGATGAGGATCGCGCCCTCTTTCATGTTTTTCAGGCTGGCCTCGCAGATCATATCCCGGGTCTCGTCGGTCAGGTTCGTATGCAGCGAGACCACATCGCTCTCACGTAGCACCTGCGTGATGCCGTCCATCTTCTGCACGTTGTGTTCGTTTGCGAAGTCCTCCGGCCAGTAAACATCGTAGCCGATACAACGCATCCCGAAGGCGTTGGCACGAATCGCGACCTCGCGCCCAATGCGCCCGAGACCCACGATACCGATTGTTTTCCCCATGGTTTCGTGGCCCGTCATGCGTTTCCATTCGCCGGCGGCAGCGGCATTGGCTTGAGTGATGAGGTTCTTTTCCAAAGCGAGGAGAAGCATAAAAACGTGCTCGGCCACCGTGGTATGATTGACGCCCGGACAGAAGCTCACGGGGATCTTTTTCTCCGTGGCATACGCAACGTCGATTTTGTCCACGCCGATGCCGTATTTCGCGATGATCTTCAGCTTGGGCAGCGACTTGTCGATGACCGCCTGGGTGATTTCATCATCACCGCAGAGAAAGGCGTCAAAATCGCCCGCCAGTTCAAGCATTTTGGATTCCGAGAGCGGACCGCGCTCGCGAACGATTTCGGCACCAGTGCTTTCCAGTAGCGCGTGATGGTCGCCTGGGCAGTCCTGGTAGGAGGTTGTTGTGAGGAGGATTTTCATGATGGGTGTTTGGGTTAAGGGTGGCGGGATGCGGGATATGCGATACGTGATATGGGATGGAACCGCGTGAGGCGAAGCCTTTTACTCGGCGTGATGGAACCGCGTGAGGCTTTGCCTTTTACGCGGCGGGATGAACTGCGTGAGGCGACTTGTCTGGCGTAGCTCGACACGTCCGCCGTAGCTTTAGCGAAGGTGGAAGAGCGAAGACGGAAGCCTTTTATGCGGCGGCTGTTATTCAACCCCGGGAAATTTAAAAAAGTTTTTCGCGTTGTCATAACAAATGCCGGTGACAAGCGGTTCGAGCAAATCTTTATCGTCGGGAATTAGGCCGGCCTCGACATCGGTGCCGATGATCGAGCAAACCAGACGGCGGAAATACTCATGGCGGGGAAAACTGAGGAAGCTGCGCGAATCGGTCAGCATGCCGACGAAGCGACTGAAGAGGCCGACGCTGGAAAGCACGTCCATCTGCGTGCGCATGCCGTCGAGCGTATCGACGTGCCACCACCCGGAGCCGAGCTGCATTTTTCCCGCCACGCTACCGTCCTGGAAGCTGGCCATGAGTGTGGCCAGTGGATACAACATGTGTGGGTTCACGTGGTAAAAGATACATTTCGGTAGCTCGTCCGTAACCGCCAGACTGTCCAAAAATGCCGCCAATTTGCGAACAAGCGGCTCGTCCAGCATGGAGTCATAGCCAGTGTCCGCGCCGAGCGCTTCAAACATTTTGGTGTTTGCGTTACGGATCGCCCCGAGGTGGAGCTGCATCGTCCAGCCCTTCCCGGCATTCCAGCGGCCGACGTTTTGCATGATATAAGTCATCCACTGCTCCGCCTCGGTTGCGCTGGGGTCTTGGCCGGCGCGCAGCCTCTGGTAGATAGTTTCGGCCTGGGCGTCGCTGCATTCCCGGTAGGGAATCTCTTCGATGCCGTGGTCCGTCAAGCGGCAGCCGACCTCGTGAAAGAAGTCGTGGCGTTCTTTGAGCGCGGCGATGAAATCCTCCGCGCCGACGAGCGTTTTCCCGCAGACGGCAGCCAGCTGGTCCGTCCATTCGTTCCAGCCTTGCACGTCGGTTGTGATCATAGCCTTGTCCGGACGATACGTGGGGAACATCTTTGTTTTCAGTGTCCCGGCGTTGTGCGCAACGTGATGCTCCAGAGTGTCAATCGGATCATCCGTCGTGCCAATTACGCGCACATCAAACTTTTGGCAGATACTGTGCACGTTGAAATCGTTTTCGGCGAGTCTGGCGTTGGCCAGATTCCAGATCTCGTCGGCCGTTTCCGGACTGAGGACGAGATCCGTATCGAAATAGCGCTTCAATTCGAGGTGTGTCCAGTGGTGCACCGGATTCCGCACCGTCTGCGGCACGGTGCGGGCGTAGGCGTCGAACTTCTCTTTCGGTGTCGCATCCCCGGTCACCAGATGCTCCGGTATCCCGGCGGCACGCATCGTCCGCCACTTGTAGTGATCGCCGCCCAGCCAAATCTCGGCCAGATCGGGGAAGCGCGCATTGCCCGCGATCGCCTCCGGCGGCAGGTGACAGTGGTAGTCTATGATCGGCTGATCCGCCGCCACTTCGTGATAGAGGCGCTGCGCCGTCTTATTGGGGAGAAGAAAGTTTTCGTGTAGATAACTCATAAATGAGAATTTGTTCGGTTTTCGGTTTGGCGGTTTTCGGTTTGTTGATCAATCTACGAAGTTGGTGACTGAACAACCGATGACTCTCTAACCGCCAAGCAGGGCTTTGTGCTTAGATGGTCATCGATGCATAGCCGCCATCGACAACAATTTCGGCACCGTTCATGAAGCTGCTCGCATCGCTGGCCAGCAGCAAGGTGGCACCAATGAGTTCGTGGGCTTCACCGAAACGATTCGCCGGCGTGTGACCCATGATGGAGGCGATACGCTCAGGGTTGAGCACCTTTTTATTTTGCTCTGCCGGGAAAAAGCCGGGCACGATGGTGTTGACCCGCACCTTGGACTCGGCCCATTCGCGGGCCAAATTCTTCGAAAGATTGTGGACGGCCGCCTTGGTCGCCGAATAGGTGAAGACGCGGGAGAGCGGTATGATACCGCTCATCGAGCCGATATTGATCATGCTGCCACCCTCACCCCGTTCGACCATGTATTTGCCAAAGACCTGCGAGGCAAAAAGCACAGCTTTCAGGTTTGTGTTCAGAATGCTGTCAAACTCCTCCTCTTCGATGTCGAAAATCGGCGTGGGTGAATTGATGCCGGCACCGTTGACCAGAATATCAACCTGCCCCGATTTTTTCAGGACCGAGTCGAGCAATTCCTGAATCGACGTCTTGGAATTGACATCGACTTTTTCGAAGTAGGCCTTGCCGCCCGCAGATTCGATTTTGGCTAAACGCGCGGCCGCCTTCTCTTCGCTGCGGCCGACCAGCACCGTCTCCGCTCCGGCGGAGGCGAGACCCTCAGCCATCGCTCCGCAGAGCTCGCCGGTGCCGCCGATGACGACAGCCACTTTACCTTTGAGTGAGAACATTGATTCGAGGTATTCCGAAATTTCCATAAACAGAACTATACACGAGGGCGGGTTTGGTTTAAATAGATTGCCTCCTCATAAATTTGCATTTTTTAATCATCCTTAAAGGTGAATACGAATCGTTACCAAGAAAGCTTTGATCGCGTGGCGCTGGTCGACCGGCCCTGGTTTCCCTACTTGTGTACGGAGGTGAAACACTGGCAATGGGAGACCAAAGGGGACCCGCACTTCAACCTTTGGGTCGCTCTGGCGGGAGCCGGCTATCTGACCTGCGACGGGCAGACCTACCCGATTATACCCGGAAGTTTTTTCATTTTTTCACCAAAGCAGGAGATTTCTGCAGCTCACTATTCCGGGCAACGCATCACACGTTTTTCGGCACACTTTCTGCCGGTCAAAGGAGAACGGACGCTTGATCAGGTCGATGGATTGCCCTGTCTCGGCGAAGTCGCGAACTCCGTCGACCGGCTGCGTCAGCAAATCGACCTCATCATGCGCATCGCGGTCCGCCGGGAAGAGGATGCCATGCTCGAGGACACGATCTACCGCCTAATTCAAAATTGTCTGGGCCAGCCGCTCAGCTCGGCCCCGGTATCGATTGATCCGCGCGTGGCCCGGGCAATCGAGTGCTTCCGCGACGCCCCGGCCTCGGTCCATTCAATCGACAGTCTGGCCCGCTCCCTCGGGCTGTCTCGCTCCCACTTCGACCGGCGATTCGCCCAGCAGGTCGGCCAGGCACCCAATCAATTTCTCATCAACTGTAAGATGATCCATGCCCGCCGGCTCATCGAAAGCACCCAGCTTCGTATCGGTGAAATTGCGCACTCGCTTGGCTATCGGGATATCTACTTCTTCAGTCGACAATTCAAAGACCACTTCGGGTCGTCTCCTCGCCACTATCGAAGCGCGACGAGCTTAAACCCATGAGTCCGTTCGGCTTACCAGTCGCCACCCAGTGCGAGATAAAGCTTCACGCGTTGATCAAGTTGCAGGCGTTGGACGTGGATCGACTGGCTTTTACGCGCGGCCACGCGCTGTTGTACGGTCAGGACATCGAGCAAGGGGGCTTCACCCTCTTTATGCCTCAGCTCGGCGATCTTCAGGGCACGCGCGGCCTCGACTGCCGCCTCGTCCAGCTGTCCGGCACGCGTGCGGAGCGAGCCCCCAAGATCGAGAAAGGACTCCACCTCGCCAAAGGCTTGCAAAGCCGTCTGCGCATAATTGGCGACCGCTTCCTGCTGAGAGGCCGTCGCAGCGGCGAGATCTGCCCGGCGGGCACCGCCGTCAATCAGCGGCGCGAGAAGATTACCAGCGGCCTGCCAAGCCAGATTATCGGGGCGTAAAATGTCCGCCAACTCGGTCGAGCGGTTACCCAGGTTTCCGGTCAAACTCAGTGTGGGCAGCCGCGCCGCCCGCGCCCGCGCTGTTGCCTCAAAGGCCGAGGCCACCTGACGCTCCGCCGCCACGACATCGGGCCGACGTTCCAACAACTCGGAAGGCAAGCCGGGCGGGGGCGATGCTGGCAGCGACGGCAAAGACTCAACCAGCTCGAGTTCCGCTCCCGGATAGCGGCCCAGCAGAAGCTCAAGAGCACGGAGTGCGTCGCGACGAGCCAGAGAGACCTCTTCCAATTGGGATCGCGCGAGCGCCAAGTCCGACTTGGAAAGGGCCAGATCCTGCGAGTTCGCCAGTCCGTTGTCATACTGGATTTGCACAATGCGGGCCAGCGCTTCCAGCGTCTGGATGTTCTCACTGGCCAGGCGCAACTGCAAGCTGCCTTCCAATGCAGCGAAGTAGGCTTGAGCTGTCGCCGCCGCGATGGCGTGGCGCGCAAAAACCAATTGCGCCTCGGCAGCTTCCGCGCTGGCCGCAGCGCCCCGCTGGCCTGCCGAGAGTTTGCCCCATATATCCACCTCCCAGCTGACCTGAGCGCCTAAGGAAAAATCCTCCAATGTTTGCCGGTTCTCGATCAAGCCGGTTGTCCCGCCCGTCCCGGCCACGGCGAGACTGGGCTTGAGTGCGGCCCCGGCTTTGGCGGCGAGCGCCCGCGCCCGCTCGACCTGAGCGGCTGCCGCCTGCAGATCCCGGTTGTGGGCCTGAGCCTCCGCTACGAGTGCGTTCAGTTGCGGGCTTTTAAAACGACCGAGCCAATGCAGCTCCACCGGTCGGGCATCGTCAACCGCCCGAAAGCTTTCCGGCATGTCGGGACGGTTCGCCACCATGGCATCGGCCTGGCGGTCGGCCACACCGCCAGCTGTCTCCACACCGGAGCAGGCAGCAAAAACGAGGCCAGTAAAAGCGATTAGAAAAGTGCAGAGAACCGGTTTCATAAAGGCAAATTACCCCTCGAGGTGGATACGGAAAAAACAGGCATACAGCGTGGGCACGACGACCAGGGTCAGCAAAGTCGCAAAGCTGAGACCAAAGACGAGCACGACAGCCATCGATTGGAAAAAGGCATCAAAAAAGAGCGGGAAGACCCCCAAAACCGTCGTCAAGGTCCCCATCATCACCGGACGCACACGACTACCCGCCGCATGGAGCAGCGCCTCACCGCGCCTCTGCACTGATTTCGTCTCCTGGTCCATTTGGTCGACCAGAACGATGGCATTTTTAATCAGCAGTCCAGAAAGGGACAGCAAACCCAGAATCCCCATAAAGTCGAGCGGTAGGCCCGTCGCGAGCAATCCCACCACCACCCCGATGAGCGAAAGCGGCACAACCAGCCAAATAAGCAGGGGTTGGCGTATCCGCCGAAAGAGGACGAGCACGACAAGAACCATAGCGAGAAAGCCCAGTGGAACGGTCGACGCCAGATCGCGCTGGGAATCGGATGAATTTCCGTATTCCCCACCCCAGCTGAGTGCATACCCGTCCGGCAGAGGGAGGGCCTCAATCTGCGGCCGCAACCGCGCCAGCAAGGTCGAAGGCAGCTCATCACCCATGGGGTCGCATTGAACTTTGATCTGCCAGGTTCTGTCTTCGCGTTTCAGAATACCATCGCGCCATTCCGTGCGAAAGCCGTCGACCAATTGGCTAACCGGCACGGCTTGACCGCTCACCGGGCTGATGACCTGGGCGTTGTAAAGCGTTGCCGCCGGGCCGCGCTCGGATTCCGGTGCCCGGGCCATGATCGGCAGCAACCGGTCGCCTTCCCGGTAGATGCCGACACGCGCTCCCTCCGTATGGTTGAGCAATGCGCTGGCGAAGTCCGCCCGCGTGATGCCCACCCGCTGCGCACGGCTCACCGAAAGGATCGGCTCGACGTAGCTGACCGGTTGCCGCCAGTCTGTCTTGATCGAAAGCGCCCGCCCGTCGTCCACCATGATCGCCTGGATCGGCACGGCGAGCTGACGCAGCACGACCGAGTCCGGACCGCTCAGCTCAGCTTCAATCTTCGATCCACCGCCCGGGCCCAGCGAAAAACGCCAGACCTTGGCCTGCGCATCGGGAAAACCGCTGTCCAGATAGGCCTGCAACTGGGGGATCAGCTTCTGGCTCAAGCGATAATCGTCCAGGCGAAGGAGAAATTGCACGTAGGCCGGATTGGGCGACTCCGGGCCATAGACCAACATGTAGCGCAGACCGCCCGAGCCAACCAGGGTCTGCACCGCATCGATCCCGGCTTGCTCCAGCAAATACGTTTCGACGGCCTTCGCCGTCTCCGCCGTCCGCCCGATATCGGTCCCCTCCGGCAACCAAAAATCCACGACCAACTGGGGCGTGGTCGAATTCGGGAAAAAGCTTCGTTTGGCAAATTGAAAGGCCCAGACCGAGACAATGAAAAGTCCCACCGCTCCCGCCAGCACCGCCCAGCGCCAGTGTAGGGCCTGCACCATGACGCGCCGATAGAGATTTGGCTTGGCCGCCGCAGCGACGCCCCCACCCTCCGACAGCCCCGGACGAAAGCCCAGATAGCAAAAAAGCGGTGTCAGCGTGATCGCCAACAACCAACTGCAAACCAGTGAAATCAGGATCACCCAAAACAGATGATTCGTGTATTCCGCCGTCGATCCCGGGGCGAACCCAATCGGTGCAAAGGCCAGGATACCCACCAGAGTCCCACCCAGCAGCGGCCACTGCGTCTGCCGAACCACTTCTTTCGCGACTTCCAGCTTTGGCCGTCCCTGATTCATCCCGACGAGGATGCCCTCCGTCACCACAATCGCATTATCGACCATCATGCCCAGCGCAATGATCAGCGCACCCAGAGATATCCGGTGCATCGGTATACCCGAAATATTCATGATCGCCAGCGTCGCCGCCACCGTGAGCAGCAGAATCAAGCCGATGACCGCCGCCGCACGGTAGCCCATGAAAATCAACAGAGTCACAATCACGATGACCAGCGCCGCCACCACATTGACCGCAAAATTGCCGATCGCCGCATCGACGACCGCGCCTTGTTGGTAAAATTCATGTAGCTCCATCCCCACGGGTCGGCGACTCACCGAATCAGCGATCTGAGCCTCCACCGCCGCCCCGACCTCGACCACGTTGGCCCCCTGGACATTCGCGACACCCAGCGCCAGAGCGGGCATCCCCTGGTAGCGGACGAGCCGCGTGGCCGGCTCGATATAGTCCCGGTAAACCTCCGCAATATCGCCCAGATAGACCAGCCCGCCTCCCGAGGTCTGCGCCACGGGGAGCCGCCGCACCGCCTCGACCGAACTGAGCCCGCCGCTCGGCTCCACGACAAGTCGCTGGCCATCGATGACAAGACTCCCCGCCGGAGCGACCGCGTTTTGACGGTTTAATGTGTTGTAGATCGAATTGATCGAAAGCCCCAGCTGCGCGGCTTCCGCACGCGAAATTTCAACATAGATCGCCTCATTCTGCACCCCGAGCAGGCTGACTTTGGCCACCCCGTCGACGGCCAGCAGTTCGTCCCGCAAGGACTCCCCGTAGTCGCGCAGCTCCGCCATCGTGTAGTCAGGGCCCGTGATCAAATAGTAGAACCCGTAAACGTCACCGTAATCGTCGTTGACGAAAACCTTGCCCGCCCCGGGCGGCAATTGTGCCTCCGCGTCCGCGATGCGGTTGCGCAACTTCGTCCAAACAATCTGCAGGTCTCGCTTCGTCTTGGAGAAATCGTATTTGATTTCCACCTTCAGCTCGGCCCGGCCCGCCCGCGAGGTCGAGACGATGC
>JAAAPI010000150.1 GCA_009908325.1 Verrucomicrobiota bacterium | reverse complement strand
GGCGATGAGCACTTGGCCGTGGCTTATTTCGGGCAGCTCCGCACGGGCGGAGGAATCGGCGGCGGCACCGGGTGTGGCGGGACGGTTGGTTACCATCTCAGCCTCGTTCATGGGGGTGGCTCCATCGGAGGAAAGTTCGGTCGACCCACCAGATGGCTCGTCGCGGCCACCGGCAGCGACGGGTTCTTTGACGCGGGTGCGTTTCCGGAGATCGTCTTTGGCGATGCCGAAGCCGCCTTCGGCAGCGGGCATTTCGAGCAGGCTGTTGAAGCGCTCTTTCAGTGCCGGGACTTCGACGCGGTCCTGCGGGCGCTTCGGGCCGGAAACGCAGGGCACGATGCTGCTGATATCGAGATCGAGGTCGACCGAGTAGTCGACTTCGCCCTTGCGGGGGATACCAAACATCCCCTGGGCCTCGTAGTAGCTTCGCACGCGCTCAATCTGCGCGTCGTCGCGGCCGGTCAGGCGCAGGTAATCGAGGGATTTTTCGTCGACCGGGAAGAAGCCCATGGTTGCGCCATATTCGGGGGCCATGTTAGCCACGGTGGCACGGTCGGCCAAGCTGAGTTTGGCCGCGCCTTCTCCGTAAAATTCGACGAACTTGCCGACGACCTTGGCCTCGCGGAGCATTTCGGTAATGCGCAGGGTGAGGTCGGTGGCAGTGGTGCCTTCCGGCAAATCACCGCTGAGATGCACGCCGACGACTTCCGGAGTCTGGAAATAAACGGGCTGACCGAGCATGCCGGATTCCGCTTCGATGCCGCCCACGCCCCAGCCGACGATGCCGAGACCGTTGATCATGGTGGTGTGGGAGTCGGTGCCGACGAGCGTGTCGGGGTAGAGCACGCCATCTTTTTCGAAAACGACCTTCGCGAGATACTCCAGATTGACTTGGTGGACAATACCGATTGCAGGCGGCACCACGCTGAAGGTATCAAAGGCCTGTTGTCCCCATTTAAGGAACTGGTAGCGCTCTTTGTTGCGGGAAAACTCGATTTTCAGGTTTTGCAGGAAGGCGTTGGCGGAGCCCGAGCGGTCGACTTGCACGGAGTGGTCGACAACGAGATCGACCGGGACGAGTGGTTCGATAACGGCGGGATCCTTGCCGAGTTCTTTGACGGCATCGCGCATGGCCGCGAGGTCGACAAGGAGCGGGACGCCGGTGAAATCCTGAAGAACGACGCGGGAGACGACGAAGGGGATCTCTTTACTGCTCTTTTCCGTGGCGCTCCAGTTCGCGAGCGCTTTGACGTCGGCCTCCATGACCTTCTTGCCGTCGCAATTGCGCAGGACGGATTCGAGGACGATACGAATGCTGACCGGCAGGCGCGAGATAGTACCCATGCCCGGTTGTGCTTCGAGTGCCGGCAGGCTGTAGTATTTTGAGCCGTTGAGCTCTTTGATGACGTTGAATGGGTCGCTCATGTCTTGTGATGCGTGGTGCGTGGCGCGGGATACGTGATACGTGATTAAACCGCGTGGGGCGAAGCCTTTTACGCGGCGGGATGCGTGATACGGAGTGAAACCGCGTGAGGCGCAGCCTTTTACGCGGCGGGATCTGTGATGCGGGTCGCGATTAGGCGAGGGCTGCTTTGATAGCGTCGAAGTCGGGCAGCTGCTTTGGATTGTCGGAGGATTCGCTGTAGACGATGGTGCCGTCTTCGTCGATAACGAAGGCAGAGCGCTTGGCGACGCCTTTGAATCCCATTAGGTCTTCGAAGAGCACATCGTAGGCGGTGGAGACTTCTTTATTAAAGTCACTGAGCAGGGGAAACTGGAGGTTGTCGACGAGTGCCATCTTTTCCTGGGTGAAAGGGCTGTCGACCGATATTCCGTAGACCTCGGCGTTGAGATCTTTGTAGACCTGCAGGCCGGAGTTGACGGTGCACATTTCATCCATGCAGACGCTGGTAAAGGCCAACGGGAAGAAGAGGAGGACGGTTTTTTTCTGACCGAAGTTTTCACTCAGAGTGACGTCGTGCAGACCGTCGGCATTTTTCGTTTTAAGTGTGAAATCGGGAGCTTTGGTGCCTTTTTCGAGTGCCATAATGATACTGTGTTTGGTTGTTTTATGAGATGAGCTAGGACCTTAAGACCCCAAGCCGGTCTTGTAAAGTACTGCCTAGTGTTCAGCCGGGGTTTTCTCAGCCAGAATGACAGCAGCGAGGATACACGAGGCGCCTAAAAGGAGGCGAATCACTGCGCCGGGAGCCAAATCGGAGATTTCATCGAAAATAAATAGCGAACTGGCCATGGCAAGTGGGACAACGGCGTTATTGAAAGCAGCTAGCGTGCCGGGGCGTGTTAGGGTGGCACCTTTGTTCCAGAGAAAAAAGCCGAGGCCGGAGGCGATGATGCCGAGATAGAGGATGATCGCTGCCTGTGGGCCGTTAGGAGAGGCTTTTGCCCAATCAGTGAAGAAGAATGAGGCAAGAAGGGCGACGAGAAAGCCTCCCGCGTAGAGCCAGGCGAATGAGTCGAGTTGGGCGATTTCCGGGTTTTTCCGTTTCCAGTCCCGATAGTAGACTTGACCGAATCCGAAAGCGAGGCCGGCGACCTGCATCAGCGCGAAGCCAGTCCAGATGCTTTCAAAAGAACCGGAGCGCGCTCTTATAATAGCAGCGCCGACCACGGACAAAAGAGCCGCGTATAGGTAATGGGGATGGAAGCGCTTTTGCCGGAGGTCGTGAATTAAGACGATGTAGAGCGGTGTGAGAATGGAAAAGAGCGCGACGAGGTGTGAAGGTAGGTAAAGGAAGGCCCTCATGTAGCAGACGTACATAACACCGAATTGAATGGCACCGCAAAACAAGAGCCGATAGGCGGTGGCGGGGCCGAACGTTGAGAATTTCAAAAATGGTGCGAAAACGAGCCCGGCGATGCCGAGTCTGGCTGTAGCGATGAAAATGGAGTCCAATCCGGCAAGTGAATTCCCGATAAGGCCGAAGGATAAGGCCCAAATGAGCGAAACTACGGCCAAGTAGTGCATGATCGGAAGCTACAAAAAACCCCGGGGTAGGAAGACTTAGTTGGGCCTTCCAGATCCCGGGGCTTTTGTTCGATGACGTTTACCGCCCGGTTTGACGGTTAGACATCATCTAAAAAGATTGGCTCGTCATCACTCTCTACAGAGGTTGGCTCGCCGTCACCCTCGCTACCACCTGAACCACTTTGAACCTCAGGACTGACCACGATAACACCCGGGTCTTCGGGAGTGATTTCGGGAAGTGGTAACTCGATCGTTCCCGTGGGTGTTTCTGTCGGGATAAAGTTCTGCAGTGCGCGGTAAAGGTCGTCGAAGAGAGGATCGCCGCGCGAGAGACGAACAATCACAATATGGCTTTGTGGAATCGGTTCGGCAGTATCATTGGGCAGACCACTGTCGTAGCCTTTGTCTCCGATGTTACCGCTCCCGTATTCGATCTCTCCCCCGAATCGGGAAATGATATCCACCGCTCCATCAACGTTTTCGACTACGAACATAAACTCGGCGCGTTCTGCATTGTAGAAGAGGCGGGCTGAGCCTTGCGTGCCGCGGATGGCGGCAGTTCCGAGGGGTGATTCGATATCAAACGAAGATCCCTGGCGGAGTTTTTTGACGTGGAAGTCGAGTCGACCGTAATTTATCTCAAGGAGTGTTTGCGAAACGCTTGGGTCGGCTTGGAGCTGTTCATAGGAAGCGCTTCCCGAGAAGGGTTGCTGCGTAAGTTTAGCGATATCGAAGCTCGTGTTTTCATTGACGGTGATCAGTGATCCATTGGAAAAAACCAATCGGGCGGAACTGAGCGCGGTCACGCTCACACTGTCACCCTCGACGAGAATGTCTCCCGCTTCCAGTGGAGTATTCCCGCTATCCTTGGCATATTTGAAAACGGTACCCTCGACGGATAGCACCTTGGCGCTCGACAGCTGGGCCGCGCTGCAAGTGAGAGCACCGACAAAAAAGATGGAGACGAGAGTGAGATAAAATTGTTTTATATTCATAGCGATGTATTAAGTGGTTCAGTCGTATTTAGGCAGCTGAAAATGAAACTTTCAAGCTTTTTCTAAGAGGTTTAGCTTGTGGGACCGTAAAAGCTTTAAGCTTTTCATTTTTGTGACATTCGGACTTGCTCGTTTCATGACAAAATTTCGGCCTTGTATCGATCTGCACCATGGAGCTGTGAAGCAAATAGTGGGTGGCAGCCTGCGTGAAGACGGCTCCGGTTTAAAAACGAACTTCGAGAGCGAACTTTCCTCCGAATACTATGCCGCGAAATATCGTGAGGACGGTTTGGAGGGCGGGCACGTCATCAAGCTGGGGCCCGGAAACGACAATGCCGCACGGGAGGCTCTCGCAGCCTATCCGGGCGGACTGCAGGTTGGGGGTGGTATTTGTGCCGAAAATGCGGCGGAGTGGCTGGAGGCGGGGGCGAGCCATGTAATCGTCACATCATGGTTATTCAGTGCGGAGGGGCAATTTTTACCGGCTCGCCTGAGAGAGCTAGTGACCGAGGTCGGACGGGAACGCATCGTGATCGATTTGAGTTGCCGTGCGATGCCGGAGAGAGGATGGGTGGTGACGATGAATCGCTGGCAGACACTGACGAGTCTACCGCTCACCGCGGCGACCTTGGCGGAACTTTCGGAAGCCTGCGCGGAATTTTTGGTGCATGCCGCCGATGTGGAAGGTCAATGTCGGGGTATTGATACGGAGCTTGTCGCTTTTTTGGGTGAAAACTCCCGGATCCCAGTGACTTATGCGGGCGGGGCGGACACCCTTGAGGCACTGAGTGCGGTGGAGCGCTTGAGTCGTGGCCGAGTCGATCTGACGATCGGGAGTGCCCTCGACCTATTTGGTGGCAGCGCGGTGCGCTATGCGGATTGTCTACAATGGAATCGCCGAAAAAAGGAGGTGTTATGAAAGTTCAAAAGATTGCTATGACGATGGTCATTGTTTTTTTGACCTTCTATCTTTTCTACATCGGCCAATCTTTGCTTTTGCCACTGGTCATTGCGGGGGCGGTCGCCTATCTGATCAGCATACTGGCGCACACCATCAGTTCCTTTCGAATGCGTGGCTTTTCCGTGCCAGGGCCGGTGGCGATGTTTCTGGCCATAGCGGTGATTCTGCTTTCGGTTTATTACCTCGTTCAGCTGATCACGATTAACATACAAAGCGTGATTCGAGTCGCTCCAGATTATCAGCAAAATTTGGAAAAGCTTATTTATCAATGGTATAGCCTGGTCGGTGCGGAGGAAGTACCAAATATCCGCGAGATTTTAAGGCGCGTGGACCTCGGGGCTTATTTGCAGAGTTTTGGTGCTACGGTGCGGTCGCTGGTCAGCAATACGGGCATCATTATCGTCTACCTCATTTTCCTCCTGTTGGAACAGCGCACGTTCCCGAACAAGATAAAGGCCATTGTGCGGGATCCGCAGCGTCAAGCGGATACTTTCGAGATGATTGGTAAAATGCGCTCGGACATACGCACCTATGTCGGGATTAAAGTTTTGACCAGCTCGGCGACCGGTTTGATCAGCTATCTGGTGCTCAAAATTGTTGGGGTGGACTTCGCGAGCTTCTGGGCGGTTTTGATCTTTTTGCTCAATTTCATCCCAACCATTGGCTCAATTATCGCGACAGCCTTTCCGTCGATTCTCACGCTCGTGCAATTTGACAGCCTCGGACCCTTCATTGTGACCATTTCGGTGCTCACGGTGGTGCAATTTTGTATCGGCAGTCTGGTGGAGCCCCGGTTGATGGGGAACCGGCTGAATTTGAGCCCGATTGTGATTTTATTGTCACTCGGCCTCTGGGGGTCGATTTGGGGCATCGCCGGGATGTTCCTCTGTGTGCCCATCACTGTGATCATTATGATTGTTTGCTCTTATTTTCCGGCAAGTCGACCCATAGCGATTCTTCTTTCAGGCAACGCCGAGGTTGCCGGTGGCTCGAAGCAATAAACAGCGGCTTCTGAAAAACGAGGGGGGCGCGTGCGCCTATGGTGATCAACAGAGCCCAGTCACATGAGGGCTTACGCAGCTAGGTTTCTATGAGGAAACGTGAATTTTACGAAAAAGCACAGTATTCCTTATTGATTAATAATCAACAAGAAACGAAAGCAAATCAGGTGCATTGCAAGCAATGAATCAATGCTTAAAGCCGTCTTTTAAAATTTGGCACGGCGACTGCTTAAACCACATTTGTTCGCATGTCTGCGCAACACTCGCGGCTCTGAAAATGCGGCGATTTCAATTCCTAAACGACAAACCAATCAATCCAACAAAAACAATACAATGAAGATAAAAAAATACCTTCTCGCTCTGCTAATCAGCGGCGCGACCCTTATGGGGTCCAGCTCGCTGAGTGCGCAGGAAGAAAGCGCGGTGGATGAGGCAGCGGTTGCCGCAGCGACCGAGCTGGCTATCGGCCCGGCCGAAGCGGCCGTCGCAGCTGGCAACGACCAAGCTGAGGCCTATCTCGCACTCCTCGAAGCCCAAGGCGAATACGCTTATGCGTTTGATTTCTTCACAACGTCAATGTTGTGGACGGTGATCGCGGCAGCCCTCGTGTTCCTCATGCACCTCGGCTTCGCGACGCTCGAAGCTGGTTTAACGCAATCGAAAAATACGGTGAATATCATGTTTAAAAACGTGTTTATCATCTCCATCGGTCTCATCTCGTATGCTGTGATCGGTTTCAATACGCACTACCCGGGTTTCGGAGAAGACTCACTTGGGATCATGAAATTTGGTTCCTTCATCGGTGACCTCAGCGGTCCCGGCATGGACGATTTCGGATATGGCGGCGTTGGTCTCGCGATGACAGCCTACGGTGACTTTATTTTCCAGGCAATGTTCGCGGCCACCGCAGCTACGATTGTCTCGGGTGCGGTCGCAGAGCGCGTGAAGCTCGGTAGTTTCATGATCTTCGCAACGCTGCTCGTAGCGATTGCCTATCCTGTTGTCGGTTCCTGGCACTGGGGAGAAGGATGGCTGAACCAAATGGAAAACCCTTTCTATGATTTCGCCGGTTCGACTGTTGTTCACGCATTTGGTGGTTTTGCCGCACTCGCCTGTGTCATCGTTCTCGGGCCCCGTGCCGGCAAGTATGTTGATGGAAAAATCAAACCGATCCTCGGGCACAGTATGCCACTCGCAACGATCGGTGTATTTCTTCTGTTTCTTGGCTGGTTCGGTTTCAACGGTGGTTCGGTTCTCTCTGCGGATCCAGCCGGTATCGGACTTGTCTTTACGACAACAGCTCTAGCCGCATCTGCCGGGGCGCTTGCCTCAATTGCCATTTCTTGGATTTTCTTGAAAAAACCGGATCTTTCGATGGCGCTGAATGGGATTTTAGCCGGTTTGGTCGGTATCACCGCCGGTGCCGATGCCATGGGGCCGCTTGCTTCTATTATTGTTGGCGCGGTTGCCGGTGTGATCGTGGTCTTTTCGATTATCGGTTTCGATAAGATTAAAATCGACGATCCTGTCGGTGCGATCTCCGTCCACGGGGTTTGCGGGATTTGGGGCACGCTTGCCGTTGCATTCTTTGGCGGAGAGAGCTTCGCCTCCCAGCTGATCGGTGCGGTCACGGTTTCTCTAGCCGCGTTCCTCTTCTCGATCATCGTCTTCGGCCTTCTGAAGGTCACC
>JAAAPI010000395.1 GCA_009908325.1 Verrucomicrobiota bacterium | reverse complement strand
TTAGCTGCCCTTGTGGGCCTTTTGGCTGCCTTCGGTGCTGTCCAGAATTGGCGGGCCGAAAATCTAAAGCAGAAGGCCGCAGAGGCTGATGAGGCTGCTAAGAGGAAAAAAGCGGAGGTTGGCACTAAGGTCGCGGAAAAACGCGCTGACGTCCGCGAGAGGCAGCGAGAGAGGGCAAAGCGGGAAGATTCTACCGGCAAACGCGACCAGATGGACAACGACTGGTGAGATACTTTCTGCTGACGGCTGCAATCATCACCGCCCTTGGCATTGGTTTCGTTGCGGGTGACATGCTTCGCTATCATCGGGAGCAGCCGCAGTTGCCCTACTCCGAACCCCATGCCGAAGGTGAGTTGCCCGATGGCACCCCATGTGTTGCATGGCAGGTGCAGCAATTCAAGGTGATTATCTGCGAGGGCAAGCCTGTAATGGTGGTCTACCCGAAACGTAAGAAACCGGGGTATTCAAGTTGACTAGATTCCTACAGATTACCCTGCTGGCGCTGATTCTTTCCGCTTGCGCCTCGACAAGATTCGTCTGCCCGGACGTGCCGGATATTCCGCGCCCTGGCCTTCCGTCTATTGAGGCGAGCGAGGTTCAGTGTCTCACGGATGAGACGTGGAACAAGCTAGTGCAGCGGGAACGCGCCCGTAGAGAATACGCGGAGGAATTGGAGGCTGTTTTGGACGCAATAGGGGAGGAGTGCCAATGAGTGCATTCTTGACAATCATCGCATTAGGTGCCGGGTACTACCTTGGCTGGCAGTTCCCGCAGGTGGGAGATTTCATTGCGCGGAAGGTGCGGTAAATGTCCCCATCAGACTGGGCGGCAATTGGCCTCGTCATTACGCTCATCAGTAGCTGGCTTGCAGTGCTACACAAGCGCGTCATGTCTGTAACAGATTTGGGCGAGCGGTTCGTTCCGCGCCCTCAGATTGATAAGCGGTTCCGTGAGCTAGAGCAGCGCCTGCATTCGGATATGAAGGCGCAAGAGGCCAGGTCGGATAAACGCTTCGACAAGATCGACGCCACCCTTGTGCGTATCGAGGGCAAAATCGACAGCAAGGCAGACAAGTGATCGTAAAGCAGCTAGGCGACATCATCCACGTCCATACCGGGCACTGTCACGAGTATTTCGTGCTGCACGGTGACAAGTTAATGGCGTGTGATGGACTGGGGAACCCGGAGCCAAAGAATTCGGCGTCCAATAAAAGCGCCGATCCACGTATCATGGACGAGGTTAAATCATGGACGACGAAGTAGCCCGCAGACTAGACCAGATAGACGACCGGCTCAAAGACCTGGCCGATGCGGTATGGGGTATGCGTGACATGATCGACCCGCCCGCGTTTGACGATGATGAGATTGGCTTCGTGCCAGACTTTCCTATGGATGATTGGGACGTAAATTGAAGCTGCCCGAACAGGTCAAGATCGGCTACAAGACGTATCAGATTCGCCCGCAAGATCGCGACGATACGGATACCGACTACAACTTCGGCTTTGCCAATCACAATATCAACCTGATCCGCTCGCGAGATTACGGGGATAAGGTGGACTGTGCCAACACGCTGCTGCATGAAATCTTGCACGGCTGTTTCCACGTTGGGAGTCTAGGGCTAGAACATGATGAAGAAGAACGCATTGTGACGGTACTGACCAATCAGCTAATCGCCGCCATGCAGGACAGCCCTGACGTTTTCCGGTGGATTATGAGGAACGCTAATGGGTAAAGGCTCCACACCCCGCCCCATCCCAGACCGTGAGCAGTACGCCCGTAACTGGGACGCTATCCGGTGGGGGACGCTAGATGAAGCCTATTGCGGGGAAAGTGACAGCGAGCTAGAGCCTGCGGGCAAGCATCAGTGTTTGGAGTGTGAGCTAAGTGACAGAAAATACACCTAAAAAGCGCGAGGCGTTCCTTAGCTGCCTAGAGAACGGGGACAGCGTACAGAACGCCGCCAATGTTGCTGGTGTCGCTAGGGGGACTGTCTATCGCTGGCGCAAGGAGGATGAAGAGTTCGCCGCCGCTTGGGATATGGCGCTTGATTCCGGCATTGATCGCCTGGAGGACGAAGCGTACAAGCGGGCACTAAGCGGCTCGGATACCCTGCTTATCTTTCTGCTCAAGAGCAAGCGGCCATCTATCTACAGCGAGAAACAACGCCTTGAACATACATCGCCCGATGGCAGCGTCGGACCTACCCGAATCGAGATTGTAGCAGGTGAGTCAAACAGCGAAGATTGAGCTTCCCCCGAAGCTTCTACCCGTCTTCGCACCGCCCGCTGGTTCCGTAAGGTTCCGGTGCGCTTACGGCGGACGCGGTTCCGCCAAGACCCGCAGCTTTGCCAAGATGAGCGCCGTTCGCGGCTATCAGTTGAGCATGGCTGGTGAGACTGGCGTCATTCTATGCGCCCGAGAGTTTCAGAACAGCCTAGACGAATCCTCTATGGAGGAGGTCAAACAGGCCATCAGCTCTGAGCCGTGGCTGCGAGACTTCTACGATATTGGCGAGCGGTATATCCGCACCAAAGACGGTCGGATAAAGTACGTATTCTCCGGCCTTCGGCACAACCTGGAAAGCATCAAATCCAAGGCCAAGATTCTGCTGTGCTGGATTGATGAGGCCGAGCCGGTATCGGAGCAGGCATATCAGAAGCTTTTGCCGACCATCCGTGAGGGTGGTTCCGAGTGCTGGGTTACATGGAACCCGGAAGAAAGGGGCAGCGCGACAGATAAGCGGTTTCGTCAAGAGCCTCCGTCAAGGTCAGTTTCGGCCGAGGTCAATTATACCGACAACCCCTGGTTTCCTGATGAGCTTGATGAGCAGCGCAGGGAAGACCAGGAACTACTAGACGCCGCTACCTACGCATGGATATGGGAGGGCAAGTATCGGGAGAACTCCGATGCTCAAGTGCTCCACGGCAAGGTTCGCGTCAAAGAGTTCGAACCGGGGCCTGATTGGGACGGCCCGTACCATGGCATTGATTGGGGTTTCTCACAAGACCCGACCGCTGCCACAAAGAGCTGGATTCACGATAAGCGCATTTGGGTAGAGCGCGAAGCCGGGGGCGTTCAAATCGAGACGCCGGATATTCCTCCCGTGGTCAGCCGGGGCATACCGGGAATTGAGCGGTATGAGGTACTGGCAGACAACGCTAGGCCGGAAACAATCTCACAAGTCCGCCGATGCGGATTGCCCAAGTGCGTGGCCGCTAAGAAGTGGTCCGGCTCCGTGGAGGATGGGGTTGAATATCTCCGGGGCTTTAAGGAAATCGTTATCCACCCCCGTTGTAAAGAGACGATTCGCGAGTCTCGCCTTTACAGCTACAAGGTGGATAAGAGGTCGGAGCAGATACTGCCCGACATTGTGGATAAACACAATCACTACATCGACTCACTCCGATACGCGCACGACAAGATGATTCGCAAGCGGGATAGAACCGTCACCATGCTCAAGCCAAAGGGATTCTAAATGGCCGTAGACTCTACACATTCAGACTACGATAAAACGCTTGAGCTGTGGCAGACGATGCGCGATACGTCCGCTGGTGAGCGGGCGGTTAAAGAGGCCGGAGAAACCTATCTCCCTAAGCTGGGCGGGCAGGAAAAGGGCGAATACGCGCAGTACAAGCAACGCGCCAGCTACTACAACGCGACGGGGAGAACGATTGACGGCCTGACGGGCATGATCTTCCGCAAACCGCCGGAGGTTGACGTTCCGGATGGCCTGTCGCAGATCATGGAGGACGTGACTTTAGGCGGGCTGTCATTCTCAGGCTTTGCCGAGGGCGCGGTTGATGAGGCCGTCACTGTAGGGAGAGCGGGGATTCTGGTGGACTTCCCGCGCGTCGAGATTGGCGGTCTGACTCAGGCCGAAGCCGAGCGAATGAATCTGAGGCCGTTTCTAAGCCTCTACAAAGCCGAATCAATCATCAATTGGCGCACGGGCCAGCTTGGCAACAAAACGGTTGTGACGCAGGTTAGATTGCGCGAGAACTCGTTTGAGGATACCGACGAGTTCACGTCTGACGAAGTGGAGCAGATTCGCGTCCTAGACCTGGATGATAATGCGCGGTACCGGCAGCGGGTTTACCGCAAGGAAGAGTTGGAGGGTCAGCGCGGCAACAAGTACACCGAATGGGTACAGCAGGGCGATGATATCTACCCGACGATGGGCGGCAATACGCTCGACTATATCCCGTTCATCTTCATCGGGCCGAAGGATACCACGCCGAACGTCTCCAAGCCGCCGCTGATTGACCTTGCCGACAAGAACCTGAACCACTACCGCATGGATGCGGACTACCGGCATGGGCTTCATTTCGTTGCCCTGCCGACGCCGTATGCAATCGGGCTTGATGAGGACGAACAAAAGAACATCAAGGCAATTGGGCCTACGGTGTTTCTAGCCAGCTCCAATGAAAACGCCAGCTTCGGAATGCTGGAATACACCGGGGCCGGTCTGGACTCAATTGAGAAGGCCCTAGCCAACTGCGAGAACCAGATGGCATCCCTTGGCGCTCGAATGCTTGCCCCTGAGAAGCGGGCCGCTGAGGCTGCTGAAACGGCCGCTATCCACAGGCAGGGGGAGATCAGCGTCCTAGCCTCATTGGCTAACGCCGTATCCATTGCGCTCACTGAGGCCATGACCATCGTTGCCGAGTGGGCAGGTGTTGGCGGCGATGTGGTGGTGTCGCTCAATACCGATTATCTGCCCAAGGAAATGGACCCGCAGATGATTACCGCCTTGACTCAGGCGCTGCAAGAGGGCGGCATTTCGCACATGACCTACATCGAAGCCTTGAAGCGCGGCGAAGTGATTAGGGCGGACATCACGCCGGAAGATGAACAGCAGCGCATCATTGATGACGAATTCGCAGGTGTCGAACCTGTATAACCCGCACGGTGTGCGGACACTCAAAACCAGTCGGTGACTGTTATGGATACACACGAATCAATTCAGCAATCAATCAGGGAATATATCCACATACACGGCAAGGAGCCGGAGGAGCTTTCGGTCACGCGTAACGAGTATTGCGACCTGAAATTTAGCGACTCAATTGACTACCGCCCTGACGATAGCGGCAAAATAACCGTGCCTACCTACATGGGCGCGAAACTAATCATTTCTTAAACATCAGTCGGTGACTGAGAGGTAACACATGACGCTTAAAGCAGTATTGGACGAAGATCAGTTCGGTGAACTCGACGAGTCCCATCAGGGCCTGTATCGGGAACAGGATGGCAAGTACGTATTGGACGTTGATGACGTGGACAACTTCCCGACAGTCCACGGGCTAAAGACGGGCCATATCCGCAGCAAGAAGGAGCGCGACCAGTATCGCGACCAGTTCGAGTCACTGAAGCGCAAGGCAGGCCCGTTGGCAGACTTCGATGATATCGACCTGTCGGATGCTGACCCCGAAAGACTTGAATCATTGCTCCCGTATCTCACTGGCGAGCGTGAAATTCCGTCCGGTGATGGCGGCCCGAAGGTCGATGTAGACAAGATCAAGGCCAACGCGGTCAAGCCGTTCGAGCGCAAGCTGTCGGAGGCCGAACAGACGGCGGAGCAGTACAAGGGCCTGCTGCACAAGCATGTCCGCGACTCTGCCCTGACGTCGGCACTGTCCAAGTCCAAGGTAGCCGAGCCGTACTTCGACGCGGCAATGGCAATGTTTCGTTCGCGCATCAAGGTCGTGGAGGATGATGGAAATCTGATCCCGATGATCGAAGATGACGCGACCGGCGAAATGCCCGTCGATAAGTACATCAAGGAATGGGCGCAGACCGACCAGGGTAAGGCTTTCATCGAGGCGACCGGCAATCAGGGCGGCGGTTCGAGAGGTTCAGGCGCAAGCGGCAAGATCAAGAATCCGTGGTCGCCTGACAACTGGAACATGAGCGAACAGGGCCGCATCTATCGCGAAGACCCTGAGCGCGCCCGTAAGATGGCTGCCGAGTATGGCAAGAAGGTCACGTAACTTCATCGCTTTGGGCGGTGCCCAGAGTGTCTGGAGTGACTACGAGGCCGCAAAGGAACTATGTCCTGACCACGATGTTGGGGCTTGTAACGATGCTGGCAAGGATTTTCCGGGCCAGCTTTCAATCTGGGCCACCCTTCATCCTGAACTGTTCCGAAAGTGGCAACGCCACCGTAAGGGCAATCAGGACTATGTGTCAATCACCCGCAGGTGGCATCCCGAGACTCGGATAGACCACGTATTCGACGGGTCGCTTGGAGGTTCCAGCGGCCTGTATCTGGTCAAGTGTGCCCTGCGGTTGGGATATGAGCGGATTATCTGCTGTGGTATTCCGCTTAACGACGACCCCCATTACTTCGACAACGAGGCATGGGATGGCGTTAGTCGATACCGGCGGCACTGGTTAGAACTCCAGCCGCACGAGACTGAACGCATACGCAGCATGTCGGGATGGACTAGGGAGATTCTAGGCTATCCGACGCAAGAATGGCTGTCGGTGGCAGCCGAGTGATTAAGGGGCGGTGCCCCTCACGATATCGCCCATATCGGGCACCAAACTTTAATTCACACCGAGGTAATTTGAAATGACTGAGACACGACTTTCCGACATTATTGTGCCGGAGGTATTCAATCCTAATGTTATCGAGCAGACGGCCGAGAAGATTCGTTTTCTTCAATCCGGCATCGTCACTCCGGTTGGTGACATTTCGATTGGCTCCGGAACCACTATCCAGATTCCGTTCTATCAGGATTTGAGCGGGGCTGATTCCGTATGGGATGATACCAACGATATCACCCTCAACAACATCAGCATGGCTAAGAGCACGGCTGTGGTGCTGACTCGCGAACAGGCGTGGGCTGCCACTGACCTTGCCCGAGAGCTGGGTCAGCAGATCGACCCGATGGGCGCTATCGTTAGCCGTGTTTCCGACTATTGGGCGCGTCGGTATGAAGCCGCGCTCCTGAGTTCGGTTAATGGCGCAATGGCTTCGTTCAGTGATAACACGCTGGATATCTCCGGGCTTTCGGGTACGGATTCGCATATCGACGGCGAGGCGTTTGTTGATGCCACTCAGAAGCTGGGTGATAGTGGTCGAGACTTGACCGACATGGCGGTTCACTCCGCTGTTGAGGCCAATCTGCGTAAGCAAGACTTGATCGACTTTATCCCGGACTCCGAGGGTAAGCTGACCATCGAGGCTTTCCAGGGTCGCCGGCTGCATGTTGACGACAGTATGCCGGAAGACTCGGGCGTTTACACCACGTATCTCTTCGGGCAGGGCGCTGTTGGCCTTGTTGACGAGATGGTGCCGAACGCTAACGAGACCTACCGTCACCCCGAGAAGTCGGGCGGCACGGATGCGCTCTACACGCGGCGTAAGTTCCTTATGCACCCGCACGGGATTTCATGGGATCCGGCGTCCGGCGTTCCGTCGTCTAGCACTCCGAGCAATTCGGAGCTTGCGGATTCGGGCAACTGGACTCGCAAGTATGAACCGAAGAATATCAAGATCGTGCGGTTCCTCCACACGGTCAGCTAATGGCTTCGGTTAACGACATCGTAGAACTGGATGATGGTTCAGTTGGTGTTGTGAGTGAGGCCCTGCCGTACTACGGCGGGGCTTCACATTTCCGGGTGATGTTCAAAAC
>JAAAPI010000073.1 GCA_009908325.1 Verrucomicrobiota bacterium | reverse complement strand
GCTCCGAAGTGCCGGCGCAGGAACTGCTCTTCGGGGCGAATGAAGCGGAGGTGGATCAGGGCGGCGAAGACCGGGATCGGTAGCAGCGCCTGCCAGGTGCCGAGCAGGGCGGCCAGACCGAGGAGCATGACGACCTCGCCGAGGTAGAGCGGGTTGCGAGAGTAGCGGAAGACCCCGTCGGTGATGCAGTGCTTCGGTTCATTGAAGGGGGTGATCGGGGTGCGCCACTTGCGGAAGCGCTCTGCCGTGGCGAGGACGAGGGCAATGCCGCCGAGCAGAAGCAGCCAGCCGACCAGACTCAGGGGCGGCGGGGCGGCCGCGCCGGGTGCGTGCCAGGCCAGGATGAACTGGGCGAGCACGGCGAGGAGAAACCAGAAGGGCGGTAGGCGGTGGAGTCGAAGCAAGGGGGCGGCGGCGAGCAGGGCGGCCAGTCCGTTTTCCAGCAGCGAGGGCGAGAAAATGACGATGAATCCGGCGGGTGCCGTCGCGGCGGTAAAGGAAGACACGCAAAAGGGGATCAGGTAGAAACGGGCCACTTGACGGCGGCGGAGTGGCGAGCCGCCAAGCGCATTGCCCGTGAGCAGCGTGCCGACGATGAGCGAGAGTCCGAGCGCCTGCCCGAGCGCCGCCGCGCCGAGCGTGCCGCCGTGAAAGGCCAGCATGACCAGATACCAGAGGAAAGCGGCGTTGAGCGCGTGGCGCGGCCAGGGATTATTTGTGCTCGGGTGCGTCATCTCGTTGATGGGATACGTCTTGCTTGTTGCCTCGTTTGGTCGATGCTTGAGCGCTTGTTTTATTCCTGAGCCCTTGGGAACCCGCAGTCGTTATGTTAACACCGTTTGTGTGAGGAAAGGAAGTTCAAAAACGTCCCTTGGCTCACGATCCGGCGGCGGTGATGGTGCCGACAACATTGCCGCCGCCCGGGAGCAAATGGTCGACAGGCAGCTTATCCCCCGGGGCATTCGCAACCCGCGGGTGTATGGTTCTCCCGGTCGGTCCGGTGGGTGCCGTCCAGGAGCTGCAGTTGTTGCGCAAGGATGACGGCGGGCTCCACTGTGAATCGGTCATGCCCGTGCGTTTCGTCCCGATGACCTGACCGGGCCGGAGGATGCGTCTCCCGGGGCCGTCCAAAAAGTGAGGGCTGCTGCCTGGGGTGGTCGATGGGTGAATGGCAGCCACTTTCTCAAAACCGCCATATTATGGTTCTAAAAACCCAAACTTTGACAATTCAAAATTAAATAGTTGACAGACCGAAATAAAGTGAAAAGTCAGGGCGTATGGAGAATAAAAACAGAGCAACTGGTTGGTTCGGCTACCTGGTCTTGACGGCAAGCGGCGCGGGGATGGTGGTTCCTGTTGAGTCAGCGCCTGAAAGCGGGCCCTGGGAGGGAGAGCTGACATCCTTTTGGGAGAGTCGCTATGTCGATAGCGGGCGTGATGAATTACCTGAGGGTGGTCTATGGACTCTGGAGGGACAGTTGCACCACGGTTCTTTTGAGCTGGAGGCCTGGTTGGGCGTGGGCGATTCGGTGGATTACCGAGAACTTAACCTCAGCGCCGGATACAGCGCTTCGGTCGGCGAGGTGGATTGGGGCTTCGCCTACACCCGTTTGGAATTCAAGGGCGAAGCACCGGACGACGAATTGGAGTTGGCATTGGAGGGCCCGCTTGTCGGTGGTTTCGGCTGGTCGGCAGGCTCGGTGTATTCCTTCGGAGCGGAGGGGAGCTTTGTCGAGATCGGCTTGCAGTATCCACTGGATGCGTTCTGGGGGCGCTTGCAGTTGACGCCCCGGGTCACACAAGGCTTTGATTTCGGCTACCGGACTGCAGTGCATGATGGCCCCAATCATCTCCAGGTCGGCGTCGATTGGACCTGGCTCCTGGACGACGTGTGGCAGCTACACGGCCACCTCACGCACAGTTTTGCCGGGACGGATGTGCGGCGGGAAGGTTTGGGGGGACACAGCTGGGTGGGTTTTGGTCTGAGCGCCGGGTTTTGACCGGACGGAAACTAAGGCGGACAAGAAAGGAGCTGCGCCGCATCTATAATTAGAAGAGCGCACGGTAAACGACGCCATCGGCATGCTCGAGCATGCCGGCGACGACCGCTCCGCGCTCCTCGTCCTGAACCAGCAGATGGGCGAGCGGTCTCCCGAGTCGGCTGAGGCTTGATTGTTTTGAAGCTGCCGCCGGGCTCACTTCATTTCCCAGCGGTCGCCCGGCTCCATCACGCTGCGGGCCTGAGTTTGTAGCCAGCGCTTGGCCTCGGGATCTTCTTTTAGGTAGGCATCCCAAAATGCGGTGCTGGTGGCCAGGATGACCGGATGGTGGTTCGGGTTGCGCTTGGCCTGGCCAGGCCGGGGCTTGTGCGAGGTGAAGGCGTGGTGCCCCCCGCCGTCCAGCACCAGCTGGTATTTGTCGCTCGGAGGCAGGGCGGGGAAGACGCGAAGCCGGTCTTCCGGGGTGGTGTCGCCTCGGGATCCTAGACGTCGCGAAAGACGAGGCTGCGGATCTCGCTCATATCGTCCATGGCGTAGCGGATGCCCTCGCGGCCGATGCCGGAGTCTTTGACGCCACCGTAGGGGAGGTTGTCGACGCGCCAGGAGGGCACTTCGTTGATGAGGACGCCGCCCACGTCCAGTCGGTCCCAGGCCTGCATGGCATGGTCGATGCGCGGGGTAAACACACCGGCGTGGATGCCGTAGGCGCTGTCGTTGACCTGGTCGAGGGCGGCGTCGAAGTCGTCAAAGGTATCGATTATGGCGATGGGGCCGAAGGCTTCTTCGCGCTGGAGCTTTTGGTCGCGGGGCACGTTTTTCAGGACGGTGGCTGCGTGGAGGGCGCCCTCGCGGCTGCCGCCGCAGAGCAGCTCAGCCCCGGCCTCGCGGGCCTCGTGGATCCAGCTTTCCAGACGCTCGGCGGCGGAGGCGGCGATCATGGGGCCGATGAAGGTTTCCTCTTCGGCGGGGTCGCCGGACTTTAACTCGCGGGTGGCTTCGACGAATTTTGCCTCGAACTCGTCCGCCAGCGACTCGTGCACGAGGATGCGCTGCACGGAGATGCAGCTTTGGCCGGACTGGTAGAAGGCCCCTTTGATCACGCGGGGGATGGCGTCGTCGAGGTCAGCGCCCGCGTCGATCACGCAGGCGGCGTTGCCACCGAGTTCGAGGACGACCTGCTTCTTGCCGGCCTTGGCCTTGAGGGCCCAACCGACCTCGGGCGAGCCGGTGAAGCTGAGCAGCTTGAGGCGCTCGTCGGTGGTGAAGCGGTCGGCCGCGTCGCGGCTGCAGGGGAGGATGGAGAAGGCGCCGGCGGGCAGGTCCGTCTCGGCCAGGATCTCGCCGATAAGGAGCGCACCGATGGGGGTGCGGCTGGCCGGTTTGAGCACGAAGGGGCAACCGGCGGCGATTGCTGGGGCGACTTTGTGGGCGGTCAGATTGAGCGGGAAGTTGAAGGGCGAGATAAAAGAGCAGGGGCCGATAGGCACGCGCTTGGTCCAACCGCGGTAGCCACGCGTGCGCTCGCTGATTTCCAGATTGAGGGCCTCGCCGTGGGCGCGCACCGATTCGTCGGCCGCGATCTGAAAAGTGTCAATGAGGCGGGTGACTTCGCCCCGGCTATCGTTGATCGGTTTGCCCGCCTCGATGCGCAGGGCGTCGGCCAGCTCGTCGAAGCGCTCACGGAAGCGGCGCACGCAGTGGTCGAGCACAGAGCGGCGCTCGTAGGGTGCCATGGCCGCCATCGGGCCGGCCGCCTCCACTGCCGCAGCGATCCCCCGATCCACGAGGGCCGCATCGGCCTGAGCCACGCGGGTGGCGGTTTCGCCGGAAAACTTGTCGCTTACAGCTAGATCGCTGTTCGGCTGTTCGGGTCGGTTGGCGATATAGAGTGGGTATTTCTTTTGCAGCATATGACAGTATGAGGTTTCGGTCGGTTTTTTATTTCATTGTCTGTCTGATTGAAAATCGCCTGAGTTTGTCCTGACCCTGGTCAGCGGTGGACAATCGATGGACTTGAATTTGAGTATTGATGGCAGATTCCGCCGAATTTCCGGTCGACCCCGGCGTTGCCAAATAACGACAACTTTGAGGAATTCATGGAATAAATTTGCGCGGGATCAGTCGGACACTGATATAAAATAACCCCATGAGGAATACAACGATGCGGATGCCGCAAAATACTGAAGAAAGCAGCCTGCAAACCCGATACACAGCAGTCGAGGACTACGGGATCATTGGCGATCTGAGAACGGCGGCATTGGTGGGTGTGGACGGCTCCATTGATTTCATGTGTTTTCCCGAGTTTGATTCGCCCTCGATCTTTTGCGCCAACGCAGATGCGGAGAAGGGCGGGCGTTTTCAGATCCAGCCCCAGCTGGAATCGATGCGGGAGAAGCATCTTTACTTGCCGGATACGAATGTGCTGATCACCCGGTTCCTCTCGGAGGGCGGGGTGGCTGAAGTATCAAACTACATGGTGCTGTCAGACGCGGCGGAGGCTTGTGAGCAGGCGCTCGTCCGGCGGGCGAAGTGCGTGCATGGTGAAGTGCGCTTCAGGCTCTTTTTCCAGCCACGGTTCAATTACGCGCGTTCGGGGCACCGGGTGGAATCGGAGTGCGAGGACGTGTTGCGCTTCACCTCGGAAGGTGAAGACGGTTTGAGCCTGCGGCTGCGTGCCGGGGTGCCGTTGGAGATCCGCGACGGGGACGGCTACGCGGAATTCACCCTCCAAGTCGGCGAACATGTCACCTTCATCATGGACGAGGCCCGGTCGGGCGAACACAGTGTCTGCGACGAACCGACCTATGCGACGGATTCGTTTAAGAAAACCTGCGATTTCTGGAGAGCCTGGATCGCCCGCTGCACCTACAGTGGGCGCTGGCGGGAGGCGGTGCACCGCTCCGCGCTCGCCCTCAAGCTGCTGACTTCGCGCCGGCACGGCTCGATTATCGCGGCTCCCTGCTTCGGCTTTCCCAACGAAGTCGGGGGCGAGCGCAACTGGGACTACCGCTACACCTGGCTGCGCGATGCTTCGTTCAGCACCTACGCCCTGATGCGGCTGGGTTACACCGAGGAGGCCGAATCGTTTATGCGCTGGCTGGAGGACCGGATCAACGAGCTCGGCGAAGGGGAGATCCTGCAGACAATGTATCGGATCGACGGATCGAAGTTGGACGGAGAGTTCCATCTGGATGCACTGGAAGGGTATTGCCAGTCCAGGCCGGTGCGAATCGGCTCAACCAACCACGACCAGATGCAGCTGGATATCTTTGGTGAGGTGATGGATTCCGTATATTTGTTCGATAAGTATGGATCGCAGATTTCGCAAAAGCTCTGGGCCAGCCTGCGCCAGGTGCTCGCCTACGTCTGCGAACACTGGCAGGACGCTGACGCCGGCATTTGGGAAGTGCGCAGCGGCCATCAGGAATTCCTTTACTCGCGCATTCTGTGTTGGGTGGCGATGGACCGGGGCATCCGGCTCGCCTATAAGCGCGGCCTGCCCGCGCCTATTGATGAGTGGCGCGCGGTGCGGGATGCGATCTATGAAAATGTGTTTGAGGAATTCTGGGATCCTGACCGGGGGGCCTTCGTGCAATTCAAGGGGACGAAAGCAGTGGATGCCTCTTCATTGATCATGCCACTGGTGCGGATGATCAGTCCGACCGATCCCAAATGGCTTTCTTCGCTCAAGGTCATCCGCGAGGATTTGGTCGAGGATTCGCTGGTCTATCGCTACCGGGTGGGCGAAGCATTTTCCGATGAACTCAAGGGGGGCGAGGGCACGTTTTCGATTTGTTCGTTCTGGTATATCGAGTGTGTTTCGCGGGCGGGTGATTTGCAGCGGGCGCGTTATTTGTTCGAAAAAATGCTGGGCTACGCAAACGACTTGGGATTGTTTTCCGAACAACTTGGGCCCAAGGGTGAATTTCTCGGCAATGTGCCGCAGGCTTTCTCCCATCTCGCTATGATCAGTGCGGCTTACGATCTTGACCGTCGGCTTGACCAGCATCCCTCCCGTAGCG
Source organism: Verrucomicrobiota bacterium (assembly GCA_009908325.1). GTDB lineage: Bacteria > Verrucomicrobiota > Verrucomicrobiia > Opitutales > Coraliomargaritaceae > Thalassobacterium. Next base: position 1,643 of record JAAAPI010000073.1, on the reverse strand, counting down.
TGCGTGGAGGTATGGGTTAGTTTGTCTTGCCTACCTGATTGCCGCGGAAATATTTTACTCCCGGAAAATGTCCCACCCAAAAAATATCATTCACCACAGATTCATAAAATGCAGACCACACTCAAACTGATCGCTATCGGCTTACTGCCATTTTTGGCGGTTTCTGCCGACGTGAAAAACGTAGACGCATTCGCATGGTCCGATTTGGAGTTGCGGATCGGAATAGATGCCGAAAACCGGGTGGATATCCGGAGCTACGAGATGATTGCGACTTTGAGCAGCCCCTGGAGCTGGACGGTCCGCGAAAAATACGAAATGGATTTGGGTTTTGAATTTGGATTGGGGGTGCTTGACGGAGAAGGCGAAACGGCAGTCTTCGGGCATATCGGTCCGTCCCTTGGGGTCTCGCTGGGAGATTTACTACCGCTCGGGTTCGTCATTTCCAGTGGTCCGGCGCTGCTCTCCGAGCACGCGTTCAGTGATCTCGATTTGGGTGGGACCTTTCAATTTATCAGTGCAGTTGGCTTTGATTACGCCGTGACTGAAGATTGGAATATCGGGTACCGGTATCTCCATATTTCCAATGCGGGTCTGCATGATAAGAATCCTGGTATGAACCTGCATGCCGCAACAGTCTCTCACAACTTTTAGGAAAGCGGCAGGGATGATGTAGTGACAAGCTTCCAGCTTGTCGGGGAGAGGTGATCGACAAGCTGGAAGCTTGTCACTACGTTTTGTCGCTCTGAATGACTGTCATGACGCGGAGAAAAGGCTGCAGCCATCTCATTTGGCACTGTTCTAGCTTTTGTATGAATCGTGTGTTATCGATGTTTTCATTCCGCAAATTGGTTCATCAGCGTGTGTTTTGTGCTTGGGCTCGGGCTTGAGGCGGCGAATAAGGTGCCGGATTTTGAGTCTGAGCATTTCGCTTTCTACTCGGAAGCGCCTCGAAGCGTTGTCGAAAAACAGACGCTGAAAGAAGTCGCTGAATCGACGCGGAAACTGCTTGAGCCATGGACACCGGAATGGAAGACACGACGACGCATTCGCCTGTTCGATAGCGAAGCAGCCTACCTGAATGCTGGAGGAATCCGAGTGAGTGGTGGGGTGCACCGCTCGGACAATGGTGACGTTTTGCTTAGGTTAACAGACGGGAATATTTCCAAAGCCGAGCAAAGGATTCTTATTCACGAAGTTACGAGTTGGAAGCCGATTTTATAGCCGCCTTCAGAGAGGCCGAGTTGACGCTTCATCCAATGACCGGTCTTACCCAGCTGAATCCGCGATGAGGCGGCCAAGCTCTATGGATTCGGCTTGATCTGTTTGCACGGTCAATTTTGCCAATGGCCAAAGACAGAGTTTAAAGCCAAAAACAGAGTTTAAAGCCGACCTTCTTCGATATCGTAGACATCGAAGAGCACGTAAACCGGGCGGTGCTGCGGTAGGTTTTCCGGGATGTAATCTTCCAGAAAAACCTGCAGCTCAGTGGGCAGCTCGGAGATGCGCTTGTAGCGGAGATCGTTGTTCCACTCAATGATCTCCGAGCGCTCGCGCTTTTTGGCGTTTTCGGTGATCCACTCCGCGACCTCGGCGTCGGTCGCGCCGGTGGCGACGAAGTCTTTGAAGTCGTCACCCTTGATTTC
>JAAAPI010000194.1 GCA_009908325.1 Verrucomicrobiota bacterium | reverse complement strand
GCACCCTTTTTCCGAAAAGAAGTCCGGTGTCGCCTTGGTCGCCCTGTTTTGTAGTGATTTTTGAGGTCATGATGTGGGTATTTTTAATTAAGCGTAGCGAGCGGGTTTATCCCGCGATTCGAGCCGTTTTGCACTTCATGCCCGTTCGATCCTAGGATAACCGACCGTCGCTCTCTGAGCTATGGTGGTCAAGAACCCAGTCACTACAAACCGCCCGCCTAGCGGGCGGGTCTTGAGGGCACCCACCACTCCCCGCGTAAAAGGCTTCCTCCTACGCTCTGCGAGCTTGCTCCTTCGCTAAAGCTACGGCGCACATGTCGGCGGACAAGTCGCCTCACGCGGTTCCATCATTCATCCGCCATCCGCCATTGCTATCATTCATCAACCACTCAACCACTCAACCACACAACCACTCAACCACTCAACCACACAACCACTCAACCACTCAACCACTCAACCACACAACAACTCCACCACTCAACTATTCCAACCGCACGTCCAAAACCGGTGGCTCCGTCGGCATTAAATCCGCCGGAAACTCGATCAGCGTATAGCCGTTGGGCAAATCACCCAGGATTTCAAACCCTCCCACCGCTTGGTGTGAAGCGACCGAAGGCGAATTCTGCAGGTTGATCGTCCCCCGCATTTTGAAGCCCATGATCCGGGACTGCCATTGCAAGTAGAGCGACAGATACTTACCCAGGCCACAGCCGGTCAACTTGGTCGAAAGCATGCGACCGAAGAAAGCCTTTTTCCCAGGGTACAACTTGAACAAACTATAGCCGACCAGCTCTCCTTCAAGAAACAACCCATAGGCCAGATAATACGGCCGGGCCAACACCTTTTCGACATCGCGCCGCGCAAACCCGTGCGGACGAAAATACTTAAAATGTCCCTCCGGCAGGGTCTCGTAGAAGGCCAACAAAGCATAAATATCCCCTGGCACCAGTGCACGAATACGAGCGGCATTGCCCCGGATCGTCCCCGATTGCTCGGCCTGGTCGAGTGCCTCGCGGATGCGCTTCCCGTGTAGAAAAGCCACTCCGTAGCCACAGATCACTTCTGCGACCTTAAACAAGGGCCCGCAGTGCTGCTTTAACTTATAGGCGAATTGGTCGATGGTCATGGGTTGATTTGTTTCGGCATTATGACTTTTGCCCGAAATTACAGTTTCAGCTATTTGCACATTCGATCGTTACTGAGCAGCGTGGCTGATAGAGGGAGAGAAATATTTATAGATGGTGGAAACGATTCGTTCACCAGTATTTCCGTCCCATAGTGGAGGGATGCTACCCTTTTTCCACTGACCGCTAAACAGCTTTTCCATGGCCGGCGGAATAGCGGCGGGGTTCGTGCCGACCAGCTCATTGGTTCCCATGGTAATAGTCTCGGGGCGCTCGGTATTGTCCCGCAGCGTCATGCAGGGAATGCCGAGAACTGTCGTCTCCTCGGTGATACCCCCTGAATCGGTGATCACTCCGAACGCCCGGCTCACAAGATAGTTGAACTCAAGGTAAGATAGTGGCTCGACCAAGTGTAAGTTTGGCGCGTGAACACCGACCCTTTCAAGTATTCTCGCTGTCCGTGGATGGACCGGAAAAATAAGGGGATAATCATGGGAATGGTCCACAATTGCCCGCAGGAGATCACCCAGCTTTTCTTCCTGATCGACGTTGGCGGGACGGTGAAGCGTTAGTACAAAAAACCTCCCATCGGAAAGCCCAAGCTCATCCCAACAAGCGGGTGCCCGAAAATGCGGCTGCTGAGCGAGCAATGTATCAATCATGGTGTTACCGACAAAGAAAATCCGATCATGGGGAACCCCCGCTTTGACCAAGTTATCATTGGCATATTCCGAGGTCGTAAAAAAGAAGTCCGTGATGGCATCGGTCACCATGCGGTTAATCTCCTCGGGCATCGTCAGGTCGCCGGAGCGAATCCCAGCCTCCACGTGGGCCACCGGAACGGACATCTTTTTGGCAGTGATGGAGCAGGCCATGGTAGAGGTGACATCCCCTACCACCAGACATAGATCGCTTTTTTTCTCCATGAGAAGTTTCTCATAGGCTACCATAATTCCGGCAGTCTGTTCAGCCTGTGAACCACCCCCCACTCCGAAATTCACATCCGGTTGCGGAATCCCCAACTGTTCAAAGAAGCTATCCGACATATTCCGGTCATAGTGCTGACCCGTATGGATAAGTCGGAAATCGAGCGCACCCATCGCCACCCTGGATCGTTTTAGGGCTGCTAGTATTGGCGAAATTTTCATGAAATTTGGGCGGGCACCCGCGATAACATCGATTAATTTAGGCATATGAAAATCCGCTAAAAGCGGCGTTATGGTTATCAATTATGATTAGGTAATGGGGCAAAGTTGGCGAATTCGGCATTCTGAAAATTCACATTAGATAAAAGCTCGCCAAACGATATTATCCATCTCGGCCCAGTTTTTTGACGCTATCAATTTTTTGTGTCTAGCGATCCTATCTGTTCTAAAAGGTTACAGAATTTCTGGGCCAGCTTTTCGCGACTAAATTCCGTTTCGGCAAACTGCCGTGCTCGGATGCCCATCGCCCGGCTCTCTTCAGGATGATCGGCGAGATAACAGAGTGCTTCGGCCATGGCACTGGGATTACCGGGCTCCACGGCAATCCCCAACTGATTTTCCACAATCATAGAAGCTAACCATCCGGGATAGTTATTAACAACCGGAATCCCGGAAGAAATGTAATCAAAAAACTTGTTTGGGGACGTTCCGTTGTAAAAGGCGGGGACATTGTCGAGGATCATCAGTCCCGCATTCACTTTAGGCAGAAAATTGCACAGCTCCAGCTTGGGAATCGGATCGAGAAAACGGAGATTCGCGATTCCTTCTTTGTTTGCTCGCGCCTGAAGCCGCGGTTTCTCCCGACCATCCCCAATCAAAAATATTTCTATATCATTTCTGCCCATGGTCTGAAGTTCAATTGCTGCATCAAGAACTGCATCAAGACCATTGGCGATACCATGAGCTCCCGTAAACATTGCCACAAATTTCTCACCGATCAAATCATCATAACGTGTGGGCAGTTCCCGGTTCTCGGGTCGGAACAAATCCACATCGGAACTATTGGGAATCATCATCACCTCTTTTCTGGGCTTGCGGCGCTTGATCCCTTCGACGATCCCAGGAGAAAGCCCGATACAGGCGTCGGCGAAGTGGTAACTCAAATATTCCAACGCTCCCATCGACCACAACACCGCCGGGTTTCGAATTACCCCCATCTCACGAGGCAACTCAGGCCAAAGGTCGCGCACCTCAAAAACGAACTTCTTTTTCCTCCGCAGCAACTTCGAGACAATCCCCGGGACGCCTGCAGTTAAAGGGGTGCTGGTGGCGAAAATAAGATCAGCGTCGGAGCGCAGCGTAATCCAGACACAACGCCAGGCATAGCGGAGGAAAGCCAGCGAACGTTTGATAAAAGAATCGTAATTGGAATATGGCAAATCCAGCAGAACAACTGGGATGCCGTCCATTTCACCCGCCTTCATGCCTTTCCGAAATTCTCCAGGAAAATTAATGCGTGATTTGACACTCGCGCCACATACCATGGTCACTTCATGACCACTCGCAATCAAAGCCTTTGCCATTTCGTAAGAGCGTATACCGCCGTATCCTTTTGGAGTATTGAAATGCTGATGGAAATAAAGAATTTTCATGATACAGATAATCTATTTGGAGTGAAAATAACTGGTAATACTGGTCTCTGATGCCCCCAAAAAATCAATCATCAGCGAACAAGCCGGCTCCAGCGAATTATAATATGGAGACCAACAACCATGGATTATATCCACTTTGGGACCACTCACCAACGCGACCTCATGCACTTTTGCATCGGTGGTGCAGATGAGCGCGAGCTCATTCGCGGAAAATGCTAGATTGCCTGTTGTCTCGCCTGAATCCAAGGTCCAATCAGTCGCAGCAAGTAGCCAGTGTAAGCGTAACGGGAAGGGACTTTGCTGGTAGCTGATATGATCCTCAACACAAACACCACTTGCGGTTACTTCAATTCTTCGCTGCCAGATGAAGCCCAACTTCCCATAGGCATGAGTTCTGAGCGTGAGAGGTTCCTCGGAAACGACCTGTACCACCGGCCACGGAATAGTCAAAAAGCGGGAAACCTGCCGGGCTGGCCCCTGGCTGGGATGATGCACGACATTATGAACTCCGGCCTGCTTAAGCTTCGAACCCCTGTTTTTGGGACTATTGTAAGAAAATGATCCTGGATCGCGCGTGATCGCTCGCCCTTTGAACCATAAATCCATATGCATGAAGTCCATATGGCCCGGCCTATGGATAAAACGCTCTGGCGTACGAGCAAACACACGCCAAGGGTCTTTTCGCAAGATTGCACAGCCTCCAAACCGAAATAAGTGGAGTCCAGCGGGAGCACGATCCTGAACGCCATCAGCTTTTGCCGGGGCCTCACTCAACCAACTCGCCAGCTCACCTGCCCCGCCATCAATTCCTGCCGGCAAAACCTGCCCGGTTAAAGCACAACCAGCGACGATGGTCGGGCGCATATCAAGAAAGTCATCGCCACCGATCGGCAAAACACAGGCACCATCGTTGGCTCCGTATAACGGAGCTGCTCCATTTTTTTCGTCGGTCAGCGCGATTAGAAACTTGAGAGCCCGCCGGGTCTTATCCATCAGCCAATCCGGCACATCAATTTGATGCATGTTCAAACAAGCAATACACCAATAAAGATCATGCAGCAACACACGATGGTAAATCAGCGAATGCTGGGAAAACGCCCCATCAGGATAAACGAGTTCATCCAACTGTTTCTTCAAGTGATCCAGACCTTTTTTCAGCCAACGGTGCCCCACATTCGTCCCGGGAAAAATCAGGCCCAGCGTTACTAACCCGGCACATTCGCTGACGCCATGGTTGTTCTTCTGGCTAAGCGCATATCCAAGGTTACCCTCGATTCGCTCACCCGTGAACCATAAAAACCGCCGGGCTTTTTCCAGCATCCGGGGTGTCGTTGCTGGTGACTCCCAAAAAACCCTTATCGCGAATACCACTGCCATCATGCGGAAAGCTGCCTCCTGTCCGCACTTCCAGTTTACCCCGCAATTCGGAGGATTTTTATCCATCCAGTCCTCAAACAGCACCCAAAAAGCCTCAACGAAATTTTCCTTGCCGCTTTTCACATAGGCTCTCGCTAAAGTAAAAGCCCAGGGGAACCGACTCAACTCCCAAATATTCTTGATATCTCCAAAGCCGAAATCCGGTAGATCCGACCAGTGGCGATCCAACGGTGCATGCTCGCCGCTATATGCGTTGCTGTGCCACTCTGGCGGAAATCCCAGCTCTTTTTCGTGATGGGAAAACAGCCGAAACCAACCATTGCAAATCCTCTCAGCCTCCGCGACTACCGAAGCAGCTATGGCCTCCGGTTCTGGCTTGCAAACACGGACGGGGAAATCCCAAGCGGGAACGTCCACACCGTCCCACGACCGGGCACGGTTCCGGCAGCGCAGCCAACCGAATTTGCGCTGTAAAGCATACCACACACGGTAAAACACCCAGCGGTAACCGAGATGCTTCAGAATGAATGGCAGGAGTTTGATCATTTAGAATGCAGAACGCGAGCCACTCGCCATATTCGCAGCTTCGATCGTTTTGCCAGCGACTTCGATGATTTGGTCAAACGGAATGGGGGACGAATTGCCGCTTGCAATCGCGTCGAGAAAGGCCTTGGCGCAGGCGTTTTGGCCTTTATCCATGCGCCATAGATTCATTTTTCTAAAGCCGGGCCAGCCGTAGGCGCGCAGTTTCCTGAAATTATCCAGTTGCAGTGTGCGTCCGGCAGCAAAAACCTCAATGCGCTCCTTCGGGAACTGCTTCGACCCATTGGCCAGATAATGAATCGTCCCGAACGATCCGTTTTCAAAACCCAACATGATGGATGCCTTATCCTCGGATACTTCGACTCCCGGCACCTTTCCCATCCGCTGCACTTGGATCGAGGTCACCTTGGAATCGGCCAAAAAACGCATCAGATCGACATAGTGACAGGCTTCTCCAATGATGCGCCCTCCCCCGATATCCGGGTCTTGGGTCCAGTGATCGGCGGGTATATGACCCGCATTCATGGTAAAAATAAACACCTTTGGTTCATGGATGGGGTCCAAGAGCGCCTTTATCTTCTGAATGTGGGGAGAAAACCGTCGGTTGAACCCTACCATCACCGCCGGCTTGGGCTGATCATCAGGCAATGCATCCCATGTATCCCTGATCTCATTTAATGCATCCAGCGTCAGGGCCAGAGGCTTCTCCACAAAAACATTTTTTCCAGCCTGCAAAGCCTCCAGCACAAAGCGGCTGTGGGTATTGTGACGGGTAGCCACCACCACCGTATTGATCTCTTTGCTTTTGAAGATAGCGTCGACATCTGTCGAGGCCGCCGAAAATCCATTTGCTTGTCCGCTCAGATACGCGCTCACGCCACCACTCGTCACAATCGTATGGATCTGCGCACCCGCCCGTCGAAAAGCGGGAATCAACACCCGCGAAGCATAATTCCCCGCTCCGATAAATCCAAGGACCGGTTTCGACGCCTCAAAAGCCGTACGCTTTTTCAGGGACACCCGCCGATCAAACTTTGGCGCATCATTCTTTGCCGCCTCATACTCCAGTACAATACCCAGCGCCTTGGGATCGCTGGACAGGGAATCATATACCTTGGGAGCTTCGGCAAATGCATACCGGTGGGTGATCAGGCAATCGGTCCGCAAACTGCCCTGCTCGATCATATCCAGCACAGCGGAGAAATTTCGCCCCTCAGTCCAACGCACAAAGCCAATCGGATAATCATGCCCTTTGTCTTCGTACTCCGGATCATAGCGACCTGGCCCGTAGGAGCATGAAACCTGAAAACTCAGCTCCTTCTCATAGAAATCAGCCCGGTTCAACTCCAGACCTGTCACCCCCACCAGGATAATCCGCCCCCGCTTCCGGCACATCTGCGCCGCCTGCGAGACCGGATCACTGGAACGGGTGGATGCGGTGATAAGCACCCCATCCACACCCTGGCCACGGCTAAACTGCAGCGCTACGGCCAGCGGATCCTCGCCTGCAGCCGGGTTGCAGGTCTCCGCTCCCAGTTTAGCCGCCAGCTCAAGCTTATTGGCATCAAAGTCGATGGCCAACACACGGCAACCATGTGCTTGCAGCAGTTGTACCGTTAACAGCCCGATTAAGCCCACCCCAGTCACTACAAAAGCCTCACCCAGGCCAGGCCGAGCCAGACGCACCCCTTGCAGACCAATGCTGCCAGGCACTGTGAACGCAGCCGCCTCGTCCTGCACAGCATCCGGAATCGTCACGCAAAGATTACGCGGCACTTGCACCACCTCACCGTGACAGCCATTGGAAGCCACTCGATCCCCTACCTTCAGATCCGTCACACCCGCTCCAACCTCAAGCACTACCCCCACATTGCAGTATCCCAATGAAATCGGCTGATTCAGCTTCGAACGCACCGCATCTATGGTGGGTAGTAAACCATCCGTCCCCACCTTCTCCAGGACCTGCTTCACCTTCTCCGGCTGTTGCCGCGCCTTGGAAATCAGCCCGGATTTACCAAACGAAACCAGCATCTTTTCGGTGCCCAGAGAAATCAGGCTTCGACGTGTTTCAATTAGCACATGGCCCGGCCTGACGCCGGGACAGGGAACTTCAGCGAGAATGGTTTCACCGGAGTTGAGGTATTGTAGTAAGTGTTTCATTTATATTTAATCTTCCTTGAGCAACTCAGCGAAACGAAGCCAATAAACTTTTACGATGCATATCCTCATCACGATCTGAAGGAAATCGCTTACGAATCAATTTAGCGGGGTTCCCACCGTAGATCGAAAACGGAGGAACGTCTTTTGTGACGACGCTTCCCGCAGCTACGATTGAACCAAAACCGACACGAACTCCATGCATCAAAATAGCACCATGTCCTATCCAGGCATCATCTTCGATTATTACTTCTTTGCACGCATCTCTGCCCGACTTAATCATAGGACTACCAACAACATCAAAGCGATGATCCCCGCCGACAATTGCCACTCGCCCGGCAAGCATTACCCAGTTGCCAATAACAACTTTCGAAGCCAGACAACAATCGGGACCAATAAAACTATGCAAACCTATGGAAACGGAATTCGGACGAATACGAACACCGTCAGCAATATACGTGTTTTCACCACAAGCATTGAGTTTAAAAACGAACGTTTTTAGTAACCTCATCCGACATTTTTTAAGAAAGGTCTTCATTATCTTAACATTATTTTTCTGAGTACGGTTTGTCACAAACCGCATCTACTGCCCGCATTAAAACCTGCAACTGAGCTTCGGGAGTGTAGCATTTGGTGACTCTTTCAACACATAGAGCCTTGGCCCTTCGACGTTTGGTAGGGATGGAAAGCCAGTCGCCAAGGGCATTCGCTAATGCATCTGAGTCGTTTTCAGAGAAAAAGGACCCAGTTTCATTGTCCAAAATGATTTCAACTTCGGGGCCTTGTGTTGCGAAATTGTCATTAGTAATCACAGGTAAGCCGTATCCGTGCGCCAGAATCGCGAATAGTCCGATTGCTCCCGGTGAGACTGCCACATGCGCTGAATTAAGATAAGCTGATAGTTTTGTAGTATCATGTATTGCTCCTGGAAGGTGAAAATAATCATCCAATTTTCTTGCTGCAACTTGCTGAATAATATTGCTGCGTTCGGGTCCGTTTCCGATAAGCACCACATTGCACAATGTCCCTGCAGCATGCAGTTTATTTACTGCTTCTACCAATAATGACAATTCCTTAGCAGGAGTCATTCGCCCCACCCAAATAATCGTCGGTGCGGCATGCTTAAAACTCAGGAAATTACTATTTTGAGCCAATAAGGGGGTAGGGGCTGGAACTCCTGGAGCTGAATTGTAGGCAACAAACAAACATTTGGGGTCAAAACCCTCTTGATTGAGGATATCTTTGGCACGTTCTCCGTACAAGACAAGGCCATCGGCCAGCTTGTAAAAACAATTTTTAAACAAACGCTTGATGCGCGAACGCTCTAATGCGCGATAGCCATGTGTCCACATAAGTATTTTTTTTCCACGCAATCTACATAGCAGTGCACTGAACCAAGTCGTGATATAGTAGGGATTACCGAGAAAAATCACACAATCCCACTTCCGTTGCCATGGAAGCAAGAGCACATAGGGTTGAAACAGGAATTGCCCCAACCAAAAATTGCGAATCAGATGCCAGTTCAGCCGCCCATTTCCTGTCGGCGGGCTCCCCAGCCCTGTGTCCATGAGCCGGATGGTGGACTCGTTACTAGATCTGCCCGAAAACAGGGTAAACTTAATCGGAAGGTCGTCTTTTGAGAAAAGCAACTTGAACAATGGCTCGCGGTATGCTGCCGCGCTATGATACACAACAGCAACATTCATTTGTGACTTAAGATTTTTTTTAGTATTCAAAATATAATTACGTTAACACTATTTGTCTACGTTTTTATATACTCTCCTCGACACTCGACTCGATCAGAGCCCGTAAGCGCTCACCAACTGGTTCCGTGAGATGCTGCTCTTGCGCCCGGCGGGCCGCGTTAGCAGCAACACGTCTCCGGACTTCTCTTTGGACGATGAACGATTCAATCGCTTCCTGCAAACGGTTCGGTTCACCACAATGGATAGCTGCGTCATGCTTCAGCAGATACTCGGTTACCGCAATTTCCTTTGGCGCGAAACAAAATATCGGCGTGCCCGAGATCATATATTCGCTTGCTTTGGTCAACATGGAGAGCCGGATGTAGCGGATGGTGGCCTCGGTGAAGTCGAGCGGCAACAAGAGTCCATCCGCCGCGCGGTAGGCCGCAGGCAATTCGTGATAGGGCAATTTGCCGGCGTAAACCCGACTGGCCGCAATAGTCCCCAGCATAAGTTCAATTTCCTCCAAAGGATAAGGCGAATGAATCTTGAAAGCGATTTTATGCCCCTGCGCGTTCAACTGGTCCACCGCCGTAATGAATTGTCGTATCGGGCCGACGGTGTCTTTATTGATTTTTCCGGCGTAGAGGAACGAAAACGCGTTTTCGTTCAATAGCGGATGGCGGATGGCGGATGGCGGATTATCTTCCTTCGCCTTAATCCCTTCGCTATTCGCCATTCCAGATCTCCGATCTGATTCGCCATTCACGATTAGTCCTTCGCTATCATCCATTTGGCTCGATTCGTCGAGCCAAATGGATGGATCAATCGGATTGTGGAAGGCGTGAAAATTCGCGCCATACTTCGCCTGGTATTCGTCTGCCATCTTTTCAGAAATAGCCAAGTGTAAGTCCGCGCTGGCACAAACTTGCCGGAAGGCGTCATCGAGGCGCCGTTTCCAATACCCAGGCAAGAGCGTCTGCTTATGCCTGCTATTGATATAGTCGTCAAAGATATGAACAGCAAGGCCGGCGCGAAAAAACTTCTTCATTTGGCAAAGGAACTCCAATCCCGGAATGTCACCGGCCGTTCCATAAATTATGTCCGGATCAAACGCCATTACCCAAGTCTCAAATTCCGGTGAAATGCGATATGACTTGCTCACCAGCGACAAGCCCGAGGCGGATAAGAATGCCCGCTGAATTTTTAAAATAATCTTCTTTACCTGACTCCTTGGCTTTTCGACTACCTTAGTTTCCCGTTGTTCTACTTTCTGGTACTTATCCACATATGCGCGGCCACATTTCGGACGTCTGAAAAGATTAAACGGAGGCCGATATCGGATCTCAGAATCTCCCAGAACATAGTAGCGAGAAATTCCGGGAACCGATATTTCTTCTATCCCGGCACGAAACTCAGCCACTGCAATTCGGTCATCGGGCCAACCCTTGAATAAGTTTCGAATTGTTATTCCGCTAGAGCTGCTTTGGCTGAACTTGCAGAGCAACAGGACTTTGGGATGATTATTCACTTCGTGAATGATGGCGGTTGGTGCCGCGCAGCTGCGATGTTCGGCCCAAACGCAAAGGCGTTCGGCTACAGGTTGGAATTGTAATTTGGAGAAACTTATTTATATGAATACTAACCAGCGGCTAATACTAGCCAAGGAGGGGGGATCGGACGCTTATACCGGCAAATTTGCCCGGCGGGTGGTTTTGAGGGCATAGTTTGCAGCGGGATCGATCCAGTGGTAGGGAGGCAAACCAGCCAGGCGGTTCAGTAAGCGGGCATCAATATCACTACGGCGTGCCAGTTGGCGCAAACAGCGTCGAAAACGCACGGGCAACAGCGAGCCCTGGTAGCAGGAAAGCACCTCCTCGCGGTAACGACGCCCTTCTTTATGGAGCTGCCCCGGATGTTGGCGAAAGGTGGCGACCGGAAAGTCGAGCGACACCAGCTCCGCCGAACGCGCGAACTGCGTCCATAGCCAGTAGTCGCCGGCATATCGCAGCCGGACGGGAATCGGCCCGTGCGCATACCATAGCCCGGACCGCCAGAAACAGCAATGCTGTTGGATAAATTGGGCACAAAGACCGTGGTAGCCCTGTTGGATCCACTCTTGATGAAACAGAAAGAGCGGCCCCTGCTTGGTCATGTCCCCCGTTTCGTTCGTGTAAACAGTACGGCCATGCAGCCAGTTTACTTCCGGATGGCAGGTGAAGGCTTTGTCTATCGTGCTGAGCGCCTCCGGTAGGAGGGTATCGTCCGCATTAATCCAGCAGTAAATGTCCCCAGATGCGCGATCAAACCCCTTGTTGACGGCATCATACATGCCCTCATCCGGCTCGGAGATCCATGCAGTCAGATGTTTTTCATATTTTCGAATGATATCGACCGTCCCATCGGTGGAGCCCCCATCGACGATAATATACTCCAGATTGTCGTAGGACTGGCTTAGGACCGATTGAATGGTCTCTTCGATGTAGGCCGCGCTATTAAAGCAGGGCGTGACGATAGAGATTTTTAGAGACATGGGATGAGCGTTCGTATGCTCTGAACGCGCGTTTTATTCACCCGCCCAGCGGGTGATGAGTGCTTCACGACAATCCGAATAAAAGTGACGTGCGAAGGCGGTGGAATAAATCTTCTCAAGGTCGGAGCGCGGAATTTTCAACTTTGATTTCGCGGCATCGTAGGAGTTGAACGAGTCGCGGTCGTGAGCGGCATTGCGCTGACTTATTTTCGCGGGGATCTCCCTGCCGAAAAACGCCCCGAGCGCCTCACCGTCGTCGATCACACCCGGAAAATCCTCCAGTCGCAAGACCAAGGCACGCACATTGCCGCCCTCGAATATCTCATATCCCTGTTCGTAAGGAAAGCTTTGCTCGTAAACCGGAAAATCGAATAGATCGATAAACTCATGCTGGAACCACCGGCAGACGAAATCCGTCGATTCGTCGAACTCATGAAAATAGGCGGTCAGATATTCCAGCACGCGCTCCGCGGAAGGAATGCCATCTTTGGCTTCACCGACGACCCCGGGGTTTTGATAAATGTCCGACAATTGCCGGGCCACCGGGTCGCGCACAATGGTGATGACCTGCCAACTAGGTCCCGAAGATTTCCGCGCCCGCACATGAGTTGCGACGAAATCCGAAAATTCCAGGTGGTTTGCCTTTGCAATGCCCCATCCGCGAATGATCGCTTTTGCCTCACTGATTCCGTCCAAAGTGAGAAAATGCGTCTGGCAAACCGGCGGTAAGCCCCGCAGGCCGCGAAGAGCGTGAATCAGACTGGTCGACCCCACTTTGCCCATCTGATGCACGAGAACGGGAGGGTGCCCTCTGGCAAGGGAAAGGCGCACCGCCAACTGCCTCTTTTTCAAAGCCGACCATCCTTTTATTTTCGCTATGTTCATGAGAATAAGAATTAACGTCAGGCGGCGCTCATCGATAGGGATGCGCGGGCAGCGGCGGGCGCTGGGGCCTGCCATGGCGCACGGGTGGCCCCACTCCCATCGGCACGGGGCGCCGCTGCTCTGCGGGTGCGGTGCGGAAGAGCCAGGGATGAACCAGCACCATGAGGAAAACGATGGAGCGGACCGTCAGCTCCTTGTCTCCATAATAGGTGGTCCAGGCGCAATAATAGATCACGAAAGCCCACCAGCCCCAGTTTTGTTTGAGGATTCCAAGATGTTTCCGCCAATGGCTGACCAGCATGCCGAGCAGCAGCAAAAACCCGACGATGCCGATTTTAAAAACAATATGCAGCCAGTTAATATGCAGCATGGTGCGGGCACCGGCGAAGGTGCCCCCGATTTTGGCACCAAATATACCGTAAAAGTCATACCACAGGGCACCGATGCCGTGCCCTAGGATCAGTTTACGGTTGGGGTATAGACTAAAGAAATACTCCGCCTCCTTGAGTCGACCGTCGCTGGCAACCACATCACCGGTCAGAGCGAATTTATCCGTGATGGAGGTGAGGCGCTCCGCCACCACATAATACTGCTCCTGAAAGCGCGTGGCGACCAGGAATAGCGCCACCGCACAGGCGATCGCGCCCATCCCCAGAGATAGAAACTTCCAGCCAAAGCCCACCTTGGTCGAACGCATCAGGATGAGGAAAAAGAGCACGAGTGCCAGCAGCGCGAGGATTAAGCGGCCTCGGAAGGCACCCCCAACGCCGTGTAGTATGCCATCAAACAACACCGAGATCAAACCGACCAAGGTAAAGATGCTGATACGCGAGGCATACTTGAAGAGTAAATAGATGCCGCCGGCGTTAAGCATCGCCGGGGCCCGGATAAAGTGACTGAACTCCTCCCGGTTGTAGAGCGTTTCCGGGAAGGCGCCAATCAGGAAGACCGCCAGGACGATATAAACACCCACCAGCACTGCCAGACAGGCGTCGAAAGCCCGTGCGCTGAAGGAAAAGGCTGGAATCAACAGCACCGCCGGAATGTAGGCGAAGAGCCACAGATCAAAAGTGGCTGTCGTCGGAGTGCGGAAACGGTAAAGGCCCCAGATGTAGGAGATGCCGATGTAAAGCAGAAAGAGCAAGACCCACCGGTGTTGCGCGATGCGGGGCCAAAGGTTATTTTTATAATAATAAACGGCCAGGATACCAAAGAATGTCACACCGAAAGCGAGGTTGCCCAAAGGGATATCTCTATCTAAAATCCGTCCGGACAGATAAAGCAGCAACTGAAACAGGCTCGCGACCAGCAATAGGCCGATGATGATAAGCGTGTTTCGATGGATGGGTGAATTTTTCATGAAATTTGCGGAACGCTATGCGGATCAGGAATCGCGGCAATGAAAATAAAGGCGTGGTCGAAATGTTTTTCATAGCGATCCGCCATCGCCGGTAGGTTTAAGGGGGCGTCCAGGAATTCCGCCACCTTCGGACCAAACGCTAAGGCGTTCGGCTACAGGTGGGAAGTTATTGGCTGTCGAGAATTTCCGCGTAAAGTTCCATGGTTCGGGCCGCGATCGCCTCGATGCGGAAACGTTCGAGCGCGGTTGCGCGGGCGCGCCGACACAGGGCGGCATGGCGCTCCGGGCTTGCCAGGCACCAGCGGATGCCCTCGGCTAGATCGGTCGGATCGTAGCAGCGGGCGCGGTAGCCGTTTTCTTTATGCGCCACAACATCCCGTAACCCGCTGGTATCGAAGCACACCACCGGAGTCCCGCAGGCGAGCGATTCCGCCGCGACCTGCCCGAAGGATTCCAGGCGGGAAGGCACCACGGTCAGATCCGCCGACGCATACAGGCCGGCTAAATCCGCAGGATCGTTGAGCCGCCCCCGATTGTCGACCGGCAGACCGGCGAGTCCCGGCAGTGCCCCACCCCCGAAAGTGAGCAACTCCATGACGCAACCCGTGCGCTGCAAGCGGTCCAGAGCAGCAAGCAAGAGGCCGCCGCCCTTCAACCAATTCTCCTGGCGGATCGCCCCAAAGGCGATGCGCCAGGGCCGACGGTCACGTCCCTCCACCGCTGGCAGGGCGACCGGGCAAAAGACTTCCGCGTCCAGGCCATTGTGGATCATACGCCGCAGGCCGGTTATGTCCTGAAACAGGCGGCTTCGCTTGACGCAGTCATGCATCCAGCGGGAAACGCCAATCGTGTGAATGGTCGACCCGGCCCAGGCCTGCCGTTTGCGCCGCCAAACCCGGCGGTTCCAGTCGGGGCCCTGGGCCGCAGGCGGTCGGTTCTCTTTGGTGTAGCCTGCTTTCCAGCGTGTCTCCGTGTAGGCGACATGCTCGGCCCCGCAAAAGGGCCACATGTCATGCAAGGTCCACACCAGCGGGAATTCGGCGGCCAATGCCGCCAGATCCTCGATCCGCAAAAGTCCTCCCCCGACCCAATGCAGGTGCACAATGTCGGGCTTGAGCTTTCTGACGGCGTTTAACAGGCCGTTTCGCGTGAAATTCAAGGAAAAGGTGGTATGACAATCCGGCTCGACGAATAAAGGGGGCCGCTGCAGGCGCTTGATTTCAAAGCGCAATCGCGACCACAACCGGTCCGCGACGCGCCCGCGACCATTCCCCGTGCGCATGCCGACCGTATGCGGCACGTTCCCTGAGGGCACCTCACAGAGAATCCACGAATCCACGCCCTGGGCCAGCAGCGCCCGGTGCAGCCGCTCGCAGGCCGTGAAGGCACCGCCGCCGCTATCGCGCTTGTTGATGTGGAGTATTTTCATTATGGTCTCTAGCTAAACTATTTACTCCATCAATGAGCGCTTGTTTTGATGAATCAAAATGACGATCCAGTTTTTCTTTGGAAATATGAATACCTGAAAGGTTTGCTTTCAAATCACCGTCCTCTTGGTAAACATTTTTCTCCGCCTCCAATAGAGTGATCATGTCTTTCGTTTTCATGCGGATCTGATGTCCCAAGTATGTCGAAAACCTTTTTCTTAGAAGGATCGAAAAGACCGTTCCATGAAAAGTATTTGTAACAACGCAGTCAGCATAGTAAATAACTGAAAACCATTCCAAAGGACTTATGATGCTCAAAGAAATATCAGCCCATGCTTGAACATAAGCAGGTGCGATAATTTTTAGATTATTTTTAAGTGCATAATCTTTTATCTCAGCAATCATATTCTCCCCTAATGTGTTTGGCAGCGCGTAAATTGCAATATAACGCCCCTCGATTGACTTCACTCCTTTGTATTTTTCAGAGTCAAGAAAGAATCCGGCATCTAGTGCCATCTCCTTAACAGGCAACCCCAATTCAGATGCAAATTGTCCAGTTGTTTCGTCACGAGGAAAAACCAAATCATACGCAGAAAATGCCTGCTTTAATTCCTCCGGAATTTTTTGCTCATCGGGATCAGTATTGCCCAGTGAAACCGAATATCCCATTAATTTGGGCCCTTTAATTTTATCACCAAAAAAAACTCTCTCGTCGCGACTCCATTTTGTGCCATAGTTCCAAACATCCGCACTGGTAACCACAAGATCGAGTCCTGAACCTGAAATATCATCACCGCCCTTAATAGGTCGCATCACCTTGAAATCACTGAGTTGATTGCTATAAATCCCAGCCAGTTTTTTGCTTATCCAATTTTTCTTTATCCTCGGCAATATGGCCTTTGGTCGAATAGGCAAATTCGATAAGAGCTTCGGCTGATGACTTTTAGGGATATAATCAAGGAATGCAACATCATGACCTTCGGATTCAAGCAGATCATATAAAGCAACCGCCTGAAGAAATGCGCCAGCGTTCCAAACTCGGTGAAACGTAAGAATACCAATTTTCATAATAAAGTATTAAGTTTTAATTAAGATAGTTTTTAAAGAAAGGAGTTTTGCCTATTTCGGCCTTGATGCGTTTAACGACAATGCCACGCTCAGGTGCCTTGAATCCGACCCCAAGTGACAAAAGAAGCCAGACAATTGCACTGACCGCGACCATGGCCACTAGATCGAAGAGATTTCGGGCTGAATAAAAGTAAACAACAAAAAGATTCCCCGAGACTAAAATTACAGCGAGTAGAAATGGTCGGAGATATGCTTCCCGTAAATAAAGAAGGATCTTACATTCGATGACTCTGCACAAGTAAATCGTCGTAATAATACGTCGCAATGCACCGATAACCACAGTAGGAATAATAACACCAACCACTCCTAAACCTGTATATGCCACCATGTAAATACTTGCGCTAATGTTTGTGACGGCTAAAGGGAAGTTGAGGAAAACAATAAACCCGACTCGATTCTTTCCAATAAGCACCGCCCACTGGCTCCCGCCAGCAGCCTGAAAAAGATCCACCAACGCCCACCCGAGAAGAACGTGACCGGCAATACGATAATCCGCCCCCAGCGTGCTTTCGAGCCAAACGCGGCAGATGTCCTGGCTAAAAATTCCGAGTATGGCGAACACCCCGATTCCCATACATAAAGTAATCCGGGTGCCGAGAAAGAGTGTCGTCTCCATACGCTTTTTATCACCCGTAGCATGAAACTTTGTCGTGACCGGATACAATTGATTGGCCAGAACCTGCACCAGTGGGCGGACCTGCCGACTGAGGGACAATCCTGGATTATATAAAGCAAGCGCAGCGGGCCCGAGGAACCGGCTAAGGATAATCGGATCCGCTTTCATGGAAAGCAGGTTGGTGAGTTGCAAAAAGAAGAGGTAGCCGCTCAGCGAAAACAGTTTATGGAAGCTTTGCCGGTCCACCAGAGCCGGCGAGAGCCGGAGCGTGGGCACGAGTCGCCTGGCCAGCACGCCCTGCACCGAGATAGAGAGAATCTTTATCCCGAACATGACGGCCGCCCAGGCGTAAATCCCATAATCGGTGAGTGAGATGACAAGAAACAGTAACAACCCGGTCAGGACGCCTTGCACCGCATGCACGTTATTGACGATATCGAAGCGATTGCTACTCGAAAGTACGGCGGTGAAAATCGGCAGAATGAACGCCAGCAGGATGGAGCCACCCCCGAAGGCCCGGACCAGGAATATTGCTTCGTTTTGAATCTCCGGCGGAATGTCCAGGAAAGTAACGATGGCAGGCGCGAGAATCACACAGGCGAGCGCCATGAGTGAGCCCACCGACAGCCAAATAGCCCCGGCGGTGCTGGCCAGTCGGTTGTAGGCCTCTTTGTCCTGCACAGAAAGCGCCTCGGCAAGGTTGCGCCCGAGCGCCATGCGCAAGCCCATGTCCGCGATCTCGGCAAAGCTGACCACGACCCCGAGAAGCATCGCCAGGCCATACACGTCCCGCCCCAACTCCCGAATGAGAAATGGAACCAGCAGAATGCCGATCGCCGCGCGCAGGATGAAGGATACCCAGAGCGTGACGACGTTGATGCCGATTTGGCGCGTGGTGGACATAGGTTTGAAAGGCTTCTAAGGCGATAGTCTCGACTAGTCCTTGGCAACCTGAGCTTCGTCCCAATGGATAAACTCATTGACAGGCCGACGAAGCGAATGGGCAACCATCGCTCCTTCCTTTGCATACCCGCACCCGATGAACATCATAATGCGCTCATAGTCTGGAATGTTGGCAACCTTCCGCAGCGCTTCGTCGCGGGCATTCTCGACGGACCAATTCAAAGAGACGGTCCCCAGGCCTTCGGCATGCAGGGCCAGCAGCAGGGTCATGGAGAACATACCCCCGTCGATCCACGCTTGATAACGCTCGATGTTGCCGGTAAATAACGCATGTCCGAAGTCGGAATCAATACCATGGGTATCGTGTGCCCAAAGCCGCGGTTCCCATTTTGTAAGGCCAACACTTCCTGAGCACGCTTGCCGGTAAAAACATGTACCCGCCAAGTCTGGCGATTGCACACGGAAGGGCTACGGATCGCTAGAGAAACCGCATTCTCTATACATGATTGATCGGGAATCCGGTCAGGCTCAAAATCCCGCACACTTGTTCGACTTCTGACTACGCGATTAAATGCCTCCGCATCGTTTAATTCAACTTGGGGCAGCGGGATGACCCCTCCTTCCCCAGCCACATCGCACTTGGAAGGTGTGTCATCAGCACCGAGAATATCACCGATGTCGATCTTCAATTCCTTATGCCGCAGCCGATAGGCATGAAGAACGGCGTAGGCGGCCTCTATTTGGTTGTTGGAGCAGGTGGTGTCGCCTTCGGACAATTGTTCCCATTGTCCTAGCTGTTGCAACAACTGGCGGACCATGTCGGCTCCGAAGCGCGGCCGGAAATCCGGCATCGAAAGGCCTTTTTCGAGCACATGATAACGCCGGATAATATCGCTTTCGAGATGATGTCGCTCGTATTGGTGTCCCATTGAAACCACTTTTGCCGCCCGCAAATAGCGCCGGGCATCAAGGAGTGACTCCCGATAAAAGCGTAATATGCCGCGCCAGCGCCCGAGAGACCTTCGAGTATTTGTCAGTATTTTCATCTAATCAATGGATATCCGTAATTAGAACCGATAAAATCACGGTACCCGCAAACTTTTGTTTCTGTTCTTTGGAAACCTTTACTGGGAATGTTTATGTAGCATAAAAGTCATTCCGGGATTTGCCGCAGATCCGCATACAAGCGCAAATCCAGCGCATTCGCCCGCTCGATCACTTCGCGCGTGGCCGGATCCAGCTCCTGAACGCTGCGGCGGTCCTGAGTGACATTGACTTTTTGTTCAGGGAAGGGCAGGCGTAAATTTGCGCTGCGGCGGAGCTGCGCGACAAAGCCCGACATATCGTCCTGGAAGCCGACCAGGTCGTAGCGGCGCAGGCCCTGCAGGGCTTGTTCGACGGCGGCATCGGGATCGCGGGCCGCGTCGTCGCGGGAGAGCCCTGAAAAGTGGAGGGTGTAATGATTGCTCAGCTCGTGGCTGATCTCTTGTTCGACGTAGTCCCGCAGGCTCAGCTGCTCGCGGTGGATCTTTTCGTGCAGGTAGTGCTGCGGATTACGCTGGGCGTAATAGTAGTGGGAGGCAATCCCGTCGACCGGCTCGCGCAGGACAGTGATCGTGCAGCTATTCGGATGCACCTCGTCGAGCAGCGGCCCGGCGAGGTGGCCGGAGATCAGGACAAAGAAGCAAAAGGCACCAGCCCAATGTTTCATGCTTCCTTTCGGCGAGTAGCCGGTCGAGGATTTGCGCATCGATGAAACCAACGCAGTCAGTAAAGAGGATTTTCATGGGAAATCGGTGGACGGTTTTCGGCGCCCGGTAGTCGGTGGCGCGCGGCGCTACTCTTTTCCTTCGGGGAAACGGATCACTTCGAGACGGTCGGCATAGACGGCTCCGTAACGTGGATTGGCTTCATTTTTATATCGTGTCGAGCGCGCAAACAAACTCAATATTGATGAAACATATTTCCTGCGCCGAATGAACGCGCCTCAGAGCTTGTAAGGCAGTGCTTGCTGTGAGTTTCTATTTTGCGCCGTAGTTCAATTGCGACTCAGCGGCTGCTGAAATTTCTTTCCTGGGGTAATTCTGGCAAACCGCATCCGTTATCCAAATGTCTTCGTCCAACCCCTCCCAACGGAGCGCACGACCTCCGACCCGCAACTTCACACGGTTCAATTGCCCGGGATCCGCATGAACGAGTCGAGGATAATAGAGGATAGGAAAACTGGGTACCGATCCATCTTCGAGCTCCAAATGGACCATGGAGTCTTCTACAGCAACAGCTGTTGCGACAATATCTTGCTCGATCTTAGCCATACTTCGCTATGCGCTTCAGATACTCACCGTAGCCCGATTTTTCAAGCTTAGCGGCCAGTGATAAAAGTTGCTCGCGGTCGATGAACTTCGAGTAGTAAGCGACCTCTTTGATACAACCGATTTTGGTGTCCTGCCGCTCCTCGATGACGCGCACAAAGGTCGAGGCCTCGTTGAGCGAAGCGAAGGTGCCGGTATCGAGCCAGGCAACCCCGCGGTTGAAGACGCCAGCTTTTGCTTACAAAGTGTGCTTCGTATCTACGTTTCGCCCATGCTTCTCGCATATTCATGGAAACCGAACGGGAAGAACGCCGGATTTGCAAAGTCAGCGCAAGCCAGACGTTGACATCGGGAAGATCCGTCATGGCTCGTCTCGCGATGGTTGAGCTGAGCTTCGGCTGGCACGGGCTACTTCGTCTTCTTCAAGCAATGCATTCAGCTGTCGGTTGCTGCGGACAGGAGCCGATGAGCTTCCCTCCACCCGACGAATGGCGACAGGCGGCGGACTGCGACGGAGCGTTCCTGTCGCAGTCGTATTTTGTTTTTCGTTTAAGCCGGACCGAATATATTCAGCGATCAATTGCTTCAGCGTTATGCCCTGTCGGACCGCCCGGGTTTTTGCTTCGCGGAAGAGGTCATCGGGAAGATCCAGCGTTGTTCTCATATTAGCACACAAACATAAAAATGCGAAAATGTCAATTTCGTGGGCACTCACTTGCTATCCACCACAATCTTAAGCCCCAGGGTCTGGCAGAGTGCCACGAGGTCTTGCCAGTGTTCGGAGGCGACTTTGTGCAGGAGATCCACCTCCAATTCTTGATATTGGTGGATCAAGATATTGCGAAAACCGCACATCCCAATCATCCGCTCGGATAACTCGCGATCAATCGCACCGGCATCGGCGAGCAGTCGAAAGGCATCCGCTTGACTCTGCGGCATCCCCAAATGCTTGGAGGCCACAACATGCATGGCAAGGTCGATGGCTGCCTGGCAAGCCCGCTCGACATTTAAGGTCAGCGCATCGACGTGCATTAGGTCGGCCAAGTCTGGATCCGCGCGATAAATCTCCAAGACCCGGCGCAGGGACCTCTCGACCACCGCCGCTTTATTGAACATGACATCGTCAGGCACAATAGGCCTCCTCAACTACTTTTCGATCTGCTTTCAAATCCAGATAGAGTGATTGCAAGCGACTGGCAAAGGCCATGGCGGCCTGCTCGTCTGCGGCATAGACAAGTCGACCGGTCCGAAAGGCCTGCATCGCGTAAACCAAATTACGGGAATTGAGGCGTCCGAGGTCAGCCTTTCGCCCCAGGATAGCTTCCAAATCCCAAGCCAGTTGTCCGAGGTCAGCCCACGTCGGCTCCGCTTCGGGCTGGTAATAAAGCGCGAAATCGACATCGCTGTCTTCGCGAAACCGTCCATTTACAGCAGACCCGAAAATCCAGGCAGCGACAAGATCCGGTTCCCGGGCAAAGCGCTCGGTGCACTGGTTTAATAGAGCGTTCTCCAGCATAGTTGAATTTTCTAAATTAGGCCCGGACCAGCAAGCTTTAATGGGAACTGAAAAGGGGTCGTTCGGTATCCTTTTAAGTCGGCTACCCAAATATCTTCATCCAATGCTTTGCTACAAGAGCTTCCGTCTAGCGGTCCCGCAGCGCGGGCTTTCTTTTCAAACCACCCACTCCCTACGGTGCTTGGAGATCACGAAGAGACTGGTTTCTGGTTTCTGGATTGTTTAAAACGCAGATAAGCCCGACCCCGTTCTCACGAACGAGGCTACGCTTCAGATCTCATTCTTATACCCCCCCTTACCCTTAGGCTTTGCCTAAGCGTTCTAATTTGTAGTCGCCGGAGAGGATACGTTCCCACCACCCGCGATTTTCCAGATACCACTTCACCGTTTTCCGGAAGCCGGACTCGAAGTCTTCTTTCGGCTCCCAACCCAGTTCATCGCGGATTTTTGCGGGATCGATGGCGTAACGCATATCGTGGCCGGGGCGGTCGGTAACAAAACTTATGAGGGCCTCATAAGTTTTGTCAGAAGACAGAGGGCAGAAGCCAGAAGTCAGATTCCTTTCCAGCTCACTTCGAAATTGAGGAATCAGATCGTCCATTAGTCTGCATAGAGTTCGGACTAAATCGATGTTCTGCCGTTCGTTGTTGCCGCCGATATTGTAGGTTTCGCCGATGCGGCCTTTGGTGAGGACGGTGTAGAGGGCTTCGGCGTGGTCTTCGACGTAGAGCCAGTCGCGGATGTTTTCGCCTTTGCCATAGACGGGGATCGGCTCGCCGCGCAGACATTTGAGGATGACGACGGGGATCAATTTCTCGGGAAACTGATAGGGGCCGTAGTTGTTGGAGCAATTGGTGACGAGCACGGGTAAGCCGTAGGTGTCGGCCCAGGCGCGGGCGAGGTGATCCGAAGCCGCTTTGGAGGCGGAATATGGAGAATGCGGGTCGTACGGCGTGGTCTCAGAGAAGCCGGGCGCCTCGGGGGCTAGCGAGCCGTAAACTTCATCCGTCGAAACGTGGAGGAACCTGAAGGATTCCTTGGTTAAGTGGTTGGGTGGTTGGGTGGTTGAGTCGGCCCCTACTTTGCTAAGCGTGAGCGACTTTTCACATCCATCCCCACTCAACAACTCAACTGCGGCTTGCCCGCGACCACTCAACTCGCTCACGTTTGGAAGCCACTTCCAATAAGCGAGCGCCGCTTGCAGCAAATTATACGTGCCGACAATGTTCGTCTGAATAAATTCTCCCGGGCCATCGATGGAGCGGTCGACGTGGCTCTCGGCCGCGAGGTGCATGACGGCGTCGGGGCGGTATTTGTCAAAGATGGCCTGAAGTGCTGGCGCGTCGCAGAGGTCGACCTGATCGAAATGGTAGCGCGGGTTGTCAGCCAGATCCGTAAGGGAATCGGCATTACCGGCATAGGTGAGTTTATCGAGATTAATAACTTCAGCGCCTTTACGCTCGACGAGCAGACGAACGAGGTTGGAGCCGATGAAGCCGCTGCCTCCGGTAACTAAGATTTTCATGTGACGTAAATTTGGGTTTCCAGTATTTTCAGGCAGAAGCCATTTTATTCTTCATCAAATCATGATACACCCGCAAATCCAGCGCATTAGCTCGCTCGATCACTGCGCGCGTGGCGGGATCCAGCTCGCGCACACTGCGGCGGTCCTGGGTGACATTGACTTTTTGTTCCGGGAAGGGCAGGCGTAAATTTGCGCTGCGGCGGAGCTGCGCGACAAAGCCCGCCATATCGTCCTGGAAGCCGACCAGGTGGTAGCGGCGCAGGCCCTGCAGGGCTTGTTCGACGGCGGCATCGGGATCGCGGGCCGCGTCCTCACGGGAGAGCCCTGAAAAGTGGAGGGTGTAATGATTGCTCAGCTCGTGGCTGAGAGCTTGTTCGACGTAATCCCGCAGGCTCAAGCCCTCACGCAGAACCTTCTCATGCAGGTAATGTGACTGAGTCCGTTTTACAAAATAGTAGTGGGACACAATCCGGTCGACCGGCTCGCGCAGGACGGTGATCTTGCAGCTATCCGGATGCACCTCGTCGAGCAGCTGCCCGGCGAGGTGGCCGGACACCAAAGCAAAGCTGTGGCGCTTTGACTCGGGCAGCTGACGGAACTGCGCGACCGAAGCGGCCGGGGCGCTCCCCTGCATGTGAAAAATCTTCCGGCCCGGAAAATGGCGGCGCAAATACGCGTTCAGGCTCTGCCCGGCGCATTTGGGGACATGGTCGAAAAGGATGCGGCGCGGCCGGCGGGCCGGGCGCGCGTAGGCGAGCTCGGCGCACAACTCGTCAAAGATGCGGCCGGAAAGGCGCTGGAGGCGGGGGAGCATTTTTGAGGGCGGAGGCTTTTGGAGGAGTGAGAGTTGAGACCTAAGAGGCAGAGTTCGGTCACGTAAATCGCTTTGCGCCACGTGATTGCGGTCGGTTTTCGGCTTGTCTCGCCGTAGCGCTGCGAAGGCGGATGATCGGCTTGTCTCGGCGTAACTCGGCGAAGGCGGATGGTCGGCTATGCACCCGCCCTGCGAGCTGGATATGGGATCGCTGTCTCGTAGGGATCCGCCGTTGCCATCGGCTTCCGTCTTCGCTTTAAGAGCTACGCCAGACAAGGGTGGCGGGACAAGCTGGGTTCTTGACCATCATAGCTCAGAGAGCGACGGTCGATTACCCCAGGATCAACCCGGCTTGCATGGCAATAGGCATCGATTCGCGGGGTAAAGGGGCTTAGTGCGACTACGCGTGCCCATCTCGCTACGAGGATCCGTCATGCGCGGTAGCTATCTGCGGAAGTATGGCTTCACGAAACGACTTCAGGTTCTCGAGTAATGCCGAAGCTTCATTGACCGAAAATTGCAGCAAATCACCGGGATAGCGAATTTCGACGGCAAAAGGGTTGAGTTCGTTCAGGAGTGGACCAGTTCATTCATGCTGGGTATATGCGACGTCCCGTCCTTCTCACTTCATGCTCCAAGGTAAAAGGGGATGTGGCCCGCTGATCGAAACGGCTTTTTCGACGAACAATGATGTCTTTAGGAAAAAGCATGTTTTGGAGACTCTCATACGCGTTCACCGTCTCACGGTAGGGCTCTTTATCGTCCCCAACAATGATACATAAATCCACATCGCCACGTTCCTGCGATGCCGCACCTGTGGCCTGAGACCCGAAAAGATAAATCGCCTCAGGGTTGAGGCGCCTCTGAAGTAACTCAACTGCTTCCTGCAACTGATCTTTTTCGAGGATCATTAACTTAAATTTAGACTCAAACTAGTTTTGAGCAAGGGCTTTCCGCAGAGATCGGTGTCTCGGCACTAATGGACTTTCAAATATTTTTTTTACGTCATGCGCGGTAGCGACTGGCTTTATGCCAGGATAGAGCCTGTTCGCAATGCGAGCTTGTTCGAATCGAGGGATAAAGGGGCTTCGTGCGACTACGCCCGCTCAAGACCCGCTCACTACGAAAAATGAATAAATTTATTTGAGGGTGCCTTTGAACCAATACTACCTCTCTATCGTGTTCCAGTCCAGCGGGGTACCGGTGGTGGGTGCGCGGAGCGCACAGTTCTCCAGTTACTTGGTTATCGGTTATCAGTTTTCGGTTTTCGGTTTTCGGTTTTCGGTTTTCAGTTTTCGGAAATGCGCTTCGCTGCGCCACTACTTTTTTATCTTTTCCCAGTCCAGCGGGGTGCCGGTGGTGAGGTCCTGCATCACTTCCAGGCCGATGAGCTTTTCCAGATATTTCGGTGCCAGGCCGTAGCCGGGGCGGATGGAGCGGACGTGCTCGCGGGTCAGGCGCTCGCCCGCGCGGATGTCTTTGACGCAATACAGAGAGCGGCGGAATTTCACATTGCCGCATTCGCTGGATTTGCGGCCGTAATCGACCTTGCCCATCGCCTCCCAGGCGGTGCGGGCATCGCGGCACAGGGCTTGAAGATCCGCCGGTTCCAGCGAGAAACTGTCGTCGGGGCCTCCGCCCTGGCGGTCGAGGGTGAAGTGTTTTTCAATGATGCTGGCCCCCATCGCCACGGCGGCGATGGCCGTGGTGTTGTCCAGGGTATGGTCCGACAGCCCCACCACGCAGCCGAAACGCTCCGCCATATCCGGAATAACGCGTAGGTTGTAGTCGCTGGCGGGGGCCGGGTAGCCGCTCACGCAATGCAGGAGTGCCAGCTGGCGACAGCCGCCGTCGCGCGCGGCTTGGACCGCCTCTCCGATTTCTTCGAGGTTGGCCATACCGGTGGAGATGATGAGCGGCTTGCCCGTCGCGGCCGCGTAGCGGATCAGTGCGTGGTCGATCGCCTCAAAGGAAGCGATCTTGTAGGCGGGGGCATTCAAATCCTCCAGCAGGTCCACCGCAGTGCTGTCGAAGGGCGAGCTGAAAATGGTGATCCCCCGCTGGCGGGCGTGCTCGAAGAGTGGCTTGTGCCAGTCCCAGGGGGTGTGCGCCTCTTCATACAGGTCGTAGAGCGTGCGACCCCGCCAGAGGCCGTCTTCGATCTGAAAGTCCGGCAGGTCGGAGTTGATCGTCAGCGTGTCAGGACGATAAGTCTGCATTTTCACCGCATCGGCCCCCGCTTCTGCCGCCGCATCAATGATTTTGTAAGCTGCTTCGATGTTGCCGTTGTGATTAGCTGACATTTCGGCCAGCACGTAGGGGGCATTTGTGGCTCCAATCGACCGACCATTGATTTGAATAGCTAAGCTCATTGTTTCTCGATTTTCAGCGTGTAGGTGGCTCCACGCCATTTGAAAAATGCGGGGAATCTTTCGGGATCGCAGACACGGATCAAATCAAATTGTTCGCCAATGCTCTTATGCGGATCCAGCTCGCTGTCCGCAGGTGTCCGCTTTGGATAATAACTCGCCTCGCTCATGGAGTTCTGAGAAATTGGCTGCACTTCTGAAAAATTTTCGACGGCATAATCCATCAAACGGCACTCTGCGTCGAATAATTGTTCGTTGATCTCATCCCAGAGAGCACCCCGGGGAATCTCGATCTCGATCTGTCGCCAGATGTCACCGGTATCGACCTTGTCTTCCGCCTCAATCATACTGACGCAAATATAGTCCCGGCCTTCAATAATCTGCCAGATGTGAGGACTCCAGCCACGGCCACGCGGCAGGTCGCTGGCATGAACCACGAGCACTTTGGAAAATTTTTTCCGATCCTCTGCTTTCACGATCTCGTTACAGGAGATAAGAAAGAGGAGGTCGCCGCCTTGCAGTTCCTTTCGCTGGCGTAGCAGTGAAATATCGTGGCTGGCCTGATGCTTGTCCATCCACTTTAGAAGATGTGCATTCACCGGGTGTTTTTCGTCGGAGCAGAGGATCGTAATTTTCATGAATGAAGATAAAATTTGGTAGTCATTGCGATTTATTCGCTAACTTTCGTAATGATGCCTGTGTCTGATAAAGGGGCTTCATGATGTTACGTCGGCTCAATACCATCTCGCTAATGATAACATCAAATGCCATGCATCTTTCTCGATAATAGAAACTCCGCAACACGAGCCGCCCCTAGACCATCAATCAGCGATTGCGCCGCATCTTGATCCGTCGTTGTCCGTGGAGCCTCGATCCATTCGGCCAAAGACCGGCCCTGAACTTGTGCTTCAAATTCCCGGAACCATCCCAGCGGCAGCGCCGCCCGGCGGGTTTCCGTCAGCGCTCGGACAATGGGCAGCTGATTTTGGGCGATGGTGACAATCGCGCCGGGCAAGCCGGCGTGGAGCCACTCCCAGCAGGTGCTGCCCCCGGCAGAGATAATGCCATCGGCCCAGGCATATTGGCCGGGCATGTCGGTGACCCGGGTCAGGACGTCAATCGAATGGTGGCTCGCAAAGGCCTGGAGACGATCGAGGTGCGGATTGTCGACGCCGGCGAGGACGCGCACGGTAAGTGGACGCTGACAAGCTGAGTTCAGCAAGGCGAGCACCGCCTCAGTGGCATTCTCCGGATCCGAACCGCCCAGGGTGACCAGCAAATGCCGGATGGGCCCCCAGGCTTTCTTTGCTATGTGGTTCTCCCGGAATTCTCGTCGCAAGAGGCAAAAGTCCGCCCCCAGCAGATACTTAGCCTCCGCGATGTCATTGTCATAATGCATCCCCTTCTCCGCATCCAGATTCTGATTGAGAATCGCGTCGCAGCACCAGCGCTCGGCATAGCCGTGATCGTCGACGCAGAGCAGCGAAAGGCCCGCAGCCTTGATGGCTTTTTGGTAGGCGTAGTCGAAATGGTAGCCGTCGGTGACAAGCCAGTGTTCGGTGTTCGGTGGTCGGTGGTCGGTGGTCGGTGACTGTTCTCGACCTGACTTATTAAATTCACTGCCTAAAGGCTGGGAACCGACAACCGGTAACCGAGAACCGAAAACCGAAAACCGATCACCGACAACCGAAAACCGATCACCGACAACCGACAGCGTAGCGCGCACATCCGCCTCACTCCCCGGCTCGGCGTCGATACGCACGACGGCAAATCCCTCGTTCCGCAAGCGACGCTCCAAAGCCTCCGGCAAACGCGCACAGATAAAAACCACCGACGCTTCCTTCCCTGACTCCTGTCCCCTGTCTCCTGACGCCTGACGCCTGTCTCCTGTTTCCAATCTGTCGTCACCCGAACACTGATCACCGACCACCGAAAACCGATCCTTCCACCCCTGCGCCAGCGCCAGCATCCGCATGACATGGCCGGTGCCGGTAGCTCCGCCCGCGTCAGCGCGGATGAATAAAACTTGGGCGGTTTCTCGGCGCATTAAAAAAAGGGGGGGGGCTCGACAATTAGTGATTTGGATTAGAAAGTATTCTCTTCAAGTAGAGACGATCAATCTCATCTTTTTCACGCACTGTCTGCTTTGTTCTGAGCAACAATTCTGCTGACGCGAACGGAATGCGAACACCTGCTTTATTAAGCGCAGCACAAATTTTTAACAGATCGCTCGACTCAGGGTCACGCGGCTCAAGTCCCTCTTCCATAATGAATGCCGCGGCGAATCCGCTGTCCTTGGCGGAGAGGCTTGAGGCTTTTTTGCAGGCGGTCGAAGCGCGCCCAGATCGTCTCGGACGCTTCCCGGGCAATCTGCCGACGACCTTTGAGCACTTTGACACTGAGTTCTTTTTCTGACATGGCCGATGCCGGTGGCTCCGCCTGCGTCGGCACGGATAAATAAAGTTTGTTTTTTTCCGGGTTCATGAACTGGAGTCAGAACAGATCCGCTTTTGTATACTTCTAAAGAGGCAGGGCACGGTGTCTGATTTTACCTCCTATGTAGGTCATGACACAGCCATCATGAAGCTCGGTGCTGAACTGCCGACCAATACGCAGAATCAAGTTAGCCACTTCTCTACCTTTCAGACCTTCCTCTCTTATCCGAATGACCGATGGTTTAGAAGAATCGGCCAAGGCAAGCAGCGCGTGGAAGTCGGCATCCAAAGTGATAATAATACGGTTCTCACTCAACGCATGGCGAATAATATCGGGATCAGAGGCTTCGGCCATTGCAATATCGCCGACGTGAATAGCATCTTCTTGAGAATCGCTCAGATACATCGCCGCGCTGCGTGGAATTCCCTGATCAAGCAACCAACGCATCATCGTTTAACGTGCTGATTGCATCCGGCAATTGAAGTGCCGCGTAGTGCAAAGCTTGGGCTACGTCGTCATCCTCAAGCTCGGGAAATTCAGCCTGGCGCTCGGCACGGTCGGGATACAGGGCAGCAATTTCGACAACCCGCCGCACTGTCAACCGGAGATTGCGAAGGCAAGGTTGCCCGTTCATGCGGTCGGGATCCTGGGTAATTCTATCAAACTGAACCATATCTTAGCCATAGTTGATTGTTTTTGAGATTCAAGCCGCTAATACGGGTTTTTAGACTGGCGGACAGGAGTGTCCGCACTCCGATTCTTCGGTTTCGCTCAGGATTTAAAACGGGGCCATAATCGTGAACACAGCCCGGCCTACGCTCTTTTCCGGGCTAATTGAAAAAGCAGTTCTGCCTCCTCCCAGTCTTCCGGGGTATCGATATCCTGCACTAACTTGCGTGGCAGTTGCACCAATTGATTCCGCGACGAGAGGATGCCCCCTTTTTGTAGCCAGGTTGCGCGGGTGGCCCAGTAAAATTGCCCGGCATCGTGATAGGCCTCCGGAAAGTCCTGCGAACGCACGCGATCATTTTCGGGCCAAATCATTGAGCAGGTGCCGTCGCTTTGGAACTTCAGCGCCCTGAATATGGGGAATTTGTAATTCGTCGCGGACAGAACGAAATCCACGCCTGACGCGTTTGTCAGTTTTTCAAAGCCCGCAACGATATCGACCGCTCGAATCATGGGGGCCGTCGGCAGGATACAGCAAACCGCATTGGGTTTCCCAAAGTTATTTTCGACCCAGGTAATCGCATGTCGCACTACCGGCAGCAGCGGAGTATGGTCATCCGACAGTTCCCCGGGGCGTTGAAACGGGGCGATCGCGCCCTGCTCTTTGGCCACGGCGGCGATTTCATCATCATCCGTCGACACCAGCACATGCTCGAACAATCCTGACTCGATGGCTGCCGCAATCGGGTAAGCCAGCATCGGCTTGCCGCAAAACGCTTTAACATTCTTGCGGGGAATGCGTTTGCTGCCCCCGCGGGCGGGTAGGATGGCGATATTCATTGTTATTTAATGGCGGATGGCGAATGGCGGATCCGCCTTCGTGCACTACGGCGTGACTTGTGGCGGATGGCGAAGCGGAA
>JAAAPI010000019.1 GCA_009908325.1 Verrucomicrobiota bacterium | reverse complement strand
AGCTCGCAGTCGTGCGCTACATGCGCGTTCGCCATGATAAAGCAGTCCTCGCCGATCCGTGTCGTGGCACCGGCGCTGCTCGCCCGGTTGATCGTCACGGCCTCACGTAGGACCGTGCGGTCGCCGATTTCCACATGACTTTCCGTGGCCGCATCGAAACCCAGCGACTGGGGCGCACCCCCCAGGACGCAGAATGAGTCGACCCGTACGCCCGCCCCAAGACACGTTCCCGAGCGAATCACAGCGTAGGCGGCAATCTCACAGCCAGGCCCCGTCCGCACCCCTGCCTCGATGAGGGCACCGGGACCAACCGTCGTCCCCTCGCCGATTTGGGCAGAATCATGAATAATGGCGGTTGGATGGTAGGACATAGCTTAATTGAACAAATTCATCTGCGGCTCTTTGACCATATCATAGATCTTAAGAATACGCATCAGTTGAAGCAAATCGGATTTCTGATAGCTGTGATTCACCTCAACGTTACGAAAAAGGTTTTCCAGAATCGTGCTAAAACTGATAATACCATCAACACCACTTTTTTTGAGCAGTTCGATACTTTCCGAGCGCTGCGGGTCACTCGTGGGCAAACCGGGCAGCACGAGTATTTTCGTAAACGCTCCACCCTCCAGTAAACCGGGATCGACTTCACCGGCTTCGTAACGAAAAAAATCCCCTGACTTGTTCAAAACATCTTTCTTCAAAAAATCGAATGCCCGCGCGCTGCTCTTCAGCATGGCGGGAGTAAACCGGGAGCTGCGCCATGCTTTGACCATGACGACCGCACGCTGGATCCGGGCGACATCGGCAGAAAAAAGCTGAAAGCCGGCAGGCACCCCATCAGCCGTCGCTGCCGGGTTGTGGATAATCAAATCCACGTCCTCCTCAACCCGCTTCTTCCCGGGAGGCGATTCAAACTTGCGCAGCTGACGCACCAGGAACCCATTCAGTTCAAAGTATTCCCGCACTAAATTTTCATCGAAGCCTGCCATTTAGTCGAAAGACAAGCCTCCCCGCCCGCAAAGGTCAATGCTGCGGGCAGAGGGGCGGTGTTTACGAAGAGCGGAATGAATTATTGAATTGCTAAAGGAAACAAGAAAGCACATCGACAAACGCTCATGACACTTTGGGAAGCAGTCTTTTTTGGTCTCGTGCAGGGGCTATCGGAATTTATTCCGGTCTCTAGCACCGCCCATATTGTTATTCTTGGCCGACTGCTCCATCTCGAAACCCCCGGCCTCACTTTTGAGATTTTTCTGCACCTCGCTTCACTGCTCGCTGTCATCATCTACTTCCAGCGTGATTTAGTCCGACTGGCCCTTGGCAGCCTCCGTTTCCTTTTCACCCAAAAAACCTGCCAGCCTGAAGACAAAACCGCTTTTTACTTTTCCGTCTATCTGTTGGTAGCGACGCTGATTACCGGAATCCTGGGGACGCTTTTATCCGACCTGATGGGCGACGGAATCAAAGCCATGCCGATCGTAGCCGCCGGATTGTTGCTCACCGCTGTTCTACTCGTCCTCGTCGAACGGGCGCAGCGCATCGGTCAGCGGGAGCTCTCCGATCTGAAATGGACGGATGCCGTCGTCATTGGGCTGGCGCAAACGGTGGCTGTCTTTCCAGGTGTCTCGCGCTCCGGATCGACCCTGATTGCCGGACTTTATCTGAAAATGGCACGCGCTACCGCCGTGCGGTTTTCCTTCCTTTTGGCCATACCTGTCCTCATGGGCTCTTCGGTTCTCGCGCTCAAAGACATTCAAACAGGTGACCTCGCGGCGATCGGTAGCAGTGCTTTAGCTCTGAGCTTCGCCGTATCCTTTATCGCATCGATGATCAGCATCATCTGGCTGATCCGCCTCCTTGAACAACAACGACTCTACAGGTTTTCCTGCTACCTCGTTCTACTGGCAGGCCTGGCACTGTATCTCGGATGATGATTACCTGTTGGCTTTTGCGGAACAGCTCTTCAGTCCCAGCCGCTCTAAAATAGCTCAGCCGACGAAATCGATTAAAAAGAGTCATCCAAACAACGCCCGTCGCAGGGTATTAATCACCGCGACATCACCCCAAGGCGCGCCCCTCGCGGAAGTGACCACCGCCGGATTTCGACGCCCCCGCCCGGCCTGCCATCGGGCCGCGTAGCTCCTGACGAACTCCGCCGAGCCAAGCACCGCACCATCCGTAAAATAACGCACCCGGCAACGCAGCACCACCGATAGCGGCAACTCGCCCTTTTCCTCATTTAAAACCTTCTCCGCCGTCTCGCGGTCGATCACCTTCCCCCGACATGTCCAAGGCGAAGCACCCTTCCCGAAAATCAGACTCCGATGCGCCGCCAAAGCCGACTTCAAATTCGCCGAGCCCCCGGGCTTCCCCGCACCACGCACCCCCGCATCACGCATTCCGCCACCCGCATCACGCATCCCGCCACCCGCATCACGCATCTCGACACCCGCATCACGTATCCCGCCACCCGCATAAGTCGCCCAGATCATTTCCAGGCCCCGCTGCGCCTTTTTCGAGCCCGCCACCGCCTCCGCATAGCCGCACCAACGGTAGTCCTTCGGATCTTCCACCAGACCCGCACGCACCGGGTTCAGGTCGATATAAGCGGCCATCGTCTGCAATGGGTTGCCCTCCCCCTGCACCAGCACGCTTTTAAACCGGTCCATCCACAAAGTCCCCAAACGGCCATCGTGATTTCGGTTATACCAGATTGAAAAGCGCTGCTTCAACGTCTTCATAAACTCGGAGAGATCGTGCATCCGTGCCAGCAGCTGCGACCGCACCGCCGCCGCTTCCTCCGTGCCCTCCCGCAACGCCGTTTCCAGACGCCTGAAAGAAGCCGTCTGATACTTCGTCGGCTTCGGGTAAAGCACCTTAAAGCGCCGCAACAGTTCGGGATCCGAGACCGCCCGGTCCTTTTCCGGCACCCGCACCAACACGTGGAAGTGGTTGTTCAGTTTCCTAAAACCGAGTTTAGCAAATTGAGGCCCGCATCGATGTTGTCCTCGCGGCGGTCTTTTTTTGTCGATTCGGCGGCACCTGTTTCATTTGCACTGGAATTTGTCTCTTTCGCAGAACTTCCCCGAATCGCGCGGCGCGCTGCCTCGCTCAGCATTTTCTCCAGTGCGCTGGTATCCGGATCAGCGAGGGTGCCTTTGATGTCGATTTCACTTTTCCAACTGCGAAAGCCCTCGGCATCCGTCTGCGGTCCAAGTAGCTGGAGCGTCTCCAGGTGGTCAACCAGACGACCTTTCGCTCCGAGGGCCAGCGAAAGCTGGAGCGGCTGATCCAGCACCTCGTCGAGGCGACTGGCAGCGACCATACCCTCGCCTTGGATGCGAAGATGATCACTCAAAAAAGCCAGTTCGGGAATGCGCACAACTTTGTCCCGACTGCGGGTCAGGTTCAGGGTGAAGTTTTCAAAGCGCATGTCTTTGAAGTAAGGAACGGCCTCCGCCATGGCGGTGATGCCGGGGCGTTCAAATTTCTGACCGAGGAGGCCGGCTCCGAGCAGGCCTATTTGGCTGCGGTTATCGAGCTCAAATGCGGTGAGCACCCCTTCGCGACCTGTGATCAGTAGTCCGGCTTGGGAGTTTTCCAGGGCATCTTGCAGCGTCGGGCCGGTGCCGTCCAAATTAAAATCGCCATTGAAAAGGCCCCGAACGGGAACACTGCCAGAGCGCTTCCGAGAGAAGACCGCCGGATCGACGTCTTTGAAGTTGAGCTGGCTGGCTACCGTATAGGGGCTGGAGCCCCGGGCATCGTAATCCACCCGTGCCCGCCCCGTGATCTCACCGTCTTGCAGGCGGGCCCGGATCTGTCGCAGGTCGAGCAGCGATTCGCTGATGTCAGCCTGCGCCGAGATCCCACGGACCAGATGGCCGGAGTTGAGCGCGAAGGCATCAATCTGTAAATTGATGGATCCAACAAGATCGGCCCAAGGCGGACGCACGACATTTTCCGATGCGTGCCTCTGGCCCGCGGCATCCGGTTCGGTTGGACGCGCTTTTTCGCCGGGATCCGCTATGCCGGGTGCCGGGGCGGTTTTTTGGGGCGTGAGCGCTGCCAGCAGAATGTCCAGATCTCGCTGCACGATAGCGGGCGAAGTCAAATCCAGTTGAAAGGGCAGCGGGCTCCGGTCCGGCTGTACTTGTCCGCCCAATTGCACGCTGGTGCTGGGGCGACTCTCCAGCCCGGCCTGCAGGTTTGTTCCCAGGGCGTAGGTGCCCGTTTCAGAGCGCTTAAGCTGTGCCGCCAGACGATAATCCTGGCGGG
Source organism: Verrucomicrobiota bacterium (assembly GCA_009908325.1). Lineage (GTDB taxonomy): Bacteria > Verrucomicrobiota > Verrucomicrobiia > Opitutales > Coraliomargaritaceae > Thalassobacterium. Next base: position 3,431 of record JAAAPI010000019.1, on the reverse strand, counting down.
AGCCGGGCTGGCCGCGGGCGCGCAGCCCATCGACCGACGCCTGAACCCGGACGGGAAATTCTGCGTTTTCGTCAACGGTGAGACGGAGTTTCGCCTGACCCGCAAGAACGCCCGCCCGACCTTCCAAAAGGGGCTGTTGCAGTAATTCAGCGAGTCCGATTTCCAGCACCGCCTCGGTTTGCAGTCCACCGAAAAGTGCCTCTTCGGGGGCGTCTTGCGTCTGACCACTCAACTGTCCAATGAGAAAAGATCCATACCGATCAGCCAACTGGAAATCGCGTAAATCGTAGTGTATGGTTTGGTCGGGTTCGACCCGAATGGTCGGGTTCACGCGCAACGTGAGGTTTTCAACAAGCAACTCACCTGCCTGCTTGAGGGAAACCGGGCCCCACTCCAGCGCTTCTCCGGTCTGCACTTCCAGAGTGCCGTCGCTTGCGCCTTGCAGGACAAATTGAGCCGCCAAAGGAGCCCCGATCAGCTCAAGGCCATCGCCCAACCACGGGTTGATCCAGGACAAGGGTAGATGAGTCAGATCCACCGTCATAAGTCGTCCGGCGAATTGCTGTTTGGCACCCAGCGTCAACGCCTGCTCCAGATTGACTGTTGCGATGGGTTGCCCACCAGCGCTTAGATCGAGATTCGCCTGGTTCACGGTGAGCACGGATCCCTCGGCGTCGGCCGTCAACTCAGCTTGCAAAACGAGACCTTGCAGCGAGCGCAATTCGGGAAAGAAGACACCTGGCTCGGGGAGATCCACATTGGCGGCAAAGTTGAGTCGCGCACTTTCCCCGGAGGCGTCGACCTGCAGGCTCATTGTCTGAGAAACGCTCAAGAGGCTCGCCCCTGAGGCGTTGCCGCCCGATGTGTTTGAATCAAGTGAGAGCGATTCGAAGCCACCGGATTTGTTTTGCTTAAAATGCAGCTGCATACGGGATGTGAAGTTCTGGAGTCCGCCCTCCAGTGCCTCTTTTGATTCCAACTCCAGCGATGCCTGCAACTCGGTTTCGAGGCCGGGGGCAATCGGGCCTGAAACGATTTCGAAGCCATAGCGGTTTTCATACGCATCGATGATCGCTCCCTCGACATTGATCGAGTCGATCTCCAACAGCCACTCCAACTGCCCGAGTGCGTAAAGTACATCCGCCGGATCACCGGCGGGTGCCGTTCGGTCGACTGGCCGCTCCGATTTGACGACTTTTGGATCGACCGGGCGGTCAACCGAAGTCGAATCACTCGTCTTCGGGGTTTTAGTATCGGTTGACCTCTTAGGTAATTCGACGACCAAGGCCTCGACCTCAAGCCCACTCAGGCGAATGGTTTGGTCGAAGATCGCGGCCCATGGGGAGAAGCCGGATTCCATGCGGGCGACTTGCATTCGACTGCCATCGGGAGATTGTAGATCCACTCCGCGCAGGACCAGCTTTGAGGGCGTTACCTGGACGTATTCCAAGCTGCTACCTTCCGGCAGGTTCGCTTCAACGAATCGTTTCTGCACACCGGGCCGCGTCACGAAAAAATAGGCAACGCCAAGCAGAAGGATGACCAGCAGAAACAGAGTGAGCAGAATTTTGAAGAGGATTTTCATGAGATAGCAGACATCAAGTTTTCGTATCCGTTTCCTGATCGAGCGAGTAGAACAGCAATGCGTTGAGCGCCAGCGCGTGACCGATCCGGCAGTCCTTGGCCCATTTCCAAACGGTGCTTTCAGGGAGCGCGCGCACTTCGATTTCCTCGTGCTCATCCCAATCGGTGCCGCCGGCGTGAGGCTCGACTCCATCGACGAAAACAACGTGGCAGAAGTTGTTTAAAATCGCCGGATTCGGACGGGCATGCCCAATCAAACGTCCGCTTGAGGCGCTATACCCGGTTTCTTCCCTCAATTCGCGCAGGCCTGCTGTGACCGGGTCCTCACCGGAATCGATAATGCCACCGGGCAACTCCCATGAGAGTTCGTCGGCACCGCAGCGAAACTGGCGGATGAGGAGAAGCTCGCCGGCCCGGGTCCGTGCGACCACGAGGACCCAGTCTCTGGAATCAAGATAGAAAAAATCGCCCTCTTTGCCGGTTTTCGGGTTCCGATAGCGACGTTCGCGCAACTCCCAAACCCGGCAATCGTAGAGCGACTGGTCATTCAAGATCTCCCATCGGGTCGGACCCCCGCAGTTGGACACATGCCCTTGATGCCCGGTCTCGGATCTGAAATGCTCGCTCATCGATTCAAGGGAGCCTGATTTCCTGGCCGATTTGCAAGCGCCGCGTATCAACGTCGGGATTGGCGTCGAGGAGCGCGTTCAGACGGATGCCCAGCTGGGCGGCGATTTTCGCAAACGTATCCCCCGCTTGAATCCGATAGGTGGTCGCACCATCCTGATTGTCGGATTCGGAGCCGGACGCAGCACCGGTCAGCGCGGGACGGGCGCCGGAACCGTCGCTGCCCGGATCATTTTCACTGGCTGCCGGGCTTGTATTTTCGGTAGCGCTGGCGGCGCTTTCGCCCGAGGGAAGACTTCCGGCGAGTTCTTTCATTTTCTCAGCGAGATTGACGATTTCCTGCCGGTTCGAACGCGCGGCGGAAGCCACCTTTTTGACAGCCTGCTCGTTTTGCGAACCGTAGATGCGCAAGCGCTCGACCGTTTTGGTCAACTCGTCGCTGCTCGCGCCGATCTCCGCCAACCGTGTCTCGATCGACGAAAGCTGCTTTTCCAGGCGCGCAGCTGCGCTCGTGCCGGCATCGACTGAATCCGTCAGGGGCGACAGCTGCTGGCTGGCATTCATACCAAAATAAAGACCCGCGCCCCCCAATACGATGGCAAGCAACGCCAGCGCGATCGACAGCATGGAGCCCCCCGAGGATGATTCGATTTCTTCGTCCATAAGCATCTCAAACTAAGAGCTTTCTCACATCTGGCAAGTCAGGTTTCCGTGGGTTGACATCGCTTAGCCAGACTCTTAGCTCGCGGGTAGATGGCCCAACTGACGGAAGATCAATCCCACTGGAAACGCAATACGGCGCTGCTATTTGGCGCTGCCTTTCTTTTAGCCGGCCTGATCTTCCTCGCTTGGCGGAGCCATCCTGATGTCGCCTACTGGTTCGGCCTGGCCGACGATGCGCGGGTTTTTCTCGAGGCGCATCCCTGGGCGCTGGTGCTGCTGCTGGCTACCTTGCCGGGGCTGGGCTTTCCGAGTAGCCCCATTATCATTCTCTTTGGAGTCGTCCTGGTGCCGCGCTTCGGTTTGCCCGCCACGCTCGGGCTGGGCATTGCCGCCCAGTCACTCTGCACGACGTGGACCTACGCCCTGGCGGCGGGGCCGCTCCGTCTCTGGTTGCTGCACCTATTCTACAAAAACCGTCCCCTCCCCGACATGAGTTCTGGAAACGCGTTACGGCTCGGTCTGATTCTACGCCTGACACCCGGCATCCCCTACGCATT
>JAAAPI010000189.1 GCA_009908325.1 Verrucomicrobiota bacterium | reverse complement strand
CCAGGGCTCGCCGTCATTGTAGGCTGCAGTCAGACCGGCGTAGCCGAAGCAGTTCACCTCGGTGATGATGCCCCGAATGGTTTTTTGAAAGCGGGCACGCAGTTGCGGGTTCTCAATGATGGAGAAAGCGCAGGCCAGACCGGGTAGATTGTAGGTCTTGCTCGGGGCCATCAGTGTGACGGTGCGTTGAGCAATTGATTCGTTGAGCGTTGCCGTGACGGTATGCCGGACCGACTCGTCGAAAACGAGGTCACAGTGGATTTCATCGGAAATCAGGACGAGATCATGCCGTTCGCAGAAATCAGCCAGAGCCGTCAGTTCCTCACGGGAAAACACCCGACCGACCGGGTTGTGCGGGCTGCAAAGAATGAATACCCGGGTGTTGGGCTGAATGGCGGCTTCCATAGCCTCGATGTCGAGGCTCCACTGGTCGTGGGCATTGAGACAGAGCGGGACTCGTATCAGCTCGCGTGCGGCATTGTCAGGTGCACTGAGGAAAGGAGGATAGACCGGCGTGGCGGTCATGACGGATTCGTCGGGCTGGGCAAAGGCGTGGCAGCAGAGATTGAGCGCCGGGACGAGACCGGGCAGGAAGTTCAGCCAGGATGCCCGTGCCGTGTAGTGGTGGTCCCGCTCGAGATAGTTGAGAACCGCTTCAATCGGTGCCTGATGGGGAATCGTGTAGCCAAACACACCGTGATCCAGACGGCCTTGCAGCGCTTCCAGGATTTCCGGAGCGGAGGTAAAATCCATATCGGCGACCCAGAGCGGTAGAATGTCGCGGCCCTTGTATTTATCCCATTTAAGGCTGCCAAAACCTTTGCGGTCGGGGCAGATGTCGAAGTTGTAGTGGTTTTTGATCACGTCTTGGTTATTCCTTTAAAGCCTGCGCTCGACGGCCTCCCGGATTGTGTTTTTCAGAGCTTCTTTGGTTTGTGCTCCGTCGAGCACGAGGAAGCGTTCAGGCTCTTTCGCGGCCAGATCGAGGTAGCCTTGGCGGACGGCTTCGTAAAATTCAATCGCTTCCTGCTCCATGCGGTCGAGTCGACCGTCACCGCGTGCTGCGACGCGGGCGAGACCGACGTCGGCGGGCAGATCGATGAGTATCGTGAGGTCGGGATGCGTTGTGCCCACGGCGAAGCGGTTGATGGCTTCGACCTTCTGCGCATCGATGGAGCGGGCTACCCCTTGATAAACCGTGGTCGAGTCTATGAACCGGTCACAGAGAACAATGCGACCGGCAGCGAGGGCTGGCGCGATGCATTCGCGCACATGCTGGGCACGGGCAGCGGCAAAAAGAAGAAGCTCCGCTTCGGGTGCCATGCCCTCTCCAGAGGCGTCATGCTGGAGAAGGTGGCGGATCGATTCCCCGAGCGCGGTGCCGCCCGGCTCGCGGGTTTGCAACGGAGATTGACCATTTGCTTCAAGGCTCGCTGTAAGCGCGGCTATCTGGGTGCTCTTGCCACAGCCTTCGCCGCCTTCGAATGTTACGAAAAGTCCCGTCATTTACCAGGAAGCGATAAACTCGGCGATATCTTCGAGTGATGGACTCTCAGCTGTGCGCACATAGTAACCGGAAGTGGCCACAGCGACGGTTAGCGAGACGGTGGGCGAGAGCCCCAAAAGGCGGGCGTTGGAAAAACCGGCGTTGAAATGATCGCCGGCTCCGGTGGTGATCTTCGGCTTTTCGCAATAGGGACCAGCCACGTAGGCACTTCCTTCCCGTGTGGCGCAGGCGGCACCCGTGACCGGGTGCACCACGACCGTGTCGAGCGCGAGCATCTCGCGGATTCGGGAAGCCATGACCTGAAGATTTTCCGGCGTGTTTTCGAGGGGATCGAAGCCAAGTAGACTGTCGATCTTTTCGGCCTCTCGCAGGTTGAGACCCAGTATGACTTCACCAAACGCGCTAAATTTCGTGAAAATGGAGAGCACTTCGCGGATATCCTCGTCGGAGCGTTTTTCCGGGTCAGCCAAGTCGAAAAAGAAGCAGCGCTTTTTGTCAGTGCTGCAGCGAGGTAGCACTTTTTCAAGAAGACTATTGTAGACGTCGGTTTGGTAGGGGACCATCGTCCAGTTGACCATGGCGATAAGATCCGCCTTGTCGCAAATTTCGATCAGCTTGGCTTCACCGGGTAAGTCGCAGAGGCGCGCGTAGGTAATCTCGTCAAGACTGGCCATGGAGCCCAGCATGATTTTTCCGTCGTTGAACTCGGCGGCATGGGTGACGCCGGGATCGGCGATCGAAAGGGCCTCTGTTTTTGCCGCAAATTCTTGGAAAACAGGATGAATCATTTCCTGCCCGAGCGCACCAAGGTAGCGTACCTTAAGGCCCTGGGCGAGCTGTGCATTGGCCATGATGGGACCGTTGCCTCCGAGTTTTTCCACGACAGGGGCCAGCTCAATGTTGGCACTCTTCCCGGCAGCAGATGCAATTCGCTTAGCGAAGTCACTGATCGTCGGAATCGGATGGAACTGGTCCCCCGGCCCGTAACGCTGGTCGACAGGGTGGACTATGATGTCGACGAAGCCATCCATGCCCACGAGGACCTGCTTGGATCCGGCAATAGCGGCTTTATCTTTAAGTTCGTTTAAGGTTTCGGCTTTGTCGGGCATAATGTAGCGACGTTTGCTGGTTGAAAGTGAAATCTGCTAAGGTCAGTCCTCGCTAAGAATCTCCGCCAAATTCAAGATCGTAAATATATCCGACGCCGTGAACGGTGCGAAAAGCGTCAAGTGTCAGGCCGTGCTTTTTATAGAGATCACGGATTTTCACGATGTATTGATCGAGAGAACGGCTTCGCACGTCGGCATGGATACCCCAGACCGAATGAATGAGATTTTTGCGGGTCAGAACTGCATTCGGGTGGCTTGCCAGGTAGGCGAAAATCCCCAGTTCCTTGCGCCCGATGATTTCGCGCTCGCCGTCGGGAAAGCACACTTCGAGACGATGGGGATTCACGGTCGCCCCACAAAATTCGAAAGGCTCATCCGTAATCGATGCGTTCTTCGTAATGTCACCGTCCCGCGTTGTCTCGGCGCGCCGTAGAACGGCATTAATGCGGGCAATCAGCTCCGGGAAACCGAAGGGCTTTGTGATGTAATCGTCCCCCCCCATCTCCAGAGCCTTCACTTTTTTGATTTCATCGTTTTCGCCTGTTAAAAATATCACGGGAGTCGTCACACCCTCTTTGCGCAGCGTTTGCATAAGTTGAAACCCGCTGTTGTCCGGGAGGTTGATGTCCAGAAGCAGCAGGTTGGCAAAGTTGCTTTTCAAGTAACGCTCCACATGAGCGGCCTCGTGACAAACCTGGCACTGCATTTCAGCGATACCCAACTGAGTCTCTATGAGAGTCGCGAGGTCTTTGTCATCCTCGGCGATGACGATGAGGGTTTTTTTCGATTGGCTCATACTAAGTTTAAAAATCAGCTTTTTAGCACGATTAACTTCAGTGTCACACATTACAATCACTTATTTAACTCAAGGGGAAATCAGGAGGGCATTTTTACCTTATTTTAATCTTGTGCCGGTTTTGCGCTGCTACAGCTTTTTCGGTCATGGAAAACAAGCCTCTACTTATGCTGGGCCTGCCCAAGGGCAGCCTTCAGGACGCTACAATTAATCTCTTCGGAAAAGCTGGTTTCAAGATCTCAGTCAGTTCGCGGTCCTACCGTCCTTCAATTGATGATGAGCAATTGGACGGACGCTTTTTGCGGGCACAGGAAGTCAGCCGCTACGTCGAGCACGGTTATTTCGACTGTGGACTTACCGGACAGGACTGGGTGCGGGAGAACAATTCCGAAGTCGTCGAGGTATGCGACCTCGTCTACAGCCGTGCATCCAACAAGCGCTCGAAGTGGATCATTGCTGTGCCGGAGGCGTCGCCTGTGCAGAGCGTGCAGGACCTTGAAGGCAAGCGCATCGCGACCGAGGTGGTCAATATCACGCGCCAATATTTAAAGGAGAATGGCGTGACTGCGGAGGTGGAGTTCTCCTGGGGCGCCACCGAGGTAAAAGTGCCGGACCTGGTCGATGCGATCGTCGACCTGACGGAGACCGGTAATTCGATTCGCGCTAATAAGCTGCGCATCGTGGATACACTCCTCTATACCAACACGGTGTTCATCGCCAACAAGGCCGCGTGGGAGAGCCCGGAGAAGCGCAAAAAAATAGAGAGCATCGCCTTGCTCCTTCAATCAGCACTGGAGGCCCACTCCAAGGTCGGGCTTAAGCTCAATATCGAAAAATCCAAACTGGATTCGATCCTGGCCGATCTCCCGGCCTTGCGGAATCCCACGATTAACCGCCTGGCGGATGAATCGTGGGTGGCTATTGATACGATCATTGATGAGAAAGTGGTGCGTGATATTATCCCCGAGCTGAAGAAGCGCGGTGCAGAGGGCATCATCGAATATCCGCTCAACAAGGTCGTCTATTGATGGCGGACGGTCGTAGAGTTCGCATAGCCTTGATTCAGGGGCGTGAGCAAGGCAGCCCCGAGGCGGATTTGGACTACACAATGGAGCGCATTCGCGAAGCGGCCGCTGCTGGCGCTCAAATCGTCTGCGCGCAGGAGCTTTTCAATACCCCGTATTTTTGCCGCACTCAGGATCCATCCCTCTTTGACTTGGCCGAGCCGATTCCCGGGCCGACGACGGATGCTCTGGGTGCGCTCGCCGGTGAACTTGGTCTGGTCATTATCGCGGCACTTTTTGAACGTCGCGGGCCGGGAGTTTACCACAATACGGCTGCGGTGATTGATGCCGATGGACGCTACCTGGGCAAATACCGCAAAATGCACATCCCCCAGGATCCCGGCTTTGAAGAGAAATTTTATTTCACCCCCGGTGATCTGGGCTATCGGGTCTGGGATACGAAGTGTGGCAAAATAGGGGTCCTTATCTGCTGGGATCAGTGGTATCCGGAGGCAGCCCGCTTGTCGGCCCTGGCGGGAGCGGAGATTCTCTTCTATCCCACTGCAATCGGTTGGCTGCCGGAAGAAAAAGAAGCTCTCGGTGAAGCGCAGCATACCGCCTGGGAAACCGTCCAGCGCGGGCACGCCGTGGCCAATGCCTGCTATGTCGCCGCAGTCAATCGAACCGGAATCGAGGGCGAGACGGAATTTTGGGGGCAAAGCTTTGTCGCGGATTTTTATGGCCAGGTGATGGAGCGTGCTCCGGTCGCGGATGAGCATATCCTGTTCGCCGATTGTGATTTAAAAGCACTCGAGGATATGCGGCGCATTTGGCCCTTCTTCCGTGATCGCCGGATCGATAGCTACAGCGATCTGAATAAGCGCCTTATCGACTAATGTCGGGAATACCCCAAACGCTCGGTTACCGCTTCCCTGCTGAGTGGGAGCCCCAGGCAGCTGTCTGGTTCGCCTGGCCCGTTCGCAGAGCGCTCTGGCCCGGTTGCTTTGATCGCGTCCGCGAACAACTGGCCGGCCTTTACGTTTTGGCGGCCCGCTTCCAGCCAGTTCGCGTCCTTTGTGCCGCATCCGAACAATCGAAACTGCTTGCCATGATGGCCGCGCATGGCGATCACTTGGCGGTCGAACTCTATGATTATCAAACCGACGATGTTTGGATTCGGGATTTCGGCCCGCTCTTTTTGGTGAATGAATCCGAACCCGAGGTCGCCATTACTGATTGGCGCTACAATGCCTGGGGCGATAAATTTCCCGACCAGGCAAAAGATGATGCGGCGTCCCGATGGATCGCAGAGCAGCTGGGGATTCGCTGTTTTGGTTTCGATCAAGTTCTCGAAGGGGGAGCCGTGGAGAGCAACGGTGCCGGGTCTCTGCTTACAACTAAAACGGTCCTTCTCAATCCCAACCGCAATGGTGCAACCACGAAGGGAGCGGTCGAAGAGCAGCTCATTGCTGGCTTAGGCGTGAAACAAGTTCTCTGGCTCAAAGAGGGTCTGGTCGGCGACGATACGGACGGGCATATCGATAATCTGGCCCGTTTTTTCAAGCCGGACGGAATCCTCGTCGCCGAGACCGCAGACTCCGATAATCCAAACCGCGAAGCGCTCATCGAGAATCGACGCAGGCTCCAGGACTATCGAACCCCCGGGGACGATCCGTTCGAAATCGTGCCGCTTCCATTGCCGGACCCCATCAGCCACGATGGCGAACTGTTGGCTGCCAGCTACCTGAATTTCGTGGTTTTGAATGGAGCGGTGCTGGTGCCGACTTACCAGCAGACGCACAATGATCGCGAAGCGATACAGATTTTAGCCGATTGTTTCCCTGACCGCGAGATTCTCGGCGTGGACTCCAGCGACATCATAAAAGAAGGGGGCGCTCTCCACTGCATGAGCCAACACCAGCCGAAAATTTAAAACATTTTTGAGGGAAGGCTACATCCGCTCCAGCGGTGTGATCCCCAGTAGCTCAAGTCCCGTCTTTAAAACAGTACGGGTACGAGCGCAGAGGATCAACCTTCGTGCACGCACCGGGGTATCATCGACCATAACTCTATCTGCATTGTAGAAGGCACTGTAGGCACTGGTTAATTCGTATAAGTAGGTGCAGAGAAAATGGGGGCGAAGATCATTGAGCGTTAGCTCCAGCGCCGTCACAAAGCCCATTAACTTTCGCGCCAGTGCCAGTTCAGCCTCTGTCTCGGGGGGGCTTGCTCCCCCAATAGGCTCCTCTGGTGTCAGGCCAGCTTTACGGAAGATGCTGTTGATCCGCGCCACCGCGTAGAGCAAATAGGGTGCTGTGTTTCCCTCGAAGCTAAGTAAGCGCTCCCAACTAAAAACATAATCCTGAGTGCGATTGCTCGAAAGGTCGGCGTATTTGACAGCTCCAATCCCAACCGCCTCCGCGATCTCGCGGCGTTCCTTCACGGATAAATCAGGGTTCTTTTCGGTAACTACATCAAAGGCCCGATTACGAGCTTCATCCAGCAAGGCCTGCAATTTTACGGAATCTCCGGACTTGGTTTTGAACGGCTTCTTATCCGGGCCGAGGATGGTGCCCCAAAAGACATGGCGCAACTCAGGCAATGGATAGCCCTTCGCCTTAAACCATTTTTCCGTCGTCAGGAATAATTGCTGGAAATGGTCCTGCTGGCGGGCATCGGTCAGGTAGATCACCTCTTCGGCTTTAAATTCCTCCACACGGTAGAGCACCGTCGCGAGATCGGTCGTGGCATAGTTGCTGGCACCATCGCGCTTACGAATATTAAACGGGTAGGGACGTTCATTATCGCGGGCGAATTTCTTCACCTCATCGTGCCAGACGACGAGAGCACCGTCGCTTTCCTCGGCCAATCCAATCTCAGTCAATTCCTTGTAGATGCGCTCCACCTTGTCGCGGTAGAAAGATTCGCCCAGTGTTACATCGACCTCGACATCCAACTGGGCAAAAAGTTTGTCGAAGGCCTTCTTGGAGATATCCACAATTTGTTGCCAGATTGCCGTGTTTTCCGGATCGCCGTTTTGCAGTTTAACCAACTCATTTCGCGAGATATCGCGCAGCGCAGGTTGCTCCGCTTCCAAAATGGAACCTTCCTTGTAGAGTTGATCGAGAACAACGAGCGCATCTTCGCCTAGAGTTCGTAAATCGATATGATCACGCTTAATCTTCATGATCAGAGTTCCGAAATTCGTGCCCCAGTCGCCGATATGGTTATCACGAATCAGGTCGGCACCACAGAAATCCAGGAGGCGAGCAATGGCCTGGCCGATAACCATCGGTCGGAGGTGGCCAATATGTGCCTGTTTGGCCGTA
>JAAAPI010000351.1 GCA_009908325.1 Verrucomicrobiota bacterium | reverse complement strand
TTCATTTTGGTCTTCGCGCCGACATGCAGGATCCCGATTCCCAAGCTCAAGACGTCTTCGTGAAATTTGTATGGGTTCGATGCATTGACGGTGTCCCGGTCTTCGGAGTCACCGTCAAAAACGGGTGGAAATCTAGAAGCAAGTGATTCAGCGGAAAGCTGCCCCTCTCGGATGTCATATACCAAGGCGACTAGCCGTTTGAAAAAGTCTGCTCGTTTCTTGCCGCCCATCCCGGCGACGTCCCCTATCCCGGACCGGAGGCCCTCAGCTAGAGCCCCGAGCGTGTCATAACCGGCCCTGGCCAACATGGCCCCGGCGTTCCCGAAGTTCTCTCGGTTGACCGCGCAGACCGGGGTCGCGTTGTCGAAAGCCTCTAGCTCTGCACAAGTCAGACACATGTTGTGGAATTCAAAGTCTCTGGCTTGCCAATAGGCAAACCAATCTGGTCCCGTTGGCGTGCTCACCTCTGCTAGGGCATCAAGCGCAACCAGCGCTTGCTGGGATTCGTCCGCTTGAAACCTTCCGACAAAGTGGATCAAGTCTTCCACGGTTATTAGTTCGTATTCGTGCAACGCGGCCGTTGTTTCGGAGGGCATCTGCAGATATTCCAGCGGATACCTGTCGGCGTAGGCAAGCAGGAACGGGAAGCCTGTCAACTTGATGCTTGTCATTAGTGAACCCGCTGCCACCCTCTAAGGCGGAGCCTTGTGGGGGGCGGTTGGTCATCTTGATCCGTAAATTCTTCAGCACGCAAAATCCGGATCCTGTATCCTGGCTGGCCCTGCTCCCGGCTGATCTCGAACGTATCTCCTGTTCGCGCTCCCTTCCCACGAAACCACGCGGTCATATGGGTGATGCGATACTCGTTCCGTGTCCCATTCTCGTTATGCAACTTATTGTTGTAGTAGACGAACCTGAAACGATGGACCTCGCCGTCTTCATCAGTACATGTGATCCAAGAGTCAGGGTTCTTCACATCCGGGTTGAGTGGTGGAAGGAACGACAGAAGGTCGGTTTCACCCTTCGGGATCAAAACCCCCCCCTGATGTCCCCCCGTCGAGCCTACATCGTTGGAGCTCAAGTTTTTTCTGAAGGCCGTTCTCGTCATGGTTTCCCCGGCTGAATTGCAAGCGCCCGATCAATATCTTCTCGGTCCCGCGTGGCCAGCGGCATGGTTTCGTTCCCAAGTTCTTGTTTCCAAGCCGATCGGTCAAGCATCACCCTCTCAACGGTGTCCTCGTAGAAGAGACGATAAACCGTCACAGGCAGCGTCTGGCCCCGTCTATGCGCCCTTGCACTCGCTTGAGCCTCGAGCGCAGGGTTCCAAATTGGCGTGTAGTGAATGACGATTGTTGCGGCGGTTATGTTCAAGCCTGCGCCGGCCGCCTTCGGATTGAGTACTAGGCAGCCCGGCCCGTCATGGGCACAGAACTCATCGATTATCGTCTGGCGGTCGGCTTGATCAGTGCTGCCGTTGATCGCGCCCCAGTAGGCTTCGGGCAGTCCTTTGGCGGCCTCACGCAAGAGGTCTCCCAGACGGTTGAACAAGGCAAAGACGATCACCTTTTTGCCGGTTTCGAACGCCTCGTGAAGGATCTCGATGGTACGTTCCATCTTGGGGGTCATCAGCGAAAGACCGGACGAACGGTCAACCTGCGCGTATTCGCCGTCAATGTCGTCCACACGAGTTTGGCGAAGCCATGGATGTGCGCAGACGAGTTGCAACTGAAGCGTTGCTACCAAGGCGCCGGCTACAGGGTAACGTTCCAGCGTTTCTTCCCTGACCGCCCGGTAGTGATCAACAAGACGCTGATCCAGATCCAGTGGAAGATCGATGTCGATCCTTTCGGGCAAATCGTCGGCAACGTCGGATACCCGGCGCTTCAAGATCACCGGATCCGTTATCCTGCCAAGTTCGGCTGCCGCCTCGAGGGAGTCCGGATGGTCCGTTTCGAATTCTCGGCGGGTTCCGAGCAGACCCGGGATCGCAAAATCGGTGAGCGACCAGAGGTCGAGAAGAGTATTCTCTACAGGTGTGCCGGTCATGGGTATCGCTTTCCGGCGCGGAATGGACGAAATCGCCTTACGTCGGTTTGAATCCGGATTTTTGATCGCCTGTGCTTCATCACAAATAACCCACGACCACTCGAAGGCCGAGAAGAGCGTGATATCGTTGACCAGCGTGTCATAGGTGGTGATCACGACATTACTTTGTTGGAGGCCGCGAAATATCCCGGTCCTAGCTGGTCCACGATGGACATGGACCGATAGGTAGGGAGCGAATTGTCCGATCTCACGAACCCAGTTCGCAATAAGGCTGGTGGGACACACCACAAGCGCTGGTGCGCTTTCCGGCGGTTTATCCATCAAAAGTAGCGCAATAATCTGGAGGGTTTTCCCCAAACCCATCTCGTCTGCGAGGATCAGGCCACATGCGTTCTTGAGCGTGCGCCGCATCCATTCCACACCCTTCGCTTGGTATGGGTAAAGCGTCGCTTGAAGTCCGGGTATGTCAACACGGTCCGGAAGCGGTGCGGCAGCCTCCGTCCCGGATGCCTGAAATCTCTCTGTAGCGGAAACCGGTAGGATTCCGGTTTCGTCACGAAGAAGATAAATGGCCGTCGTGAACTCGAGGTTTTCGGGATCCGAGCCGCCCAGCATGGCATTAAAGATATCAGGAGCGTCAGCTGGAAGAGGTCTCAGAGCATCCCCGTCCTTGACCCAAGCGTGCTTACGGGACGGAGCTTCCAGTAGCCTACGACGCCCTTTGATCGTTCTCACACCGACGAGCCGGGCGTTGATGTTGCCATCGACACGATCGATTTGCACCTCGGCATCTAAGATCCGATCCGAAATTCTATAGCCGTTCGGCGGTGAAATACTTAGATCCCGGAAAGAGGTGGGCCACTTTGAGAGTTCAAGCATTCCCTGCCTCCTCCATGTATGAGGCCAACTCCTCGAGCGTAAGCGGCCATGGGCGTTGCGTATGCACGGATCGGTGACAGTTTGGACAGAGCGGTACGAGATCCGTTTCCGGATCGTATGGGCGTGGGTGTTCCAGCATGGAAACCGGTTCTAGGTGATGCACCTCGATGATGCCTCCGGCGGCGCCATACCGGCTCTCGGGGTTCAATCCACAGCAACGGCACTGGGCGCCGTGGATGCGCAGACAAAGCAGTCGGTTTCGAGGGTTGCGTTCTCGCCGATAAACGGTTGCCGGGCTCAAACCGCCTTCGACTTCAGGTTGATCCGATGCGGACGGGTCTTCGACGACGTCATATCCGATCAGTTCTGCCATGGCCGCCATGAGCGGAACGATCACCTCCCGGCAAGTCTCTATGATGGCCTCATCCTCGTGAGGAGGGGTATGATCGTGTCGGTAGCGCGCATCGATGCGGAAGCCACCATCCCGTACCAGCCAGTCGTCCTTCGATTGCCCCGGGATATCTATTTCAGCTGATCGGGCGACGGATCTGACGAGAGAACGGGCGAGCTGGATGTCTTCCGAACTCGCATTTGAAATCTGTTCCAGAACCCCTGCCGAGAACGATCCGAAACCGATGTTAATACCGTGGGATCTCAAACCATGTGGCTTCAGCTCCGCTACGGGACCATTTTTTTCGTGCAGATCGTTGAACCAGATGCGCAGCCCCTTGCGCCTCCCGGTTTCCATCACTCGAACAGCGATGGTCGCGCCGGTTCCTTGAGCCAACGCATCCGCGATGAGGTCAAGCTTACGGGCGAGCACTTCAACCGTCTCCGCCCTCGGTCAGGTCAGTGCTGTCGGGAAGCGGCACATCCCTGAGGAGCTTTTTGAGGTTGGATGAGACAACATCCCGGATGTCCTCGAAGATCGGAGCCAGCTCCTCGTCAGAGTTATCCATCTCGGACACGGCAAACGCCCATAAAAGCAGGTCCATACCTTGGACAGAGTATCCATTCGCCCCGGCTCTCTGATATATCTTCTGGTAAAATTCATGATGTTTGTTCAGCTCCACGCCCGGAACGTGACCCGATGTGCTTTCGCTCCGCAGCACCGGCACCCAGAGATCCCCTGACGTGATCGTCTCGACCGCGTGGACGTGGACCTTGTCAGGGTCGACGTTGTTCTGGACAGGTTGCCGGATTTTTATCCCAGCACCGCGGGAGTTCGTCACCACGGCAGTCTGGGTCTCTGCGTCCGCGCTCTCGACCTTGGGTTTCTTCGCGGTCGGCGTGGCGCTGATCGAAGTGTTCGCGGAAGAGTGGTTCAAAACCGATTTGACTGCGGCTTCCTTCTCCTTGCGCCTGTAACGGTTATTCGCCTCGCGTCGCGCGTTGCCGAGCAACTTTTCAAGGTATTCTTCGAGGGCCGGGTCAAACAGGATCTGCGATTTCTTAACGTCAACGTAAAGTGCTTCATCGAGTTCGTATCCGAATTCGAATTCGATCCTGAGAAGGGACATGTGTGGCTCGAAAGTACCGTGCGCGCCGAAGACACCCAGCCATCCACCTTGATTGATCAGTCGGCCCTGTCTGTAAATATAAAAGCCTTGCCCCCGGTTGGTGATATTTGCTTTCTTGCGCTGTTCCGTCGTCAAAGTATTGCGATGCGGCAGGATCCACGCTCGAATTCCCGCAGTTCCCAATAATTCACCGTCATCCCCTTCGACCGGAATCTCCTGCTGTTGTTCGGCGAGCACTTGTTCGGACATTTCCGGGTAGAATGGGTTCCAAGCTTCTACGGCTTCATCGTTGACCGACATTGTGATATGACGCTCTCGCGTATCCGCTGCGTCGAGAAATCGGTGATAGATCAGCGCGAGATGCTCTATTAGACTTTTGCGAAGCCGTTTGACTGCCGATTGTTCTTTCGTGCCGCCGGGTTCGTCATAGTGCTTTGAAAGCATGCGGTCGCAGTTCGACCAGACCACCAGTGTACCCTTGTCTCCACATAATTCGTCGAATACTTCTTGCTCATGTGGCCCGACGGGATCGCGTAGCATCTCCCAACGACCCGTCCCCTCCACATGGTCAAGATCCCATGCCAGCTTGTTCAGGGGAGCGTCAGGATTTTTCCGGGAAATAATCGCGAAGCGCCGACAGACCGAGCTAGACGCGGTTTTCAGGCCGAGGCCGAACTTGCCAAGGCTCGCGAGGTTCTTTCGCACAGGGGCCCCATAGCGCATCGCGGCGCGAAGTTCGGTCTCATTCATGCCGTCGCCATTGTCGCCAAAGTAGACGTATTTCTTACCTTCAGTGGTAATGTCGACCCGCACGTGCACTTCGTCCGCGTTGGCCGCGATGGAGTTGTCAATAATGTCCGCAGCGGCCGTTCGGAAGTTATAGCCAGTATCCCGAAGACCGAATATCAGTCGGGAGGCGTCCGGTTCGTTGATCAGGTCAGACACTCGTTTTCCTTTCCATTCCGGGCGGTTCCGAATTCATGGCTGCTCATCCGGTATTTGGACGATCTGCACCTCTTGATGCAACCATGCCGCGATGGTCTCGAGCAGTTTCTTTGTGGAAAAGTCCCGCGTCGCGCACTCCCATACGACGAGAGTGCGCCACCCCGCATCTTGCAGCTCCTTGAGCTGCCTCGTATCCCGTTCGGCGTTGAGCACGAGTTTTTCCCTCCAGAAGTCGGTGTTGGACTTCGGTAAGCGGAAATTCCGGCACCCTTTATGGGCGTGCCAGAAACATCCGTGGACGAGTATCACGGACCTGTACTTCGGTAGAACGATATCTGGCGAACCGGGCAAGTTCCTCGCATGCAGACGGTATCTGAAACCCGCGGCATGGAGCCCCTTGCGGACCACCATTTCCGGTTTCGTGTTCTGCGAACCGATCCGCGACATCATCTCGGATCTGTCCATTGGGGCGCTTTCAGCCAAACAGTTCTCTCCGCGGTCTGATGGCGATAGCGTTGTTGATCCACGGGCTCATGGCTTCGGCGATCGCGGTCGCCACAGGCGCTGCGACCGCGTTGCCGAATTGTCGGTAGGCTTGTGCGTCGGACACCACAATCTTCCAGGGGCGGTTCGATCCCGGCCGGTCGAACCCCATCAACCTTGCGCACTCGCGAGGCGTCAGCCGTCTTGGGTTCTTTCCCTCTTGAGCGATCAGAATTTCCGAACCGTCTTTGTAGTACCTGGCGCTCAGCGTGCGGGCGACACTGGACGGCGTACACAAACCGAAGCCGAAACCGTTACCTGCGGCTTTGTGTTTTGCCGCATAGTTTTGCAAGTAGGCCCAGAGTTTCGGTGTGAGCGTGTACTTCGGCGAAACTTTGGCATCGTGACCTAGGGTATAAGGTTCCTCGGGTGCCTCCGATCCGTCTTCCGGGTGGAGGATACTGGACAGTAGCGGGTTCAGCGCGTCGGGGACCAAGACATCGTCCAATGAGAAAGTCGTGGGTACATCGCGTCTGAAGCCGGCGATGAAAATCCTCTCTCGATGCTGGGGCACCCAATGCCGTGCATCGACCACCTTGTGGTCTGTTTCATATCCCAGCTCATCGAGGGCATGCATGATGACCCTGAAGGTGTTTCCCTTGTCGTGTGAGAGCAGGTTTTTGACGTTCTCCAGCAGGAACGCTTTCGGTTTGTGATGTCGGAGGACCCGGACCACATCAAAGAACAAGGTGCCTTGCGTGTCATCCAGAAAGCCGTGCTGTCGACCGAGGGAGTTCTTTTTGCTCACACCGGCGATGGAGAAGGGCTGACATGGAAAGCCTGCGAGCAAAACTTCGTGCTCCGGGATCGACGCGACGTCCACTTCGGTGATGTCGCCCGCAATCGGGTGATCTTCACCAAAATTGGCGCGGTACGTCTCTTGGGAGAACTTGTTCCATTCGCTTGTGAACACGCATGTTCCGCCAATGCCTTCGAAGCCGATGCGCAGGCCGCCGATCCCGGCAAAGAGGTCAACGAACCGAAAGCTCGAAATGTTGTTTTGATCTTGCATGTTCCCGTCGGCTCCTCTTGTCACTACATCCAGGATATCTTCTTGCTTTGTTCCCTGGATATTATGAATGAAGAGTGAACCTCACCCAAGAAAAAGTCCACCTTCAAAAAAGAAGCCGGGGGCCGCAAGGGGAGCAGGGTTGTGGATATCTGTGGGCGATGGAGAAAGGCAGCGCAGAAAAAATGCGCGTTCAGGGCGCTGTACCAGAACAAATCCTGTCAACCCTGCCACATGAAAATTCTTGGCTCGGATTCCACGCTTCAGTTGTTTGGCGAGACACACAGGTGTGGAGGGCTGCCAATCGCCTATTGACGAACGAAGTAAGGATACAGTGGGCGGAACGCAACCCCCTAGCGACGGCCTGAATTCAAAGAGTTTTTCGGCGTTGCGGCGCTGCAACACGCCTCAGCCCGATGGACCTTCCCCGGCGGCGGTTTCGTTGCGCCGGGCCGTCGGTCCCGGCTATTTCCGCCCCATGACACGGAACGCACATATCGCCCTGACCGCGCTGGTATCGCGAATAGCCTGACCCCTCGAGGTCGGCGCCTGTGGCCCCGCGCGTGTCCATCCCTTCGCCTGACAGCGATGCTCCCCCTGACGGGGACGTCCTGTGAGCGGCGGGAGAAGACCCACCACAGCCTGATCTCGAGGGGCTTGCTCCCGGACCTCGTGACCTCCGCGGGGCCGCCACGATCATGCCTGTCTGTGGGAGGTGTCATGTCCCCCCTTCTGTCCTGTCGGGGCAGCCGCGCGCACCGCGGTCGATCCCGTCGCAACCACCCCGAATCGGGCTGCGACCCGAGTGCGGACTCGCCTGGG
>JAAAPI010000180.1 GCA_009908325.1 Verrucomicrobiota bacterium | reverse complement strand
CAAAGATTTAATCATTAAAAATACCGACCTGAAGGTCATCCGAAACGCGTTTGATTCGCAGGAGTAGTCATTAGCATCATGCCCGCAAAAGAAGAAGAAGAAGAAACGCCGAGTTTTGAAGCCTCTCTGGAGCGTCTCGAATCGCTCATTCAGGCGATGGAAAATGGCGACATCCCTTTAGCTGATCTGGTTGCGAAATTCGAAGAAGGCTCTAAGCTTTTGAAAACGTGTCAGTCGCAACTCAAACAGGCGGAGCTGAAAATCGAGCAGCTCAACTTAAAAACCGGAAAGCTCGAAGAGTTCGATCTATCCAACGAAGACTAAACGCTGCGAACGGTTCTATTTTGAGTCTCGTCTTGCTCGCACCTACGCACACCAAACCATGCCCCTTTTAGATCGGATACAATCCCCGGACGACGTTAAAGGACTCGCCGCTGAGGACCTCCCAAAGCTTGCCGAGGAAATACGGGCCCGGATCATCGCGACGACCTCGCGCAACGGAGGCCACATCGGCCCAAATCTCGGAGTGGTCGAGTTGACCATCGCCCTGCACCGTATTTTCAGCACCCCAACGGATCGCTTTTGTTTCGATGTCGCCCACCAAGGTTACGTGCATAAGTTATTGACCGGACGGAACGACGCGCGCTTCGAAAAAATCCGGCAAAGCGATGGCTTGAGCGGCTTTTTAGCGCGCAGCGAAAGCGAGCACGATGCCTATGGAGCGGGCCACGCCGGCACCGCACTTTCCGCCGCACTCGGGATGGCATCGGCCCGCGACTTACGCGGCAGCGACGAACATGTCGTCGCCCTCTGTGGCGACGCTGCCTTCACCTGCGGCATCACCATGGAGGCGCTCAATAACGTGGCCGGTGCGACGAAGCGGCTTGTCATCATTCTCAATGACAACAAGTGGTCGATCGCCAAAAATGTCGGTGCCCTTCCGCGCTACTTTAACGAGCTGATCACGAATCCCGTTTACAACCGGATCAACGATGATTTTGAAAGCCTGCTGGAAAAAATCCCCGGCGGCCAGTCCATCATCAAGTTCGGCTCCAAATGGAAGCGGGAAACCAAAGATTTCTTCGTCTCCTCATCGATCTTCGAAACGTACGGCATCCGCTATATCGGGCCGATCGACGGTCACGACCTCAAGCAGTTGGAGCACTACCTCGAGTTTGCCAAAAATGCAGAACAACCAGTCTTGCTTCATATTCTGACGGAAAAAGGCCGGGGCTACGATGTGGCGATTCAAAACCCCGAGCGCTTCCACGGTGCCAGCCCCTTTGATGTGGAGACCGGTAAAGGTGCGCCCGCGCCCGAAGGCGCACCGCCGAAATACCAGGATGCCATGGGTCAGACTCTCGTAAAACTCGCCCGGGAAGATGCGAATGTAGTCGGTATAACCGCCGCCATGCCCGCCGGCACCGGACTCAACGCATTTGAAAAAGCCCTGCCCGATCAGTTCTTCGATGTCGGTATCGCCGAAGAGCACGCCGTGCTCTTTGCCGCCGGCATGGCGACTTCCGGCTATCACCCCGTCTGTGCGATTTACTCAACCTTCCTGCAACGCGCCTACGATCAAATTATTCACGACGTGGCCCTGCAAAACCTGCCCGTCCTCTTCTGTATGGACCGTGCCGGGCTTTCACCCAACGATGGAGCGACGCACCATGGACTCTTCGACCTGGCCTATCTGCGTTGTGTGCCGGGCGTCGTCGTCATGGCACCCGCCGATGAAGACGAGCTGGCCGATATGATGGCGACCGGACTCGCCCACAACGGCCCCGCCTTCATTCGCTACCCGCGAGGCAATGCGCTCGGGACGCCTATGAAAGCGGCACCGCAGCCCATCAAAATCGGCCAGGCAAAGCGCCTCCAGGTCGGGAACGACATCGACATCTGGGCAATTGGCTCGATGGTGGCCGATGCCGAAAAGCTGGCCGCCCGTCTCAGCGAGCACGGAATCGAAGCCGGTGTTGTCAATGCCCGCTTTGTCAAGCCGCTCGACGTCGAGCGACTCGGTGAATCGGCCAAATCGACCCGTCTCATCGTCACCATGGAGGACCACGTCATCACCGGCGGTCTCGGCACAGCCGTGGGCGAAGCGCTGCAAGCTGCGGACATACAGTGCCCGGTCGAACGTATCGGTTGGCCCGATACCTTTATCGAGCACGGCAGTTCCGTCACGATTTTGCGTGAAGAAAACGGCCTTTCACCCGAAAGCATCCTTGACCGCGTCGTTCACCGCTACGAGCGTCTCTTGACCACAGCAGACCCACGCTAGAATTCCGGGCGTCCAAAGCCGTCAAAACGAACGCGCGAGACAGGAGTCTCGCGATCCCGGGTGCTATCAAGCCCGCAAGTCGTAGTGACAAGCTTCCAGCTTGTCGAGTCGAATCCGAGCGAGACGGGAGTCTCGCGATTCCGGGTTTAGTTGCCGGACCCCCGATCAATCCAGCCCCAGCTTTTCCCTGCCGGCTTCTGAGATCATGTGGGGCGTCCAGGGCGGGTCCCAGACGATGTCGACGTTCGCACGCGAAACCCCGGGGAGACTTTCGATGTTTTTCTTGGCATCTTCCGCGATGACCGGCCCCATTCCGCAGCCCTGCGCCGTCAATGTCATTTTCACGCCCACCGCGCACTGCCCGTTTTCGTCGGGTGCCTCGATCTGCAAATCGTAAATTAGCCCAAGGTCCACAATATTGACCGGGATCTCCGGATCGAAACAGCCCCGCATCGCCTCCCATACCTGTTCTTCACTGAAAGGTTCATCGTCGGCGACGGCCTCGGCTTCATTCGCCACCGCATCCAATCGCGCCTGCGCCTCTGCTCCGAGCGCGTCCCAATCCTTGCTGGAAAGCCGAAACAGACCTGAATCCGTCCGAATGGTGACCGCTCCACCGAGGGCCTGCGATATTATCGCCCGCGTGCCGGCTCGCAGGATTTTGACGTCTCCCGCTGGAATGACGGTGGCCTCGGTATCCCGAGCGAGAATAAGCTCTTCCTCATTGTTCATTATCCTATGCAACACGCAAGCGATACCTGCTGTCAACAAAGCTCACGCTTTCTTCATCGTTCCAACTTTAAGCAATTGGTTAAACCCGCATCTTGAGTCGAATTATTCTTGGCAAACGCTTGTTTTTGCTGAAGCTTTCACCTTCGGCCTAATACCCAAGATATGAACATGAACCCCCGTCGCGTCTCTATCCAGCAAATCCGCCCCATCCACGCTGCACTGCTGTTTGGACTCATCGCAATGATGCCATTTCTGCCGTTCATGGCCGAGGGTGCTCGCAAAGAACGAGAGCCGCTTGATCTCACCATCCTTGAGCGTCAGGCAGAAATCACGCAAAAGATGAGTCGGTCCGAGCGGATCCAGCTGGCTCGAATTGAGGCAGCGATCAGCGAGGCGAAATCCGACAAGCGCAGCGGTCAATTCATGGTCGATGCCAAGCCAAGCACCGTGCAACCGAATCGGGACGTCAAAGCCATCAATGAGGAAGGGAAAAAAGTCATAGAAAGGGCCGAAGTCGCCCTTTACGAAAACCGGAAAGCCCTGGTCGAACTGCTCGAAACAGTCGAAAACAAGCAAAATTCCTCTACCATGGCCGAGGATATCGCGTTTGACCTTGAGTTGGACATCATCCCTTATAACGAGGCCGCGCAGCGTGCCTGTGAGCAGATCCTTGAAGCCTGCTGGGAAAAAGGCTATGGGGCGCTTTTCTATCACGAGGTCTTCATCCGGGACCCGAACGGAATGCGCCGGGCCAGCTCGGTATTGCGGAACGAAATCTATGATAGGCTGGCGCGCGCCGACGGGACGAATTTCACCGTGAACCTACCCATCGATTTACGATTGAAACCCGACGCCACTGGCGTCGGTAACAATTCCTTTACCTTCGAAAGCGAATCCGCCTTCGAACGTGACAAAAAAGCCCTACTCGTGTTTGAAGTGATTGTCCCTAAGAATTCCGACACGTGCCTTCTCTCGGTTCGCGCAATCAACATGGCGACGCACCGCATCGCGGCTGCCGAATTATTTAAAATCACGGATTTTCCGGACCTTCTCGATCCGGAAGAAATCGAAGCGCCAACTGATCAGACCGTGCAAAAGATCGAGCTACGCGGCGGTGCAAAAAACATTCAACGCGTTGCTAACTCACCCGCTGATTATCGCTTTAAATTACAGACAGATTCAGTTGATCGCCAATCCGAAACACTCATCCTCCACACGCTTTTCCGAAATTCGGATTTATCAATAGTGGATAGCGATTTCATTAAGGAAGCCTATGGAGCCGATCTCACCGAACCGGAAAATTGGCAGGGCCGCGCCAACGGCAGAATCCTCGTCGCGGGAATGGGTCCCGACAACAGCTACGAAATAGGGTTTCAGGTAGAGGGCGCGGAACGCGTGCTACCAGCCGGAAAAATCAACATTTTCCGGGAAGATCCTGAATAGGCCTCAACCCTCGTCGATTAATTGCTTCAGCAGCTGATCGAGCATCGCCGGATTGGCCTTACCCTTGGTCGCTTTCATGACCGGCCCCTTCAGCGCATTGATCGCCTTTTCGTTGCCGTCCTTATACTGATTGACCGCTTTTTCGTTGTTCGCGATCGCTTCGCGGCAAAGGGCTTCGATTTGGCCAGTGTCGTTGCTTTGCTTGAGACCTTTTTTCTCGACGATGGCCTCCGGCATTTCACCCGTTCGGAACATATCGATGAAGACTTCTTTGCCGATCTGCCGGGAGATGACTCCTGCATCGATGATTTTTGCCAAGGTTGCGACGTGGGCCGGCGTAAGCGGACACTGGCTCACACTGAGTGCGCTGTCGCCATGTTCTGATGCCGCCGATAGCTCCCGCAGCAAGTCATTTGTGATGTAGTTGGCGATGGCCTTGGGTGCCTCATAGGTCTCCAGAGCCGCTTCGAAAAACTCACTCAACTCCCGGTTCACACACAACACGGATGTGATGGTATACGGTAGCCCGAAGTCCTGCTGGTAGCGGCGCTGGGTCTCGAGCGGGCGCTCGGGTAGCTCGGCCCCCAGCTCAGCCACCCGGGCGCGGTCCATCTGCACGGGCATCAGATCGGGATCGGGAAAATAGCGGTAATCGTGCGCTTCCTCCTTGCTGCGCAGAGAGAAGCTCGTGCCGCTCTCCACATCCCAGCGGCGGGTCTCTTGTGAAATGCTTTCACCCGCTTCGAGCAAGTCGGTCTGGCGCTCGATCTCGTATTCGATGGCTGCCTTCACGTTGGAAATCGAGTTAAGGTTTTTCATTTCCGTGCGGGTGCCCAGCGCTTCGCTCCCGGCCGGGCGGAGCGAGACGTTGGCATCGCAACGCAGCTGCCCCTTCTCCATATCGCAGTCGGAAATCCCGGCGTGGACGATGCAATTCCGCAGCGCGTTGAGGAAGGCCACGGCCTCGGTCGGGGAATAGAGATCGGGCTCGGTCACGATCTCGGCCAGCGGCACACCGGCACGGTTAAAATCGATCAAGGTATCGAAAGCCTCGTGGGTCAGCTTCCCGGGGTCCTCTTCCAAGTGTATCCGGTTGAGGGCAACCCAGCGGTGCTCGCCTTCCACATTGCGCGAGGGTCCGGGCAGCTCGATTTCGACCCGCCCACCAAGACAGAGCGGTTGCTCGTTTTGCGTGAGTTGGTAGTTCTTCGGCGAGTCCGGGTAGAAGTAGTTTTTGCGGTCCCATTTGCAGACCTCGGCGATCTCACACCCCAGCATGAGCCCCAGCTTGGCGCACTGCTCGATCGCGTGGTGGTTCAACACCGGCAACGTCCCGGGCAAACCGAGCACCACCGCATCGGTCAAGGTGTTGGGCGGCGCACCGTAGGCATAGGGCGCCGAGGTAAACATTTTCGTGCGCGTCTTGAGCTGCACGTGAATTTCAAGTCCGATAACTGCTTCGTAAATCATTTTGGAGTGAAGGTGAAAGTTGCGAACGATGCGTGGGGGGTTAATCGCGGAGTGCGCCGGGGACGCAGAGAGAAAAGGATAAGGTATAATAGCTGGACTTAGCTCCTTCCCTTTTGAGGGAAGGTGGTCGGCTTGCCCGACCGGAAGGGTGTCTGTTGGTTGCGCGGTGCAAGATCTTGAACGAGTTGGGAGCCGTTCGTGAACCACCCCCATCCGGCAGCTGCCGGATGACCCCTCCTTGGAAAGGAGTGGAGTTTTGAATTTTTTCCATCTACCTCACTCATCTCTCGGCGTGCTCTGCGGTTCATAAATTGCAGCGGTTACAGATTCGGCGTTTGCCGCGCATAATCATGGCCCTGCTCGAAAGCGTTCGCCACGGCGAACATATCGGCTTCGCCGAAAGCTTTGCCGATGACTTGCAGGCCGATGGGCAGGCCGCTCTCCGTAAATCCGCTGGGCACGGAGATGGCGGGCAATCCGGCGAGGTTGACCGATATGGTGTAGACATCGCTAAGATACATAGCGAGCGGATCGTTTGCGCGTTCGCCCCGCTTAAATGCCGGCGTGGGCGATGTCGGTGTGAGAATGGCGTCGACCTGCTCGAAAGCCGTTTCGAAATCGCCCAAAATCAAACGTCTCACTTTCTGCGCCCGCAAGTAGTAGGCATCGTAGTAACCGGAGCTCAGCACATAAGTCCCAAGGATGATGCGTCGTTTCACCTCGTCGCCAAAGCCTTCGCCGCGACTCTTGGTGAAGAGCGTCAGGGCATCCTTGGCGGCCTCGCTGCGGTGCGTGTAGCGCACGCCGTCGAAACGGGCCAGATTCGAGGAGGCCTCCGCCGTGGCCACGATGTAGTAAACTGGCACGGCCAATTCGGAGTGCGGCAGCGAAATGTCCACGATCTCGCAGCCCTGCCCCTGATACCACTCGATGGCTTGCTCAATGTTCGCTTTCACCTCGGGGTCGATACCGTCCCCAAAAAATTCTTTGGGCACGCCCAGTTTCCAGGGGCCACGCTTCGTCTTCAGCGCAGCCGCGTAGCCCGTCTCGCCCTGTGGAGCGATGGAGGTCGAGTCGAGCGGATCCTTACCCAGCATGGCCTCCATCAGCAGGGCCGCGTCTTCCACCGTGCGGGTAAAGGGCCCCACTTGATCGAGCGAGGAGGCAAAGGCCACCAGACCGTAGCGGGAGATGAGCCCGTAGGTCGGCTTCATCCCTACCACCCCGCAGAGCGCTGCCGGCTGCCGAATCGAGCCGCCGGTATCGGTGCCGAGCGAGGCAATGGCCTCCCCCGCCGCCACCGCAGCGGCACTCCCACCGGACGACCCGCCGGGAATCGTTTCGAGGTCCCAGGGGTTGGCCGTGGTTTGAAACGCCGAATTCTCCGTGGACGACCCCATGGCGAATTCGTCCATGTTCAGCCGCCCCCAAATGACCGCCCCCGCCGCCCGCAGCTTGGCAATACAAGTGGCATCGAAGGGCGAAACATAACCGTCCAGCATCTTCGAGGCACAGCCCAGCGGCTGGTCCTGCACAGCCAGCGTGTCCTTAATGCCGATTGGGATGCCGTCGAGCGGGCCGAGGCTCTGCCCAGCCGCTCGACGCGCGTCCGAGGACTGCGCCTGCGCCAAGGCATCGGCCGGGGCGCTACTGAGAAAGGCCTTCACCCGGCCGTCCATAGCTTCCTTGCGGTCGATGACTGCCTGGGTGAGCGCCACCGAGGACGTCTCCCCCGCTTCCAGCGCGGCGGCGAGTTCAGTGATCGTTTTGTAATGAATTTCGGACATGTGGCTGGGAATGCTCTATGGATAGAACCGCGTGAGGCGAATGCCTTTTACGCGGCGGGATCGGTTA
>JAAAPI010000258.1 GCA_009908325.1 Verrucomicrobiota bacterium | reverse complement strand
AGAACTAACAACGGTATACCGCTTCCTGCTTCTTGCACCTGTTAGTTGAACCTGCCGATGTTTGAGAAATCGAGAGCTACGGTTCGTCTGAGAATCGGAAGAGCAGTTCATCGGGACGGGCGTAGCCGAGACGCTCTCTGACGACGCGCTCGAGGAACTCCGGATCCCCTAGAAGCCGGGCCAGGTAGGCCTCTTTTTGGGCGAATTCTTTTCGGGCTTGTATGAGCTTGGCCTCGATTCTACTTTCCCGTTCCTGAAAATTCTGAAATTCGCGATGTGTCTTCATAAGAAGACCCGCAAAAAAGAACAACAAAACACACAACATGCCAACCAACATGAGCAATAAAGCCCGTTCTTTGCGTTGTGCGTTTTTCTTTACCATCACCGGTCGAGAAAAGGCCATTTCCACTCCTTTGAAAAGGGTAATTTGAAATAAGGACTATGTATCTCGAATACTTTGGATTTCAGGAAATGCCCTTCCATGTTACGCCCAACCCGCGTTTCCTCTTTCTCAGTCCAACCCATGAGGAGGCACTCCAACATCTGCGCTACGGTATTAAGGACAAAAAGGGCTTTATTGTACTAACTGGCGAAGTGGGCTGCGGGAAAACGACGCTCTGCCGAAAGCTTCTCGAGGAACTTGAGTCCCGCGAGGAGGTGGACACCGCCCTTCTACTCAACCCGAGAGTCTCCGAGACCCAGCTTTTGCGGGGCATCATGAAGGAGTTGGGCGAAGAAGCAAAGGCCCGCTCGAAGAGCGACCTGCTCGATAAAATGAACGACCTACTCCTCGCCCGCATCGATCAGGGGCGCGAGATCGTCGTTATCATCGACGAAGCCCAGAACCTTTCCTTTGAGGTCATGGAAATGCTCCGCATGCTTTCCAATCTGGAAACCTACGATCAAAAACTTCTGCAAATCATTCTTATGGGGCAGCCGGAGTTGAACGAGAAGTTGAAAGAAGAGCGCCTCCGTCAGTTTCGCCAGCGCATACTTGTGCACTATGACCTGAAGCCCCTTAACCGGGCAGAGGTCCAACTCTACATTCTGCATCGCCTCTCGCTTTCGGGCAGCAACGGTCAGCCCCACTTCACCCCCAGGGCGATCAAAAAAATAGCCCGCGCGAGCCTCGGTATACCCCGTATGATTAATAACATTTGCGACAAATCGCTTCTCTCCACATTCATCCGAAGCGGTAATGAGGTTAACTACTGGGACGTGCGCCGAGCCCTCAAAGACATCAACCGGCTACACCAATAGCCGATACACTTGCATCTCTGTTTCATTTTAATTTCCACTACTCTGATTCCGCGACCCGCGCGGCCCTATCCATGAGCCTAATCAACCAAGCACTTCGCAAAGCCCAGCGCGACCGCACGCCAGAGCGCATGCCAACGAGCGACTCAAAGCCAGGAGGCTTAGCCGGCACGGCATCCCCGGGAGCACCGTCGGCGAGCGGATTCAGCCCCGGGCTGATCGTTGGCCTCGCGCTGATGGTGGCCATCCTGATTGGCTTGGTCGTCGGACTCAGTATCGCGATTTTTAAGGGCGACTCAAATGCTCCGCCCGCCGCTCAAACGAATGGGACGCCGACCTTGGAGACATCGACACCGACACAGCTAAAGCCCGCAACACCGGCTACCGGCGAACCGGTAGCGCCTCAAATCATTCAGCCGGCCCGATCACAAACGAACGCTGGATCCACCACGCCCAATGTCGTCGAAGAACTTCGCCGCGCCCGTGAAGCTGCCGAGGCCAAAGCTCAGGCTGAGGCTCAAGCGGCAGCCAAGGCCGCTGCTGAAGCGGAGGCTGCCCAAACGGCAGCTGAGGCAGAACCCAATCAGGCGGTCATCGAATGGCTCGGAACATCAACAATCAGCGGCGTCCGTTTGGCTGGGGAGGCGAGCCGTGTCATCCTTAACGGTGAGGCTTTCTCCGTCGGCGAAATGGTTAATTTCAGCTTGGGCTTGAAGGTCATTGTTATTCAGGAGAATCGCGTTCTCTTCGAGGACAGCGAGGGCACAAAATACATGAAACACCTTTGATGCCGTCCGTTTTGCCCAAATTCGACCGAGCGTATCTCTGGCCCATCCTCCTCGCCTGCGCTATTTTTACGGCTTCGGGCGCCTCGCAATTGGCGACGACGGATTTCGGCTCGCAGTTTTCCAAGGATAAAATCGGCCACTTCCTGATTTTCGGGCTTCTCGCTACCTCACTTCTCCGGACCCCCGCGTTAAAGTCTGCGCGCTGGCCACATTTGTTAACCGCAGTACTAATCGCAGCGGCTTTTGGTGCCTTCGATGAGTTCCGCCAATCCTTCACTCCCGGTCGAAGTGTCGAATTTGCCGACTGGATAGCTGATAGTCTCGGGGCTCTAGTCGCCGCGCTTGTTTATGCAAAGTGGGCCGGCTATCGAAGGCTCCTTGAGTGGCGAAAGCGGCACTGGAATTCGCCCAGCGCAGGCCAAGGCAAGTCACGCTGCTAATATTTTACACTGCAGCCGTAAGGCGTTGTCGTTGCGTTTTTGATCGGCTGACCAGCCAGCGCGCTCCGATATGCTGCTTTTACATAATTCTCAGCCTTGGCCACATCTGACTGGCGGGTCGACTGGATACTATCGATCGCGCCCTGGTAAACAAGTATCCCCTCCGGATCGATAAGAAACATGTGGGGTGTGGTGCGGGCATCGTAGGCACGGCCCACCTCACCGGAAGTGTCGAGGAGCATAGCCGTTGAATGCATGCCCTTCTCTTCACGCATCGCTCGGCCTTCTTCCGGCCTGAGATAGCCTTGTTTGCCCTTAGCCGAGGAGATGATTTGCAGCCAAACCACACCGTCCTCTGTCATTTCTTTTTGAAGGGCTTGCATATCCCCTTTGGAATAATGTTTTTGAACAAAGGGGCAAAGGTGGTTGGTCCATTCCAGGACGACGAACTTTCCTTTAAAATCAGACAGACTATGTTCGGTGCCAGTCGTGTCGGTCAGCGTAAAATCCGGAGCCGACGACCCCGTCGGGACGGCCGCTGAACCGTAAGTTACGAAGAAAAGGAGAACGGCGAGAAAACGGGTTAAACATTTTAATTTCATAGAGAAAACGTAAATCACAGATCCGGTCCCTTGCAACCGGACAAGCTGTTTTTTGAAGGATTCCTATTGGCCTAGCACCCCGCGCTTTTACCTAATCTCAAAAAACCTTGAGCCTGCCACACTCGTCGGATTTGCTACGACTTTCTGTTATGCAGATTCCCTTCTACCCAGAAAACCCACATTATGAACGCGCTCATCTATTCAAATGAATATCCACCCTACAACTATGGCGGTGCTGGCGTGCATGTCGAATACCTTACCCGCGAACTGGCCAAGCTGCCTGATGTCGATGTCGATGTGCGCGCTTTCGGCGATCAGGCATCCACCGACTATCCGCTCAAGATAAAAGGATACCCCGTCGACACGGCAGCCTTCGGGGCACCCAAACACCTGCACTCCATTCTTGGCAGCGCACAACGGGCGATCAGCTACAATGCCGACGGCAATCAGGCTGACGTCGTCCATTGCCACACTTGGTATACCCACTTGGCAGGCATCATGACGAAGCTTAACTACGGCATCCCACTCGTCATCACAGGACACTCGCTGGAGCCGTTGCGCCCCTGGAAGCGCGAGCAATTGGCGGGGGGCTACGATTTCAGCTGCTGGGTTGAGAAAACCGCTTTGGAGATGGCCGATGCAGTCGTCGCTGTCTCTGAAGGGACTAAAACCGACATTTTGAAGCACTTCGACGTGGCCCCTGAGAAAGTCCACGTCATCTACAATGGGATCGATACGGACGAATACCACCCTGTCGACCCCGGCCCCGCTCTGGCAAAGTTAAATGTGCCGAGCGACAAACCGTATCTGCTCTTTGTCGGGCGCATCACCCGGCAAAAAGGTATCATCCATCTCGTCGAAGCCATCCAGCACATGCACACCAGTTACAACGTCGTGCTCTGCGCAGGCGCTCCCGACACCCCGGAGATCGCCGCCGAGATGAAGACCGCCGTGGCTCAGGCCAGCAGTCAACGCGACGGCGTCTACTGGATCGACGATATGGTCGACAAGACCGACATTATTCAGCTTTATTCCGGTGCCGACGTCTTTTGCTGTCCCTCTATCTATGAGCCCTTTGGTATCATCAATTTGGAGGCAATGGCCTGCGAGACACCCGTTGTCGGCTCGATGGTCGGGGGCATTCCCGAGGTGATCGTGCATGATGAGACCGGCTACCTTGTGCCCGTGGCCCAGCAGAAGGAGAGCCCATTCGCACCCCGTAACCCGGCTGCCTACGCCGAAGACCTTGCCCACCAAATCAACCGCCTCATGGACGACCCCGACACGCGCAAAAAGTTTGCCAAAGCCGGGCGCGAGCGTGCCCTCAGGAAATTCAGCTGGACCAGCATCGCCCAACAAACCCGCGACCTGTATCAATCGCTTCTAAAATAAAACCAGCCGTTCAAAAGGCTCCGTTGACTTTGGTTCCATAACAAGTCCCCTATCCCGCATCCCCTATCCCGCATCCCCTATCCCGCATCCCGCATCCCGCATCCCATATCACGTATCCCGATCCATGAATCTCCTTGCCAAAACCGTCGGCACCCGCCGCGTCGTCATTGACCACGTCCACCCCTCCCTCGACGGGGGCCGCTACCCTTTTAAGCGCGTCATCGGCGATTGGATAGCCTTCACCGTGCATGCGTTTGCGGATTCACACGACTTGTTGCAGGTGGAATTACGCATTCGCCGGATGGATACAGATGACTGGGAAGTCCTCCCCATGCGCCCACTGGGAAACGACGAGTTTGAAGCCACCTACCGGACCGACCGGATCGGACTCTTTGAGTTCGAAGTCGCCGGCGTCATCGACCATTACGGCAGTTGGTATGAGGGCTTTCAGAAAAAGCAGGCCGACGGCCTCCCACTTGATTTGGAGTGCCGCATCGGTGCCGAGCTGCTGGAACACGCCGCCGCGCGTGCTCCCGAGGAACATGCCACACTGCTCCGCGAATGGGCAGATCATCTTTCCGATTCCACGGCCGACATGGAGTCCCGCATCAGCCTCGCTTTCAGTCGCCAGGTGGCCGGACTCGCCCGCAGCTATCCGCAGCGCGACTGGGAGACCACCAGCCCCCGGTCGCTCATGCTTATCGAGCGCGAACTCGCGGCCTTTAGCACATGGTATGAATACTTCCCCCGCTCCTGCGTGGGCGACGGTGTCACCCACGGCACATTCAAAGATGCCGCCAAGCGACTGCCCGACATCCGCGAAATGGGCTTTAACATCGTTTACTTCCCGCCTATTCACCCCATCGGCCGCGAGTTCCGCAAAGGCAAGAACAATACGCTCACCCCGGCACCCGACGACGTGGGCAGCCCCTGGGCCGTTGGTGCCGATGAGGGCGGGCACCGCTCTATCCATCGCGAGCTCGGCACTCTGGAAGACTTCCAGCACTTTCTCGACGAGGCCGAAATGCGCGGCTTGGAAGTGGCCCTCGACATCGCCTTCCAGTGCGCTCCGGACCATCCTTGGGTCAAAGAACACCCCCAGTGGTTTCGTTGGCGGCCGGACGGCACAGTGCAATACGCCGAGAATCCACCTAAAAAATATCAGGACATCCTCCCCATCAATTTCGAGTCTGAGGACTGGGAAAGCCTCTGGGATGAACTCAAATCCGTCTTCGAATACTGGATCGAACAGGGCGTGAAAATCTTCCGGGTGGACAACCCCCATACCAAATCGATGGAGTTTTGGCGTTGGTGTATTCTCAATATCAAAGCCCGGCACCCCGAGGTGATCTTCCTCGCCGAGGCCTTCACCCGACCGAAGCGTAAATATTACCTCGCCAAGGGCGGCTTCACGCACGGCTACACCTACTTTACCTGGCGCAACTCGCCCGCAGAGCTCCGCGAATATGTGGAAGAACTGACCCAGAGCGACGCCCGGGAGTTCTTCTGGCCCAATTTCTGGCCCAACACTCCCGACATACTCCACGCGGACCTCCAGACGGGGAACCGCACCACGTTCATCGGCCGCTACATTCTCGCCGCCACGCTCTCCTCCAACATCGGCATCTACGGCCCGGCCTATGAGCTGCTCGATCACGAGCCCTACCCCGGTAAGGAGGAAAATAACCACAGCGAAAAGTATGAGCTGAAGGTTTGGGATCTGGATAAGCCGTACAACATCCGCGCCGAGATCGCCCGCGTGAACGCTCTGCGCAACGAGCACGAAGCCTTCCAGCGCACTTTCAACGTGCAGTTTATCGACTGTAACAACAGTCACATCATCGCCTACCTGAAGCAGAATTTCGACCGCTCCGACCGCTTCATCGTTGTCGTCAATATGGACTGGGAAAATAAACAAGTCGGCACCCTTGACCTCTCACCGGAAGTCCTGGGGCTCGCTCACCATGGTGGCCTCCACCTGCTCGACCATTTCACCGAAACGCCGCGGGAATATTTCTGGGAAGGAATGGACCCTTATCTTGAGCTCGACCCGAAAATAAGCCCGGCGCACATTTTTGAGATTCTCTGAGTCTTAAAACGTTGAGGCCCCGCTCCACTCCTGGAAGCGGTAAAGCCACGTCTTCCAGCGTAAAGACCAGCCGCTTTCGGCCCAGTCTTCGTAGGGTAGCGTTTCCAAATGACCGGCCCCATTCGTCCAGAGGGTCTCGAAGTAGCGGTCAAATACTCCGGTGAGCTCGGGACTGTTCTGAAAGAGCAGGTTAGCCTCCAGGTTCAGATTGGCCAAATTGCGTCGCGTCCAATTGGCCGAGCCGAGGAAGAGCAGATCCTGCTGCGCTCCCGCGATGCGCAGGACTTTAGCATGAAATTGCTCGCCGTGCGTGGCCGCCCAGCGAACCTCGATTGGTCCACCCGCTTCGAGGAGTTCCGCGGCTACAGTCCGGTTGGGGATGCCATTTTTGGCACGGCCAAAGGCATCCCGATTGGCGTCCATGAGGAGTCGGACCTGCACACCCCGGGCGACCGCTTCCTTGAGTGCGGCAACCACCTTGCGGTCGGAAAAGTAAAAGACTCCGGCATCGATCCGGTCGCCCTGCCCGGCGCGGTTGAGTTGCAGAACGAGCTCATCGCGAATCGATCCCTCGCTGCGGTAGGCCACGCTGGGCTCCTCCGGTGACGCTTCGGGCAGTGCATCCGGGTCCGGTAAAATGCCGCGTATAGCGGCAATCGTCTCCGCTGCAGCGAGACCCCGCCCGCCCTGAACTCGATCCGGGTCGGTCGACGACCATTCGGCGACTTGTAATTCGGAGTGAGCGGCGAAAATCGCCGCCGCTCCGTCGACCAGCGCGGCCAGGTTTGAGTGGTTGGCGCTGCCGTCGGCCGGATTGAAGCTCCCCACCAGCAAACGCGGTGCCGAGTCGCGATAGCCGGACACCAAGACCTTGCGGTGGTTAGCCTTAAAATAAAGCAAACGACCCAGCTGCGGCAGGGTCAGTTTCTCGCCCTCGCTATGGAAAGGATTGGGCACCAGCCGCTTATCGGTGCCGGGCAGATATTGGCTCCAAAACGCGGCTTGCGGGGCGTAAAGGCGATTTGAGTCGGGTAGCTGCGTGAGATCCGTGTAGATGACCGGGATATTCGCCGCTGCCATGCGTTCAAAAAAGTCCGGTGCCTGGTCCTCATAAATACGGTTGATCGGATCGGTGATGACAAGAATCGGCAGACCCGGATTTTCAATACGCTTGTTGATCAGTGCATCGGCCAGCTCCTGCGCGAGCGGGCGGAGCCCGCC
>JAAAPI010000075.1 GCA_009908325.1 Verrucomicrobiota bacterium | reverse complement strand
CAGCGGACCTCGCGGCTTCCCGCCGCTCCCGCCAATACTCGATGGGATGCTCGTTGAGACGGTCGTAAAGGTGCAACGCATCGGGGATATCAAAGTAGGCATTCATGGCATCGAGAGAACCCTGGAAGACGACCACGCCTTCATACACCACGGTGATCCAGTCGAAAAAGTCGAGCTTGGCCAGATTGTGGATAATGCAGATAAAGGTTTTCTCCCGCTCGTCGCGCAGACGCTGCAACACAGCGAGGATCTGGTCTTCGGAGCGGGGGTCGAGCCCACTGGTGACCTCATCACAGACCATGCACTGCGGATCACCGACCAGTTCGAGCCCCAGCCCAAGGCGGCGCAGCTGACCGCCACTCAGGTCGGCTACCCGCTTATCCATGTGATCGGTCAGCCCGATTCGCTCGAGGATTTCGCCCAGGCGGGCTTTTTTCACAGAAGCCTCCCGCACGATGAGATCCAGTGCATAGCCAAGCGCTTCGGCGACCGTTAACCGCTCGTGTGCGATACTAAACTGCGGGGCAAAGGATAGCTTACCCTGTAAATCGGCACTCGTTCGGACCGCTTCGCCCGCGTAAGTCACCGAACCTTCGCGACTGAGAATGCCCAACATAGCTTTGACCAACGTGGTCTTCCCGCAACCGGACGGGCCGATAACCGCGTTCAGACCCCTGGGCATAAACCGGGCTGTCGCATTATCCAAAATACGCGTTCCGGAGGGTTGAATGACAACCGAGAGATCCTGGCAGGCGAGCATATTTCCGCAATTTACCTTTGCACTGCTTAAGAAGGCCAGCATTTTTGCCCGCATGACCCCATTTGAGATGGCTCGCATTTGTCTATTCACCGCCTGGGTGAGCACGCAGGCTTTCGCCCTGCAGATTGACTCGGAACAATTGAAGAATGATGCCATCTACGGGATCGAGTTCCCCGAAGGTTCAAGGGCGTTTTACGGCCATGCCAACCGGGTGCAGTCTATCTCCGTGCAGGACTATTTGACGGCCAGTTTCCGTGTAACGGAGCTCAACATCGTGAACGAAGGCAGCGCCCTGCTCCGCATTTACTACAGCCGCCCGCTGAAGCCCGGCGAATTACAGAAAGCTCTGGCCGACGGAGCGCAGGCGGGCGGCATGCCGGGTGCCAGTTCCATTCAGGAAAGCCCGGTCCCGCCGCAGGTGCAGGCGATGGCTGATCGTGCGAGAGGAGTGAGCGAGGCCGTCACTGGGACCGCAGTATTGAAAGAGTATCCGTCAGCAACGCATGCCCACACAATCGAGTATCGAGTGAGCAGCAGCGGAGAGCTGCTCGCATTGCACGCCGCTCTGGTCGATCACTGGGCACAGAAAGAAGAAGCAGCAGAAGATGGCGATGCGGGCAGCGGAGACGATGCGGCCGAACGACTTCAGCTGGGCGGCACGGTGTTTACGGTCGAGTGATCTTATACGGTCAAGTGTTCTTAATCCGGCGGATAAACTCACTTCTTCGAATCACTCCAATCTTTTTTCCTTTCACTTTGAGGATTTGTGCGTAGAGCTTGACGCTTCTTGCTTATGTCACTCTTTCAAGCCACACTTTTCACCGGGATCTTTTTGATCGCATTCGGGGCCCACTTTCTGTGGCGCGGGATGCGGAGTGCACCGGAGTTGAAGGCTTTTCCCCGGTCGTCAACCGCCGCCTACATCCTGCTGGGAACGGCTGCGGTCTGGTTTCTCTACAAAGTGACGCAGCTGGGCCCGGCCGACTTCGGCCAGTATAAGAACCTGCTCTTTGCTTTATTTCTGGTCGTCGCAGTGGGCTCTTTCTATTACGTGCCGGACTTTCTCGCCGTGCGCGGCCTCGCCGCGCTCATTCTGCTCACGGCGGGCGTCCTTCTGGACGCAGCCTACATGGAGGCACCCACCGCGCGCCTCTTCCTCGTCAGCTTCGTTTATTTGGCCATCGTCGCAGCGCTCATTCTGGGGGCCAGCCCCTACAAAATGCGCGATTTCCTGGAGTGGCTTTATCAAAAAGAAGGGCGTCCCCGCGTCTTTGGCGGGATCTTTGCCGCCTACGGTCTGCTCCTCCTTGGCGTCGCCCTGACCTACCATGCCTGATCGAAACCAGGGTCAACTCATCATCGTATCCGGCCCGGCGGGGAGCGGAAAAACCACGGTCTGCGACCGTATGTTGTCCGAAATCCCCGGGCTCCAGCGTGTTATCACCTCGACCACGCGCCCCCCGCGGGCGGGTGAAGTCGACGCGGTCGATTACTATTTCTTCGATAAGCCGACCTTTCTGGCGAAAATCGAGGCAGGCGAATTTTATGAACACGCACACGTCCACAATAATCTTTACGGCACGCTAAAGCGCGAAGTGCAAAGCAAGCTGGCAGCCGGCGTGGACCTCCTGCTCAATATGGATGTGCAGGGGGCTGCCCACATGCGCGAGGTGGCCAAGAAAGACCCCTCGCTAAAAGGGCGGGTGACCACGGTCTTTATCAAGCCCCCCACCCTTGCGGAGCTGGAGTCCCGCCTGCGTGGCCGGGGCACGGATGCAGACGACGAAATACAACGCCGTCTCAAGGTAGCCCGCAGCGAAATTGAGCACAGCGAGTGCTACGATCACACCATCCTCAGCGCCACGCCGGAGGCCGATTTCGCCGCTTTGAAGCAGATCTACGACAACGCGACAGCGGGATAAACCCCGCTACACCCTTCGTAGCGACTGGCTTTACGCCAGGAGTCGAACCGTTTCGCGCTACTTCTTTTTCTTCGCGTCGAATTTCTCGGCGCTCATGACATTGGAGTAATGGATCGGGGCTTCGCGCTCGACGGAACCGCCTTCGGGATTCTCCTGCGTCTTGCGCTCATACTTGGTGATGAGATTGACGCCCTCGACAAGCACACGCTGGCCGGGATTGACGGAGAGTACTTTGCCGCGCTTGCCTTTGTGAGCGCCGGAGATGACGACGACTTCCTGTTCGCGTTTGATTGCTTGTGCCATGATTAAAGGACCTCCGGTGCGAGTGAAATGATTTTCATGTATTTGCCACGGAGCTCGCGGGCGACCGGGCCAAATATACGGGTGCCTTTGGGATTCCCATCGGCGTTGATGATGACAATCGCGTTGTTATCGAAGCGCAGGTAGCTGCCATCGCCCCGGCGGACCGGTGCCTTGGTGCGAACCACGACGGCGCGAACCACTTCACCCTTCTTCACGGTGGCATCGGTGGCGGCTTCTTTTACGGCGCATACCACGACGTCGCCGACGTCGGCGGTGTCTTTGTTTTGGCCCAGGCGGCGGATCATCTCGGCGGACTTTGCGCCGGAGTTATCCGCGACATGGACGCGGCTGTTCATCTGAATCATAGCGAAATCTCCTTAGTGGATTTATTAAAAGTTGGGGTGCGTGCAAAACTACTCGTCACCAAGCTTGGGCGCAACTTCGAGCACTTTGGTGACGCGCCAGCGCTTCATCTTGCTGAGCGGGCGGGTCTCCATAATTTCGACTTTGTCGCCAATGCCGCACTCGTTCTTCTCGTCATGGGCGTGCACGACGGTCTTACGCTTGATCTCTTTTTTGTAAAGCGGGTGTGGGACCTTGAAGGAGTAGGTGACCTTAATCGTCTTATCGCCGGAACGGCTGGTAACGATGCCGACGAGGACCTTGCGTGAATTACGTGTAGCGGTTGCTTCCATATGCTTGAATACTGCTTAAATGGCTAAAGAGCGGAACGTTCTTAAACGTCGGCGGAGGCCAGTTTCTTTTCTTTGAGAATGGTTTCGAGACGGGCGATCTTGCGGCTCATCTCCTTGAAGTGGTGCGGGTGTTCGACTTGCCCGGTCTGCTTTTGCATGCGGAGAAGGACGCGCTCGTCACGGGTATCACGGAGTTGTTTTTCGATTTCAGCTTCGGACATTTCACGAATAGCTTTGTTTTTCATGTAAAGGATCTCCTACGGGTTGGAAAGTTTTAGTCTTCGTCGCGGGCAACAAAGCGGCAGTGGAATGGCAGTTTCGTATCGGCGAGGCGAAGTGCTTCGCGGGCGGCGGTGCCCGAGCAACCGGCCACTTCAAAGAGCATGGTGCCGGGCTTGATCACGGCGACCCACTTTTCAACGGAACCTTTTCCTTTACCCATCCGCGTTTCGGCGGGCTTTTTCGTGACGGGTTTGTGCGGGAAGACACGAATCCAGACTTTACCCTTACGCTTGAGGCTGCGGGTCATGGCGACACGGGCAGCTTCGATCTGCTGCGAGGTCATGCGTCCGCGGGTGAGGGATTGGATGCCGTAATCACCGAAGGCAAGGGTATTGCCTTTTTGTGCGTTGCCGTAAATGCGGCCTTTGTGGACCTTGCGGTATTTTGTGCGTGATGGAAGGAGTGCCATGGTTCGCTGTGTTTAAAGTGTTGTGTTGATGAATTCGTTTCGACGGGGGAAATGGAAAATAAAATCGCCCGGTTCAAGATTGGAATCCCGGGCGTTGGTTGCGGGCATTACACGGCCTCGTCTTCGGGCAGGCAGACCCAGCATTTTACACCGATGATACCGTAGACAGTGCTGGCTTCGAAGAAGCCGTAGTTGATGTTGGCGCGAAGGGTTTGCAGGGGCACGCGGCCCTGGCGTTGCTGCTCGGTGCGGGCGATATCCGCACCGCCGAGACGGCCGGAGCACTGGATACGGATGCCGTCGGCACCCATGGCCATGGTGGTTTGCACGGCACGCTTCATGGCCCGGCGGAAGGCGATCCGACGCTCCAACTGGAGGGCGACGTTTTCAGCGACGAGTTGTGCCGAGAGATCGGGGCGCTTGACCTCCTGGATGTCGAGCATGATGTCTTGATTGACCTTCTTGTTCAACTGCACCTTGAGCTTGTCCAACTCGGCTCCCTTGCGGCCGATCACCACACCGGGCCGGGCAGTGTAAATCTTCACGCGGATGCGACCGGAGGCACGCTCGATAAAAATGCGGGGCACGGAAGCATAGCGGAGCTTTTCCGTGAGGAAGGTACGGATGGTGTGGTCTTCCTTGATGTATTCAGGAAACTGCTCCTTGTTCGCATACCAGCGGGAGTCCCAATCGCGGGTGACTGCCAGGCGAAAGCCGGTCGGATGTACTTTTTGTCCCATAATTCGTAGGTGTCGTTAACGTCGTTTGAAAATTAAGCCTCGTCGGAGAGGATGATGCGGATGTGGCTGGTCGCCTTCTTGTAGGGGTGCGCCGAGCCGCGGGCCACCGGGCGAAAGCGCTTGAAGGCGGGGCCCTGTTCCACAGTCGCCGACTCGATTTTGAGGGCGTCCGAGGAGAGGTTGTTATTGTTTTCCGCATTCGCGATGGCCGACTGAAGTGTCTTGGTCACGAGACGTGCCGACTTGCGCGGGATGAAGCGGAGCACTTCAACCGCTTCCGCGGCGTTGCGACCTTGAATGGCCTTGGTGATCTCGCGCACCTTGCGAGGCGACATACGGGCGTATTTGGTGTAGGCTTGGACCTGCATGAGATTCAGCTGTTTTGAAGGGTTTTGATTCGAGCGATATCGCCCGCTTGAATGGTGGATGCTTCGACCAGTTCGAGGATGAGCCCTGCGGAGCGGTCGCGACGAGATTCGATGATGATGAGTTCCCCGACTTCGGCGGGGCCGCGGGTGACACGGCAAACCATGCCCCGGCGCAGACCCTGCTCCAACCCGCCAGCCAGAATGACAACGTCGGCTGCCAAAGTCGGCATGACTTCGGCCACGACGGCGGCGTTGGGACTGTAGAGTGAGCCTTGAACGAATGCGGGCACTTCAGCACGGGCCACGCTAAACAGCGCGGACGCTCCGAGGAGGAGCGAAACGGCGAGATTGCGTGTTGTGCGAAGGGCTTGCATGGAGTGATGTGTCCGGTGTGGGCGGGGTCTGTGTAAATTGAGGTCGGGAACGGGATACCGCGCGGTTTATTTGCCGGTCGGGTGGCCTTTGAAGGTGCGGGTGGGTGCAAACTCACCGAGCTTGTGGCCGACCATGTTTTCTGTGACGTAGACGGGCAGGAAGCTGCGACCGTTGTGCACGTTGAAGTTGAGTCCGACGAAGTCGGGCGTGATGGTGGATCGGCGCGACCAGGTTTGGATCGGCTTACGGTCGTTGTTGGCCTGAGCGACACTCACCTTCTTGGCCAGGTGGGGATCGACAAAGAATCCTTTTTTGATGGAACGGGACATAGCTGGTTAAATTAGATTATCGTTTCTTCAACTGGCGACCGTTACGACGCACAACGATTTGAGAGTTGGTTGGGTTGGACTTTTTGCGGGTCGGGAAGCCCTTCGAGAGCTGCCCCCAGGGAGACTGCGGATGGCCACCACCGGAAGTGCGGCCTTCACCACCACCCATCGGGTGGTCGACAGGATTCATGGCCACACCGCGGACGCGGGGACGGCGGCCGAGCCAGCGGCGGCGGCCCGCTTTGCCGAGACTCTGGTTTTCGTGCTCGATATTGCCGACCATACCAATCGTGGCGCGGCAACGCGAATTGAGGAAGCGGATCTCGCCGGAGGGCATCTTTACGGTGGCGCGATCGCCGTCGATCGAGACCAGCTGGGCCGACTGTCCGGCGGAGCGGGCGATTTGCGCGCCACGGCCCGGGTGCAGCTCAATCGCATGGATCTTTGTGGCCGGGGGAATGACGGCCAGCGGCATGCAAAACCCGGGGCCGAATTCGACGCGCTCGTTTGTGCTGAGCAGCGTGTCGCCAGCCTGCACACCACGGGGCGCAAGGATGTAGCGCTTTTCGCCATCCGCGTAAGCCAGCAGGGCAAGGTTGGCCGAGCGATTCGGGTCATACTCGATCGCCTGCACCTTGGCCGGGATGTCGATCTTGTCGCGACGGAAGTCGATGATCCGGTAAATGCGCTTGTGACCACCACCGCGCCGACGCGACGTGATGCGGCCATAGCAATTGCGGCCCTGCTTGTCGTGCACACGGGTGACGAGGCTGCGCTCTGGTTTCTTTTTCGAGACTGCCTGCTTGTTTCGCGTGAGGAAACGCTGGCCGGGAGTCAAAGGTCTGGAATCTACGAGTGGCATGGTGATGGGTCTCCTTCGTGCTTAGACGAGTTCGATCTTATCGCCCTCTTTCAGGGTCACGATCGCTTTTTTGTGTCCGCCCTTGGTGCCGGCCTTGCCGCGACGCGAGCGGTCGATCTTCACCTTGGGTTTCTTGTTGAGAATGTTTACCTTGGTCACCTCCACATTAAAAGTCTTGGCGACGGCCCGCGCGACTTCGATACGATTCGCGGTCGGTGCGACTTCGAAGGTGTATTGATTGAAGTTGGCCGACAGGTTTGCTGCCTTTTCGGTGACCCGGTATTCGAGTAGAATTTTATCTGCAATGATCATGACTCAGCTCCGTTCGTGCCCCGGCTGTCTTGAGCACGGGCGATGATGGTTTCGATGCCTTTGGCACTGACGATGATGTGGCGGTAGCGCACGACGTCCAGGGTGCTCAGGTTGCCAGCTTCGGAGAGGGAGACCCCTTCGATGTTGCGGGCGGCCAGGGCGGCATTGTTTTCAAATTGATCGTCGACAATGAGGACCTTGCCGCGTGTGGGAAGCACGGTGCTCAGCACTTTGTTGAAGAGCTTGGTCTTGGGCTCCTTCACTTCCAGTGCCTCGATGACGGAAAGTCCGCCTTCATTGGCCCGCTCAAAGAGAGCCCGCTGGAAGGCCAGCGTTTTCATCTTGCGGTTGATCTTTTGAGAAAAGTCGCGCGGCCTGGGGCCGTGCGCCACACCACCATGGCGCTGGTGCGGGACGCGGCGGGAGCCCTGACGGGCCGTGCCGCTGCCTTTTTGG
>JAAAPI010000238.1 GCA_009908325.1 Verrucomicrobiota bacterium | reverse complement strand
GGCTCATGCAGCAGTGATACGTCGTCTTAAAAACCGCCTTAAAAAAAAGACTTGGTGACTTGGTTGATGGTTGGTGGCTCGGTTTTAGTTTTCGACTAATACTCGGCGTCGAAAAAGTCGATAATCTGCTCGATGATTATCTTGTGCTCCAGTGGCGTAAGGTCGCCCGACTCTAAACGGGCATCGGCGAGCAATGCTTGCCGCGCCATTCGCTCAAACGGATCAGCCCCCGTGGACTGGGGAACCAAGTCGCTCAGCAGCTCGGCCTGCATGGTGCCTGGTTCCAAATCCACGTAATAGCCGAGATCCCGACTCAAACCGAAACGAATGAAATTTTCGGCCTTCTCGTTCGGGACCGGAGCAAAATACTTAACCGCTGGATTGAAACCATGCTTTTCGAGGCGTATTTCATGGGTCACTTTGCGTGGAAGCTTCACCTTCATTGGGGTGATTCCGGTCGCCTCGCCATTGATGTAGACACTGGATTCAGTCGGGAAAGACAAAATCGTAACCTCCTGCGGAACACCTTGTTCAAAAGAGGCACAACCACTGAAAACGAGCAACGTTAGGAGCGAAAAAATAGTTTTAGGGGATTTGGGTTTTCTCATGCTGTAGTAGAGGTTCGGCAAGGGGATTTCGATAACTGTATTCGCGATATTAAATCCCGGTCAAGTATTTACCTCCCAGATTGAACGAATTTTCAACAAATACCAACCGAGAATACGCTTGAAAATAAGTGCCTGCCTGATACTCCACTCCCACTCCGCCCGTTTCGTGCCAAAGTGCTTATCGAAGCGCTCCCGGGCGTGAAATCTGTAATGACCATCGCTTTTATTCTCGCTGTCGCCTTCACCGTAGGCGTATCTGCCCTCTGCTCCGTTCTCGAGGCCATGATTCTCAGTACCACGACCGCCGAGATCGAGTCACTCAAGCGAATACATCGCAAGCGGGGTGAAATGCTGGAAAGATATAAAGTCGGGCTGGAGGAGACCAGCTCGGCAATCCTCAGCTTAAATACCCTGGCCAACACACTCGGCGCCACCATCGTAGGCGGCATGGCCGTGCAAATTTGGCCCGATAGCACCAATATCCTGTTAAAAATCTCAACGATTATGGCAGTCGCCATTCTTTTCTTCTCTGAAATTATCCCGAAGAATATTGGCGTTCTCTACCGCCCGTCCCTGCAACCGATTCTTATTTTTCC
Organism: Verrucomicrobiota bacterium; assembly: GCA_009908325.1. Lineage (GTDB taxonomy): Bacteria > Verrucomicrobiota > Verrucomicrobiia > Opitutales > Coraliomargaritaceae > Thalassobacterium. The sequence goes on along the minus strand of JAAAPI010000238.1, from coordinate 6,628 downwards.
GTTGGCCTGGGTTCGTGCCATCATGTCCCCGGTCTCCCGAATCGTTGGCTGGGTCGTCCGCCACACCCTGCGCCCCAGCGATGAGTACCAGGATGATAGCGACGAGGAAATACTCCTGCTCGCCGAAAAAAGCGCAAAGGATGGCACCCTCACGACCAACGAGCGCGACATGATTAATAACGCACTCAGCCTCGATGAGCTGCTGGTCAACGAGATCATGACCCCGCGCACCGTCGTCTTCGCAACCGATGCCGAAGAAACCGTCGGATCGTTGATGAGCAAAACAAAAGACCTACCCTTCGCCCGGATCCCCGTCTACGAGGAACAAGTGGACAATATTGTCGGCGTCGTTCGGCGCCGCGATATTTTCTCGGCGCAAGCCAACGATAAAAGCGAAATATCGATCAAAGAACTCGCCCACGATGCCCTCTTCATCCCGGACAACGCCGCGGCATCAGACGCCCTCCAAACCTTCCTCAAGCAACACCAACAACTGGCCATCGCCGTCGATGAATTCGGCTCAATGTCCGGAGTCATTGCCATGGAGGACGTCATTGAGCACATCATTGGTCAGGAAATCTTCGAGCACGACGACCCCGCCGTCGACATGCGGGAACTCGCCCGCCGTCGGCGCTTCGCCGAAAAACGAAAACTGCGGCGGGAGGGCTGAGCCGGACGCCCCGATCGCTCCAGACCATGCGTCTCCTTCTCCTCAGCGCCTACCACTCCGCCAGCCACCGCTATTGGTGCGAAGGTCTCATGGCGGCGCTGCCCGAGTTTGACTGGACCATCAAAACCCAGCCCGCACGCCACTTCAGTTGGCGGGTGCGCGCCTCCGGTTGGCTCTGGGCGCTGGCCGACGACCCGGAACTCTCAACGCACTACGATCGGGTCGTTGCCACCAGCCTTTGCGAAGTGGTCACCCTCAAAGCCCTCTGCCCCGCCCTGCGCGACACTCCGCTCTGGCTTTATTTCCACGAAAATCAGTTCGCCCACCCCATCGGCGAACGGCAGTGGGCCCATCACCAGCAGGGTTGGCAGTTCCAGAGCATACAAAACGCACTCTGCGCCGACCGGATTGATTTCAACACCGCCTTTAACCGCGATACCTTCTTCGCCGGTGCCCGCAAGCTCCTGAAAAAATTCCCCGAGCGCCTCCCGGGTAAGCCGCTTGCCCGACTCGAAGCAAACTCCGGCGTCCTCCCCGTTCCCCTCACCGGGCGCTTCGTCCCCTTGCGCAACACGCCAAAAAATCCTCGGCTGATCGTCTGGAACCACCGCTGGGAGTGGGACAAACAACCCGAACGCTTCCTCAAAGCGCTCGCCGGACTCGTCGCCGAGGGTGTCGACTTCGAAGTCGCCATGCTCGGCTCCGGCGGCGGACGCAAAAAAGGAGAGTTCGACGACTACCGGAAATTGCTCGGCAGCCGCGTGCGTCACTGGGGCGAGGCCGACGAGGCCACTTACATCAGCTTCATTCGCGAAGCCGGTATCGGCACCGCCTGCCCCCTGCACGACTTCCAGGGGCTCGCCACCCTCGAACTGGCCCAGGCCGGTGCCACCATGGTCGTGCCCCGCCGCGTTGCCTACCCCGAATGCCTGCCCGGAGCCCATTTTTTCGAAGGCTCCGAGGCAAATCAAGCCGCCGATGTGGCCGCCCTGAAAGACGCCCTGCACGACGTTCTAAGCAACCGACATACCTCCACCATTGACCCCAAAGTGATCCCATCCTGGAGCACACTGGCGGAAACCTACCGCGAGCGAATCCAGGTCGATTGAGATTCCACCGCGAAAAGTCTTGAAGCCCAGGCATCGCTCCCGCTTATCTCAGAGCCTATGTCCAAAGTAATGATCGTCGGTGCCGGTGGTGTGGGTAATGTGGTCGCGCAAAAGTGCGCCCAGCTGCCGGAGGTCTTTTCTGATATTGTGTTGGCCTCCCGCACGGTCTCAAAATGCGAGGCCATCGCCGCCGATGTTCTCGCCAAGACGGGCGTGACCATGCGCACAGCGGCGCTCGATGCCGACGACGTGGCCGAAACCACCGCATTACTAAAAGCGGAAAAGCCTGAATTGCTGATCAATGTCGCCCTGCCCTATCAGGATCTCGCGCTCATGGAGGCTTGCCTCGCTGCCGGTGTCCACTACCTGGATACAGCCAACTACGAGCCACCGGAGGAGGCCAAATTTGAATACAAGTGGCAATGGGCCTACCAGGACCGCTTCAAAGAGGCTGGCCTGACCGCCCTGCTCGGCTCGGGCTTTGACCCCGGAGTGACCAATGTTTTTTGCGCCTACGCGCAAAAACACCTCTTCGACGAGATCGAGACCATCGACATCCTCGACGCCAACGCAGGCGACCACGGCTACCACTTCGCGACCAATTTCAACCCCGAGATCAATATCCGCGAAATCACAGCAAAAGGCCGCTATTGGGAAAACGGCCAATGGACAGAGGTTGAGCCCATGAGCATCCATCAGGTCTACGACTTCCCCGTGGTCGGTCCCCAGGATGCCTACCTGCTCTACCATGAGGAATTGGAATCCCTTTGCCGAAACATCAAAGGGCTCAAGCGCATCCGCTTCTGGATGACCTTTTCCAAAAAGTACCTGACCCACCTCGAAGTGCTGGAGAATATCGGCATGACCTCCATTGAGCCCATCAACTTCAAAGGGCAGCAAATCCAGCCCATCGAGTTCCTTAAAGCCGTCCTCCCCGACCCCGCCAGCCTCGGGCCCCGCACCAAGGGGAAGACCTGCATCGGCTGCGACATCACCGGCACGAAAGACGGCCAAAAGAAGCGCGTCTTCATTTACAACACCTGCGATCACGAGGCCTGCTACAAGGAAGTCTCCAGCCAGGCCATCAGCTACACCACCGGAGTGCCCGCCATGATCGGTGCCCAGATGATTCTGAGAGGTTTTTGGAAAACGCCCGGGGTCTGGAACATGGAGCAGCGCGACCCCGACCCCTTCATGGAACAACTCAACCGGCGCGGCCTCCCCTGGCAGGTGGTTGATATGCCACTGCCCTCGCCCTGACCAGACGAATCCGTCTAAATTCGATAGGTCTTCGCGTGGTAGTCGGGAACACAGCACCAGGGGTTGAAGCACCCTGGCTACGGCTGACAACCGTCAGTCGATGTCATGCCTTCGCCTTCGTTATCTTCGTTGCCTTCTGTGGAAAAATACCCGGAAAAGGTCTGCACAGAAGCAAACAAAGGTAACGAAGGAAGGGGTCCTGGGAAATGGATAAATGGGCCATCACGCCAAGAAGAGGACTACCGTCAAGCGTCACAAAAAGCTACGCCCGACAAGACGCGGCAGCCCAAGGCAACTGGAAGAAAGAATTATGCCATCGACCCGCCCCGTTGGCGGGTCTTCGTTAGCGTTCTTTAGCGGTTCCCCATTATGCTCGGCATGCAGAGAATCGGTTCAGAGATTTAGGCAGGGCATCCTACACATTCCAGTCCGGATTCAGGCGCAGCGATCAACCCAGATTAGCCGCCAGTTTTTCCAAGAAGCTTCAGGTCAATTAAGCCTCACAAACTGGTTGATTGTGCTTAACGCTATGGGACTAGACCATCAGGTTACGAAATCTACGATCACCGGATGCGAGCCAGCCGACGGAGCCCGACAGCGCGGAGATAGTGCCGTCCGAAGGGAGGTGCCCGGAGCGCAGCGGAGGGTGAGGAAGCCGAGTGCCCTCTGGGCGGCTGACGAACAAAAGCGGAAACTGCACATAACATCGTTGGGCGCAGAAACGGCCTCCGCTGCAAAATCGAGGGGCGCGCTCGGCGGCGGGGCGGTCAGGGAGCCGGTGGGTTGGATCCGTTGGCTGCCATGTCCGCGACTCGACTGAGCTCGCCGAAGGCCGTAGCCTTAGGCGAAGGAGGATGGAGGCCAGTTACGTAGTTTTTTTGTGATACGTTTATCGGCTAAGGATCTTTAGATTTTGCGTCTGACTCGTTCAGCGTTGCCGCCAGGAGTAAGCGTCCGGTGAGATGCCTCTGTTTATAGTCTCGACTTCTTTAGATATCTATCGAGATGGATCGACCTCTATCGACTTCGATAGAGGTCTACCGACGTTCTTTCCACTTTGATGGTAACAATGGGGAAAGATCATCCTGATTGCTCATAGTCGGTAGCTTTTCGAGGACATCGGTCATGTAGACGAGCGGGTCGATGCCGTGGCGTTCACAGGAGACGATGATCGAGTAGATTATGGCGCTGCGTTGTCCAGCTTCGGGTGAGCCGATGAACAGGAAGTTCTTCTTGCCGACAGCCGACGGGCGGATGGCGTTTTCAATGAGGTTGTTGTCCAGTTCGGCTTCGCCATGTTCGAGCTGAACGAGCAGAGCATCCCACTGCCCGAAGAAGTATTTGCAGGCCTCCCCAGATTTGGACTTGGGACGGCAGCGCCGGGCGAGTCGTTCAGCCAGGGCACGAATCATGCGCAAGTGCGATTGGAAGCAGGCCTGGCGCAAACGCGAGCGTCCTACGCTACTGAGTCGGCCGCGCCACTTGCGTTCCCATCCGTAGAGTGCACCGATTTGACTGAGCAGCAGGCCGATCAGCTGGGGATACTCGCTGGCAGCGTCCACGAACTTGCGCCGCACGTGCGCCCAGCAAGCGGTGCGCGTGAGCTTCCCATTGTCTTTGGCTAAACTGTCGTAGGCTTCGTAACCATCAGACTGGAGCAGTCCCTCAAAGCCTTCCAGCAGCTTGGTCACGCGCTTGTGGGCACGGCTGAGTTGCCAGTCGAAGACCACATCGCTTCCCGGTTTGCCAATCACGCAGAGATACCCCTGGGTCGTTTTGCCTTTTTTCTGATCCGGATCCATGAAGTTGACCGGTGTCTCGTCGGCTTGCACATAGCCGCCATCCAGAAGGTTGCGGTGCATCAGCCCGTAAATCGGGTTAAACCAATCCGCCACCGCAGCAATCCAGTCAGCCATCGTTTTGCGCGAGATCCGTGCGCCCCAATGCGAGGACATCTTTTCCTGGCGATATAAGGGCAAATGGTAGAGGTATTTGTTCAGCGCGACGTAAGCGATCAGCTGCGCGGAGGCGTAGCCGCCTTCGATCACCCGCTTGGGCGCAGGGGCCAGCAATGGCGGCAGGCTGCCGTCCAGCTTGTAGCGAAACTTCGGGCGCACGAACCGCAGCTTCCACAGTTTCGCCGGGGTAATCCTGACCTCAAAAGTCTCCTCCGCGATCCCGATGCGTTCATACAGCTCGGGGTTGGCCTTTACTGCATCAGGCAAAATCTCAATGGTCTCGCCGACGGGCAGGTGCTCGAACTGCTCGGCCGCTGACTTGCGTTTGGCTGGCTTGCTGCGCTCGTAGGTGACGATCTGTTTCTTTGCCTCGGGCTCTTCAGCCGCTTCTTCGGCCAGACCCAAGCGTGTTTGCAGAGCATCGATCTTTTCACTTTTTCCCGTGCCGAAGAGGTTGCGCTTAAACCATTCAAGTTGAGCGCGCAGCTGGGCGACTTCGTCTCGCAGGGCGTTTCTCTCCGCCTCTGCTGCGCTCAGCCGTTCCATCATTTGCGCCGGTGCCATGATGTATTGTATTCATAAGCAAGATACGGCGGGTTGCAAGTATTTTATCGCTCATACCATGCTTTTTTGCAGCCTTTTTTCAGGTCGATTCCCTCCAGTAGCATCGACAGAGCCTGCGGTGTTAGCGAGAGCTTGCATGCATCACTGCCTGAGGGCCAACTGAACCGGCCTTCCTCCAGGCGCTTGGCGAAAACCCAAACTCCGCTTCCATCCCAGTAGAGGATCTTGATTCGGTCCCGCCGCTTGTTTGTGAAGACAAACAGGGCACCGCTGAAAGGGTCTTCCTTCAGCCGTTCGCTCGCCTGGGCCCACAGTCCGTTGAAGCTCTTGCGCATATCGACCGGATCCAGCCCAAGATACACCTTCGTTTGATGTGGAAAACTAAACACCGGCTTTAATCCCGCAGTAGTTGAACCAGGCGTGCCAACTCGGAGGCACACGATCCGCGCAACAACGTCGCATCCGGCAAACGCACCTCAAGGCCAAACTTGCCTTCAGTTCCCGCATGCGAGGACACGCTTAGCTCCTGAAACACGGGCTTATCCGGTAAACGCCCCGCCAATACGCCGCCATTCTTGCGGCGGCGTCCAAGCCAAGCGACCAGCGTCCCATAGCGCAGACCCTCACGTCGGCAAAACGCTGCCTGAGTCAGGCCGCTTTGGTCGTAGCGTTCCAGAATACGCGCCCATTCATCGGCACCCAGGAGGCGACGCCCACGCTGATCCCGCTTGCCCGGGTCCTCATAGATCTCTGTATCGATTGATTCCATGCCCAAAACATAACACGGATTTTCGAACTGAGAAGGGGGCCGTTCACCGGACGCTTACCGCCAAGAATTCAAAAATCATGAAACATTGGGCCGACCCCTTTTTCAGTCCCCCCTTTTTCAGTCCCAAAAATCATGAAACATTGGGCCGACCCCTTTTTCAGTCCTTTTTTCAGTCCCTCATCGGTTTTCAATATCAGTGTAAGCGTTCTTTTCCCACATCTTAACGCCGCCGGGCTTTTGCTCTATCCTGGCGGGCATGGAATACGAACGTGGTAAAGTGAAACAAAAGCGGCGCAGC
>JAAAPI010000261.1 GCA_009908325.1 Verrucomicrobiota bacterium | reverse complement strand
AAACAAAACATGGTATTTCAACGCTCCCGGTAGCAATTGGTTTTTCGAATACAGCCCGGGGGGCGGCCAGTGGGTCTTCTACCGTCGGCAAAACTAGGCGACCCGCCGTTGCCCAATCCCGTGCTTTGAGCCCTGCGCGGACTGCTTGGTAGGCGGGCGCGGTTCGTTGCGGATGAAACCTTTTCGACGAGGTATTATCGCTTGCCTTCCGGCAGGGCGTGCCATTATTTCGCCGACATGAATGTTCGTTGGATTCTCAAACTGTCAGCTTTAGCGAGCTTACTCCCCACTATGTCGGTCAACCTGGTAGCGCAGGCACCTGTCGATGTTCGCAACTTTTCCATTTCGTTTGAAATTTCCGAGGGCGGCGGTGCGTTTGCGGAGTCCGGGAGTTTTCTCCTGCGCGTATTCCCCAATGCTGCGTATTCCGTTCAGGGGTTTGGGCCGGTAGCCGATAGCAACGGAATCGTTGAGGTTCGGCATAGTATTCAAAACTCACTAGGCTTGGACGTCTTTGATTCTGACGTGGGATTGCTCCGCGGTCTTCTCGAATTTGATTCGCTTTTATCCGGTAATTTTGAGTTCAGTAAACCGGGCTTCGGTTACCAAATGGGATTTTTTACCGCAGTTGAAAGCGATTATGCCTTTGAGTCGTTTCTGGGGCCTTTGAGCATTGAAGGGTTTGAAGTTTTTTCTTTTCGGCATCGTACGTTTCTCTATCCGGTCGAGCTTTCCCGAAACTCGAGCTATTTTTACGATTATAATCTCCGGCAGTGGTGGTTCTCCAGCGTGGAAGTTTATCCTTGGATGTATGTTTTTGGAAATAACCGTTTTGCAGAGGGGTGGTATTTCTTCTTTGAGCAATCCGCCGCCAACAACGGTTACCGGGTTTTTAGCCGGGCAGCTGACAATGCTACGGTGACGGATCAGATTTTCCGGTAGTCAATAATCCGGGCGGATTTTGTTAATGTCAGTCAGTCTTTTCGGTCCGGGAGTGCCGACCCCGTCTATTTTCTTTGGCCAACAGCGTTCGAAGGAGATCTTTGACCTGAAAGCGTTACCGATTGACGCCTTTGAATTATGGGTGTTCTTTACAGTGTAATCATTCCGTTTTCGCTCTTTTCAGTCTTTTTGTCTCCGACTCGCATCCTTTTCAACAATGACAAATTCACTTTCCGGCAAAACCGCAATTTTAGGTATAGGGGCGCAAAAAGCTGGAACGACCTGGTTGTTCAATTACTTAAATGCATGTAGAGTTCTCGCTTGTAGCCCATTAAAGGAAATGCATTTCTTCGATGCAAGATGCCGTCGAGATCTCTGTGGAGGGTTCGACACCAGAAGCTTTGAGACAGCTTTGCAAAACCTGAATTCGATGGCTAACATTAACGCAATCCGTAGCAATTCTATGCTCCAGGCACGAATCGACCGTATCCAAATGATCTTTTCCAGCGCCGCATATCTTGATCATTTTCGCAGGATAACTCCCCCTGAGGTAAACCATTTTTGTGAAATCACACCGTCCTATTCATTGCTGCGGACGGACGGATTTGAATTTATCAAAAGTATGATGGGCAGCAATGGAATAAAGGTAAAGTTTATCATGCTTCTACGGGATCCGGTAGAACGTCATTGGTCGCATGTGCGATTTCAGCAAAATCAATCTTCTCACTTCGATGCTAAACGGGATTTTGTTGAAACTCTCGAACAACCAGGATTTCTTGAGCGAACGCGATACGATTTAACCATTCAAAACCTGATGAGTGTTTTTGGGAGAGAGGACGTGTATTTTGAGTTTTACGAACGGATGTTTGATTCGGGACGTTTGGAACGTCTCATGACTTTTTTGGGTTTGCCATTTCACAAGCCAGATCTAGCGCGACGAAAAAATGTATCTGCAGAAATTGGTGGCCTTCGCGACAGCGATAGACTTCTGGCTATCTCAAAATACAAAAGCGTGTATGACTTTTGCCACGAGTTTTTTCACGGTCAGCTTCCAAACACATGGCTGAAGCATATGGCAATGCCGAGTGACGCGTAAATTATCCTTTATCAGCCGTTCGTGTCAGCTCTGTCTGATATTTTTCTTCAAACAACCGTGAGTGAATAGAGGTTGCCGTCACTTCGGCAAGGCTGAGGGTAATGCTACAGTGTCCGATCAGATTTTTCGGTAGCGGCGCTCCCAGAGCGATTTTGCTATTGGCATTCAGCTCAATTTCTCGAAAGTCGGGTTATGGCAGAACCAATTATTATCTGTGGACAGCAGCGATCCGGAACGACTGCACTGCAAAGTGCGTTGGCGCACGTGGACGGCGTTCGCAACCTCGGCGAGGTTTTTCAGTTTCATGGGCCCCTCGTCGAAAACGCAGCGCATAATTTCTACTACTATGTAAATAATGTGCGTGGTGGGTGGACAGCATTGACGTCGGCCGAGGAGGCCGAATCCGAACTGGAAAAATTTTTGCACTACCTGGAAACCCTCGTAGCGGGCAGCCATTTTGTCATCGATATCAAATACAATCTTTGGCATCACTTTTCCCCTGGTTGGTTCAACATATACGGGCGCCCTTTTATGTTGGAATACTTTAAAAAAAGGGGATTTCCTATCATTCACGTTGAGCGGAAAAATCTTTTCAGGCAGTTTGTTTCCCACGAATTCGCATCTCGGGCACGTAAGTGGCATTACCACGAGGAAAGCTCGGAAATCCCAAAGATTCCTGCCTTTGATCTGAATATTGAAGAATTGTCGGAGTATTTCGAGATGGTCGACGGAAACCAAGCGCTCTTCCGTAAAAGGCTGAAAAACTACCCAAAGGCGGTTCATCTGACCTATGAGGATTTGTTTGACGGGCGGGCTCTGCGGCCGGAATCAGAGCGTAAGCTACGACGGGTGTTGCCGGGCTGGATTCTGGCAGAAGCGGAGAGCCGTTTCATCAAACCGGCGGTCGACCCGGTCCGTTGGGTGAAAAATGGTGAAGCGGTGATTGATGCATTCCGCCAGACTCGCTTTGGCGTGATGGTCATCGACACACTGAGGCCACCTTTGTCAAAACATCAAAGCCCGTAATTTCCGGATTGGCTCAACTCCTGAGGTGAAATGACGACTCAAGATCGGACTGCCGCTGTCATTTGCCGCGCGGAGGATGACTGCGATGACCTGGACTCGAAGCTCTCGGTGGCCTGGCTGCGCATTGGGGTGGCCGCTTTCTTCGCGGGGCAGGGGATGGTCTTCTCGCTGGCGCTGAATATGACGCCGCCGCCTTTCGCGTCGACGGCCTACTGGATCTTACACGGGGGATTGATTGCCTCGGCGGTCCTGGTCATGGCATTTCTAGGCGGACCGCTTTTCGCTTCGACTTTTGCCATGGTGCGCCGACGGCGGCTCTCGATCGAGGGGCTCTTTACGCTGAGTCTGCTCGGCGCGTTTGTCGGATCGTTGGTGGGTTCGGTGACGGGCGCGGGTGGGGTGTATTACGAGATCGTCGCGATCGTCATCGCCATCTACACCTTCGGACGCATGCTGGGGGAGCGCTCGCAGGCCAAACTTCGTTTGGAAAGTGCGCGGCTGCGGGAGCGCTTTGATACGGCCGGAGTTGTCGACACGGCTGGTGGCTGTTACGAAGTGCGGGTGGCAGCGGTGCCAGTTGGTGCGCGGGTGCGGGTTGAGCCGGGTGCGGCCTTTACGCTCGACGGGATCGTGCGCAGCGGCGTGGGTTATGTGCAGGAAACGTCATTGACGGGTGAGCCGATGCCGGTTGTGCGGCGCCCGGGGGAGCGGGTGCGCGCCGGCACCTGGGCGGTGGATACCCGGTTTGAATACGAAGTGACGGCGGTTGCGGGTTCGCGCGAGTTGGACCAGATATTGGGAACGATTGAAGCGGTCGACGGCCAGCCCTCCGAGCTGCAAACACAGGCCAACGAGTTGATTCAGATCTTTCTGCCCATCGTGGTCGGGGTGAGCTTGCTGACAGCTATTGTTTGGGCCGTCTTGGGAACGTGGATGGATGCCGTTTTGCACAGCATGGCGGTCCTGCTCGTGGCCTGCCCCTGTGCATTGGGTCTGGCCACGCCGGTGGCCATTTCGCAGGGGCTTTACCGGCTGGCGCGGCTCGGCCTGGTCAGCCGTGATGGTGCTTTGATCGATGCACTGGCTCGAACCAAAAAGGTTTTTTTCGATAAAACGGGCACGCTAAGCGAATCCTCGCTGCGCGTGACGGAGCTGTGGGTCGATGACGCGGCCTTGCCGGTGGAGCGCGCGGATCTTCTGGGTGCTGTCCATGCAGCGGAGTCGGGTCTGAGCCATCCCGTGGCGCGGGCGCTGACCCAGCATTTGGAACCCGGGGGAACTGCGGTCGGGTCGACCTCCGAGGACAAGGTAGTGTCGGAGCTTGCTCCGGCTGGGCCGAGCGGGCGCGATTCCTGTGTCGACCTGACCTCCGAGCACAACGCAGTGTCGGAGCTTGCCCCGACGTGGCCGAGCATCGAAGATCTACAGGTCTTGGCCGGTCAGGGGCTGGCGTTTACTTTGCTAGCGAAGGACGGGCGTCATCGTATAAAAGTCGGGGAAGGGAGTCTTGCCGGGTCGAAAACCGCCGTGCAGGCGGTGGAAGCGCACTTGCACGAGCCCAAGGGTCGCCGAGTGTATGTCATCGTCGATTCACGGGTGGTGGCCTGCTTCGTCTTGCGGGAGCGACTGCGGAGTGGCGTGCCCGGGATTTGGGAGCAACTGGATCGACTTGGGCTCAAAGCGCATATTCTAACGGGCGATCCCTCGCCGGAGCTGACTTTGCCAGCCACTGTCAAACTGGAGCCCGGTCTCAGCTCGGCCGAAAAACTGAATCGGGTGCGGGCGGCGCTGGAAAGTAACGAGCATCCGCTCTTCGTGGGGGACGGGATCAACGATACCGAAGCCATGTCGCTGGCCAGTGGCTCGATTGCCATGCACTCCGGCACGGCGCTGGCCCGCTCGGTCGCGATGGGGCAGTTGACGGCCGACCGGATCGAGGCGATCCCGGAAGCCGTCGAATTGGCACGGGGCATCCGGCAACGCCTGCGGGGAAACCTTAAATATGCCGCCGGCTATAATGTGGTTGGAATGGCTCTAGCCGCTGCGGGCATACTGCATCCGATTATGGCCGCTTTGATCATGCTCGTCTCCAGTTTTTGGGTGACGACGCGGGCTTTGCGGTCGGGCGGTAAGTAAATCAGTCGGACTTATGGCAAAAATCTTTAGGCCTTATTTCGCACCGGCCTGTTTTAAGCCAAGCGCTTCCGGGAATCTGGTTAGATGAGAGCCGACAGTTTCGTGAAGCCGCGTAAAAATGCGGCCTCAGAAGGACATAACGGGTTCTTTTATTTGAGACTGATACTCATTAGCTAAATAAGTCTAATTCAATACGTTAGCCCACTTGCAAATGATTGAGAAAAAACGGTTGCCATGCGAAAGACTGCCTCTTTATTCACCCTTTTTTACTCGGCATGGAAAGCAAAACGACGACGAACCGAAAGGGATTTTTGAAACGCACTGGACTGGCGATTGCGTCGGTCTTCGCCCTCTCCGCATCTTCGACTGCGGCCTCTCCAGTCTCTGGGAGATCCGGAGAGACAGGCGGGGGATCTTCGGGGCAGAACACAAGCGCATCACCGGACCGCGTTACAGCACCGGGCCCATTTTCCCGTGTCCGCAGGGCGCACGGTGCGGTGCCCCGCCAGACCGGCGGTCGGCTCTAGAGCCGCTGTCTTTGCCGACCGCTCTGTCGCCCACGCTATCTTTCCAGTTTAGCACCACCGATTTTATTAGCACCAAGTAATGGCCAATGTATTTCCAAAGTGGGTCAACACGATCCCGATCAAAGTAATCGTCGCAATCACGCTGCTCGCGACGGCGGTTGTCTTGGGTGTCACCTATTATGCGACGCCGAAGTATACCCGCGTGGGCTATGCGCCGACGCAGCCAGTTGCTTTTAGCCACGCCCTGCACTCCGGGCAGTTGGAGATCGACTGCCGCTATTGCCATACCTTTGTGGACCGCGCGGCGCACTCAAATGTTCCGGCGACGGAGGTCTGCATGACTTGCCACAGTATGGTGCGCCAAAACGATCCGCAACTCGCGATGGTGCGCGACAGTTACGAATCGGGAGAGCCGATCCCCTGGGTGCGGGTGCATGCGGTGCCGGACTACGTTTACTTTAACCACGCCGTTCACGTAAACCGGGGGATTAGCTGCGTGGAGTGTCATGGTCAGGTCAACGAGATGGAAGTGGTGCACCACGCCGAATCACTTAGTATGGCGTTTTGCCTGGAGTGCCACCGCAATCCGGAAGAATACATTCGTCCGCCCGAGGAGGTTTACAATCTCGACTGGGAGCGCCCTGAGACCAAAGAGTATGACGAAGAAGCGATCGCCTTCGTCCACGACTGGAAAGTCAACCCGCCACAGAGCTGCTCGGGTTGCCATCGTTAATGGAGCTATTTTTATTACATGAAACATTCTGAATTTTCAGGTCCCCGCTATTGGAAGAGTCTCGACGACCTCGCGGAAACGCCCGCTTTCAAAGACTGGGTCGAGCGCGAATTCCCCGCTGGTGCCTCCGAGATGGAGGGCGTCAACCGTCGCCAGTTTATGAAGGTCATGGCTGCTTCGTTCGGCTTGGCCGGTTTGGGTATGACGGGTTGCCGTCGCCCCGAAAAAATCATTCGGCCCTATTCGAAGGCACCCGAGTCGTTGATCCCCGGGGTGCCGGTTTACTACACCTCCTCCCAGCCCGGTGCCCGCGACAACATCCCGGTCATCGTGGAGACCCACTCGGGCCGCCCCACCAAAATCGAGGGCAACCCCAGCTACCAGCCCTACGGTGGTGCGACCTCCGTCTACACGCAGGCCAGTGTGCTCGATCTCTACGACCCGGATCGTGCCACGAAGAGCAGCCTCAACCCGAACGCCGTGCGGGATCGCCTCGCTGCGATTCACGAGAAGCATGGTGCGGATGGAGGCGCGGGCCTGGTCTTTTTGGCCGAGCCGAGCACATCGCCCAGCCGGGCTGGATTGGTTGCCCGAATCAAAGAAACATTCCCCGAGGCGACCTGGGCCGAGTATAACCCCATTGATCAAAGCGCCTCGGAACGTGCGGCGAAAGCGGTCTTTGGAAAAACACTTCGCACCATCCCGGAGTTCGACCGGGCCAAACGCGTCCTTTCGCTGGATGCCGACTTTCTACAGAATGCGGATGCCTCCACGGGTCTGGCCCGCGACTTTGTCAAGACCCGCAAGGTCCAATCCTCGAAGGACGCGGACAAGATGAGCCGCCTCTACACGGTGGAGAGTGCTTTGTCGTCCACCGGTTCGATGGCGGATCACCGCCTGCGCCTGGGCAGCAGCCAAATGGGTGCTTTCATTGCCAAGCTCGCACTGGCATTCGGCGTCCCGGGGCTTCCGGGCAGCCTGCAACAAGCCGCCGGTGGCCTCAATGTCGACGCCAAATGGGTCGACGAGTGCGCTGCTGATCTTTCGGCCCATCGCGGACACGCCATCGTCGTGGCGGGTGAGCACCTCCCACAGTCGGTGCATGCGATTGTCATGGCGATCAATGCGATGCTCCGGGCACCGCTGCGCTATGTGGAAGTGCCCGACGCCGCCGATGGGATCGAAGCGGCGGTGAATCGGCTCAATACGGGCGATGTTCAAACCCTCGTCATGCTTGGGGGTAATCCGGTTTACGACGCACCGGTCGATCTGGAATGGTTCGGCGCGATGGGGCAGGCTGCGGAGAGCATTTACTTCGGGGGCGCGGTCAATGAGACGTCGCAGGCGGCGGATGTGCACATCGCAGCCTCGCATTATCTGGAAAGCTGG
>JAAAPI010000285.1 GCA_009908325.1 Verrucomicrobiota bacterium | reverse complement strand
ATCGCCGATCACAAGATCACACGACTGGACGAGTTGATGCCTTGGCGTTACGCTGCACCCGCAGCGTAACAGGCCACATCGGGGCCGCGCCAGAGCGGGTGCAAAAGACGGTCACATGTCTTGACCTGTGCCGCCCTTTAGAGTGCTAGATACGTCACCAGCGAGGATCACATCATTTCCGCTACCACCTGATATCGAGGTGCTTTCTGTTGAACCAATCAAAGTGTCCGCAGCCGACCCACCGACTATTTCTGCTATGTTTTCTATCGCTATGGTGTTTGCGCCACCCTCAATCTCAACCGAATTGTTACTAGCATTGACGAAGATTGGATCTTCCATCCCGGAAAAATTCAAAACTTGCAGGTCAACAAAGGCACCGCTCTGAAGCGCTTCAAAGAATGGATCTCCTTCAGTGCCTTTAAACAAAAGTGTCCAAAAGTCTGGTGCGACGTAACCAGCCAACACTGACAAGTATCCGTCCCCGTAGCGTTCGATTTGAATACGAGAGTCGACGATATCAGTAGACGAGGCTGGAAAGGCCACGAGACTCAAAGCCAGCGCGTTAACAATCTCTAATTTCTTTTCACTGCTAATTCCCGGACTAACTTGGCCGAGATCCTCCAGTAAATTGGCGAATGCAATATCTAATGACCTAGCATGGATCGTAGATGCCTGCGAGACGACGTCCGGACCGAAAGACTCACCCCTTACAGCGGTATAATAAATATTGGCCACTTCAAGTGCGGAAGTAACGGTATCAAGATCTTCCATACTTGACGCCAGAATGCCGTTGGGGCCGAGCAAGTTATCCAATGCGAATATCTGAGAACCAGAATTCTCATAACTTCCGGTCAAGTCATACTTCTCTGCATAGTGCTCTAGATACGTGTACTTGCAATGTCATTAGAAATTCCCCAATTTCCGAATCCAATTGGAATAGGGTTCTCGCGCATACTATAGATGTAAGAAAATGCTTCGAACGAAATAAAAAACGTTTGTCCGTTAAATACCTGAACGTTTGTCGGCACCGCTAACCCTCCAAGCAACTTTCTATTGATTGATTCACATCAACCAAATTTCGGCGAATAGCAAACTGTCGCACAACACATGCAAGCAGCTCTAGATCGTCAGAAACGAGCCGCGCTTCGGGTCGGTTCAATGAAGATGTCACAGTGCGATATGTTCCAGCGCCAAGTGCGGGCCGGGACATTACTGCTGAATTGCCTTCCATAACGGCAAGTGTGGAGTGAGCCCTACCTGAAAAAATCAGAAACTGAAGGAGCTTACTCTCGCAGAGATTGCTGATATTTGTCTGAACGAAAGCGATCTCAAAGCTACTTAAAGCCGCTGCGTGAAAACCACCTTCAATTGCCCGATAGCCCAATGCAATGTGTATAAGCGAACTCGCAGGTTTTGAAACTGGATTCAACGTATACTTTGCCCATGTCTCAGTGAAACTGCCTGGCTGTCGTTGATTCCCCTCCAAATCGCTTTCGAAAATTTCTGTCACTATAGTATCGAGAGGATATTCTTCTGGGACAGAAAATGGTTCGCAACTAGCGCGTACGGGGTCAGGCGCCAAAATCAAAACATAGAAAAATATAGACGCCAGTAGAACTTTTGCTGCTTTGAAGCAAACCGTCGCCTTTCGCAGAGTATATGGAGTGACCGGTATTCGCTTGGAAAGCTTCATCTTTGTTATGCCCTATGTTTTCTCCAGCAATCGTGAACTGAGAACCGACATTTCCCATGTGGCCTTTCATATAAAGTCTGTATCGGCGGACCCGGCCTGCGAGTCAAGCGTTCGGTGCTACTGATCGCCGCGACTGCCGTGCGAGGAGGCCGATTTGGGCGGATCAGGCCGTCAACCGGCGTCATCCTGCGGTAACCACCGGGTTTTTCGGGGCAGCAGACAGACCTGCCCTGCCGCTTTCGTTCCGTTTGGGCCTCGCTCATAGTCACGCGCATGAGGGTGGCGCTCGCAATCGGTGAAGGGCGGCAAGAATGGTGCGCACCATCGGACCGGTGACGCAGGGCTGTGGTTCCGTCTCGGTCGTCTTGCCATCTTTGCTCCTTCGTCCCGGCACGCTGCCGGATCAGGAGCGGAAAATCCACCTAACTCAACTGTTCAGATTTCTCGGGCCACCTCTGCCCACCATCGGTTCCTTCGCGAAAAGTTGCATACACTTTCGCGCTCGCCTCGTCGTTTTTAAAGATTTGAAAAACTCAGATTAAATGGCCAGGATTTCGCGGAGCAGGACAACTGGATTAAAACAATCGATGGGCAAGAAATGGCTATAGCTAACTTGATTTTAATCTCCGAACATGAAGCATGGTCACTAGTTGGTCGTGTGCACACGGGAACTACTCATTCGGGGAAGGCTGGTCATGTTTGTTCGAGACTCCATAGCGGATCGGGTTGCGGAATTGTGTGACGCGCTAGTTTCTGAAGACAAACCAAAAAACACAAATGAGGCCGAAGAAGTCATCGTGTCCCTCATCCAATTCGCCGCCTGTGATCTGGCCCGAAATTCTCAACATAATGCCTCACGATCTATCTTCCTCGCAGTCCGAGAAGTCAGGGCAGCATTCGACTTCGCGAGGCGGGTGGAGAATACCGAATGAACTGCTCCCTTGAAAATCTGTAAGCGTTGGTCAGCTCTGTTCAGCCTATGGTCTTCTCTTAACCACAGATGACGCGCCCAAGGGGTGAGCCCGTCGAAGCTTGAGAGCGGGTCGTGAGGGGGGGAGTGGTTGCATCATGCCGCGACCAGTTGGCAGGTCAGCTCAAGCGCGACTACGTGCGCGTGACACCTTTACCGGATGCGGAAACCGCGCTCGGATTGATCGATGGCTGGGTCGAGGATTACAACGAGAACCATCCGCACTCAGGGCTGAAATGGCGCTCGCCACGCGAGTTCATCGCAGCCCAAACAACAACCGCCTGAGTGTCCGGTGAAATGGGGACAAGATCAGGTGTGCTTCAGTCTTCATACGTAAGCTTACGTGCCAGACAGCCTTGAACCTATTGAATGCCGCTTTGGCTGCTGGGGACAGTGATACCCGTCTACCCACGTTTCGATTACATTGCGTATCGCATTAGGCTCTTGGGCTTCGATCGCGTTCTCGATCGCTCGAAAGACCATTTGCATCTCAACTTCGCTGAGCATGTGTTCTTGTGCGCGCAAAATCTTGTGATGAGGCGTTTCGCAGAGATTTCGGTCGTTGATCAAGAGCTCTTCATACCGCTTTTCACCCGGTCTAAGGCCCGTGATTTCGATTCTAATGTCTCCGCATCCCGTCTTCGGGTCATAGACCCGCCGTCCAGACAACTCGATCATGCGCCGGGCCACGTCAATGATCCTCACTGGCTCCCCCATGTCGAGGACAAACACATCGCCACCGCTTGAGTAGGCGCCGGCAAGAAGAACCAGCCGTGCCGCCTCAGGGATAGTCATGAAGAAGCGCGTCACTTCCGGATCCGTGACAGTAACCGGCCCGCCAGTGAGGATCTGCCGCTGGAACACTGGCAGAACCGATCCAGAGGATCCCAGAACATTGCCAAACCGAACCATGGAAAACTTTGTCTTCATGCTGCGAGAGGCAATATCCTGAACCGCCAATTCGGCCAGTCTTTTGGTCGCGCCCATCACGTTGGTCGGCCGCACTGCCTTGTCGGTGGAGATCAGCACGAATCGTTCTACCGCGGCGGCCTCCGCTGCTTGAGCCACGGTACGTGTCCCCAATATGTTGGTTCGCGCACCTTCTATCTCGTTCTGCTCAACCATAGGCACGTGCTTGTAGGCCGCCGCGTGCAAAACCACATCGACCTCCTCATCGGTGAGTACATCTTCGACCCTATGGCGATCATTAACTGATCCGAGCCTCGGAATGAGCTCAACCCCTGCACCTTTGTCGTCCTCGAGCAACTCCTCAAAAATGGAATAAAGAGCAAACTCGCTATGTTCGAACAGGATCAGTTTCTTCAGGCCGCAATCGATCAGCTGGCGGCAAAGCTCAGAACCAATTGAGCCCCCGGCACCTGTCACCATCGCGACCCGGCCGGCATAGGTATCCGCTATTTCGGGCACATCAAGGTCCACAGTTGCGCGACCGAGAAGCTCTTCCGGTGCCACAGTGCGCACACCAATGCTCTCATCATTGGCAATGATATCGACATAGGAGGGCAATGACCGGACCTCGACTCCGAGACCGGAGATGTCGTCAGCAATCGCTTTGACCCGATGCGGATCCGCCGACGGCATCGCGAGAAGGACGTAATTGACCTGGTGGTGTTCCAGTTTCCCGGCAAGTAGTTTGGGCGGAAACACCGGTAGACCACCGACCATAAGGCCGTGGAGTTTCGGATCATCGTCGACGAAGAAAACCGGACGCAATTCGCGCGCCTGACGCAGTGAGGCGGCAAGCTGCATGCCGGCTGTGCCAGCGCCGAAGATAGCGACACGATCAGTGGTACCGTTTCGATGTGCCGCATTGGTGATCAGCTGGACTGCCACAATACGCTTGAGCAAGGTGATTGCAAAGAATGTGGCCGCGAAGGCAAAGGGCACTGAGCGCGGTAAGAGAGCCTGCAGGAGGAACCCAGCTACAATCAGGATCATGCCGAGAAGGCTGGCTGCGAGAGCAATTCTTGAAGTCCCTTTTCCCTCCAATGCTGCAAGCTTGATGAGCGGAACCTGTAAAGCGATCAGGACGATTGGCGTCGCAAACACCATTGACGCGAACAGCGCCGCGTATTGCCAAGGTGCCTGGCCAAAAAAGGCAAGGTCTTCAAGCCGAAGAGCGAGGACGAAATAAAGGCTGATCAGGGCGATCAACGTGTCGAGTCCCAGCAAGAGCCGGCGTTTGACTTGACGCGGCGCTTCGGCCAATGCGACTAGAAAACCACTAAGCTTGGAAAACATGACGCCACCCCTCTCCCGCGGGACTGCCCGCCGAAACACAATCTACGGTCGTATCTTCCTATACGGAACGGGCACGGAGATTCAACACATCTGTGAGGCGTTATCGGGAGTCTGACCGATATATCACGTCAGGCCACCGCGCATGAACCGTGATGCCCCATCGGCAAGGCCCCGAACAGGCCGGCAGCTTCAAGGCCCCCACAAAAGTTCACACGTCCCCACCCAAAGCACAACGAGCGCCGGACGACGATCTGCCATTGTTTCCAAAGCAAATATCCAGCTTCGTTTTGCAAATTGGCCTATTGGAGCAGAGCGGCCGCCTCCTCTACCAGCGCCAGGGCCCTAACGGAGAAAGACATAGGCGCCCTCCCGCAAAACGAAAACAGCTCCCATTAAGCCGCCGTGTGGTGCGACCCTTCGGCATCAGGCTGTGCAATCAGCTTGATGTTGAGTGACGCCAATACTTTGAGCACGGTGCCGAACTCGGGGTTTCCGCTGGCGCTTAACGCACGATAGAGGCTTTCACGACTAACACCTGCCTCTTCTGCGACACGCTTCATCCCTTTGGCTCGCGCAACGACGCCGATGGCGTCGGCGATGAATGCGGGATCTTGTGTTCCCAGCGCATCCGACAGATAGCCCGCGATCATTTCATCGTTCTCAAGATACTCGGCCGGATCGAAATCGGTGACTTCATGTTTCATTTCCAAGTTCCTTCCAGATGCGGTGCGCCTGTGCGATGTCTGTCTTCTGGCTTTTCTTGTCACCTCCGCACAACAGAAAGATGATCTCTTCCCCCTGCTGACGAAAATATACCCGGTAGCCTTTTCCCTCATGGATGCGCAACTCACTCACGCCATGGCCAACAGGCTTTACATCGCCGAAATGCCCAAACTTCAGACGCTGCAACCGACCGGTTATTTTCTGCTTCGCGCGTTGGTCTCGCAAATTGCGTAGCCAGGAAGAAAAGGTGTCGGTTTGCTTTATTACGAACTTTTCTTTATGTAGCCCATAGGCTACAAATCTTCAAGAACGCTGTCACGCGCGGCCCCTTGAAGAGCGCGGGACTGTTCAAGCCCCTGCAGGTCGGCACATAAACCGCAAACAGGCGCACCCGTATATTCAATTGTCAAAGAACGTGGCGGATCAGACCGCCATAGCACTGATACGCGCCTTCCGAAGTCGGGTATTGGAGGTCCTGTGACCAATCTGATCGACCTGTCCCCATTGCCGAAATGCGTCCGCCAAATGGGTGTGCTGGTCGCGCACAGGGCTGGCAAGAAAGCTGCTTTGATCGGAGTTCTGCTTCTTGCGATACCAGCGCAGCGCCTCGACGCCCTGCGCCGTCTTCTCACGATCAAAGAACACGTTGCCTTCGAGCTTGAGCCGCGTCTGGTTGATGCCGGTCAGCAGATCATTGACGCGAGGCACGATGTCAAACCGCAGGCCAGGCATCATAGTCCGCAACATGTCCACATGACTTCTGCCCGTCTGCAGGCTGTGATTGCCAGCGTCATGCGGCAGATAATGCACCCCGCCAAGATTATAGCCGCGGCTTTGCAGGACCTTGGCGTAGTGTTCCAGGCTTTCACCGCTGGCTTCGTAGCAGTCGAGGAAACGGTGCTCCCCCGCGACAGATTGGTGAAACCAGATCGCCGTGCAGTCGCTATACCCGATGTCCCAGAACGTATTGACGGGGGCCTGCGGCTCATATGGGACATCGCGGATCCGCCCCTCGCGATCGATCTTCTTGAGCGCGTGTTCGTAATAGGCGCCGTCCGGCATCTGGATCACCCAACGCCCATGAAAAAGTGCGTCACGTTGATCTTCCGGCAAGCTCAACAGCTTGTCGCGATAGTCGGGGCTGTCGAGATGAGGATTGTCTGACAATCGCGCTGGGATGAACGATTGATAGCGTAATCGGCGCACCCCACGGTCCAAGTCTTCGACGGCAACCTGCCGCCGAACGGCCTCCCCCTTCTCCTCGATCCCAAAATACCGCATCACCCAGGATTGCCCTGGCCCATCAGGATTTGTTGTGGCGCGTATAAAGGTCGGCAGCTCCGAATTTGGACTGCGACAACGCGTAGAGACCATTCGGAAGGTGGCTTCGTCGAAAAGGGTCAGCTCGTCAAACCCGATGAAGTTCCACGCTCGCCCCTTGAAGCGCTGCGCATCCTGCTCATTGCGCACGTGGTCGAATTCAACGCGCGCTCCACTCGGAAACTTCCAAAGAAATTTGGAGCTCAGGAATTGCGCCGCGGGCGAAACAACAGGATAGAGCACGCTCGCCCGCTCCACGATTTCTTTGAGCTCCGGCTTTGACTTCCTCAGGATCAAAGCGGCGTATTCAGGGTTTTTTATGCCACCGCTGGGATGGCCAAGGCACAAGGCTGCGATGAGCAGCGCATCGGTTTTGCCACCGCCGGCCGCACCCCCATAGAGTGCTTCGGGGTCGCCGCATGCCAGAAACGCTTCTTGTCGCGGGGTCGGTTTCCAGAAACAGCTCTCAGACATCGTCCAGCTCCTACGGCTCAACATCCCGAACGAGGGATTCCTCGACGGTCTCGCTCGGTTCGGTTCTGGGAAGCAGGATGACATTCTCCATGTCTCGCGCTCCATCGCCGTTGGCCTCCGACATGGCCTGCAGCGTCTGCAGAGCGCTTAGGAGGTCCCGAGGCGATCGGAGCGTGAGGTTCAGGCCGTGTGGGCCGGTGCTGAGCCGGGATATCAGGTGCGCGGCTCCATCCGGCAATTGTGCCGAATCAGAAATCCGGACCTGGTCAAGGCCTTGCCCGCTGCATTCCGGACAGTCCGGGTTCGGCGCGCGATCTCGTCGATAGCCAATCCCGCCCACAGAACTCGGCGGCCGGCGCCCATGGTCCAAGGCATCCCCCAGAGCTTCGGTAAATTCCCGTTCGGTCGTCCACTGAAATGCGTTATCTTGCCCCCAGCAGTAGCGGCAAGCCATCTTGAGGATATCAAAGAGCG